>NZ_MKEK01000001.1:3107707-3438923 GCF_001752395.1 Rheinheimera salexigens | reverse complement strand
AGGCTCCCAATGCAAATAGATCGCTAGCAAATCTAAATAAAAATTCTGTTAAATAATTACATGGATATTAATAAAATAGAATTGCCAACTCGATCTTTGTGTCCTAATGTGGTGCTGATAGTTAACTTTGAACTATTTAAAACTATTAAAAATGTAAGGGACTTACAATGAAAGACGTATTCTTTTTTAACTCGATGCTGACACCTAAGATAATTACCGTTGTATATTGGTTATTACTAATATCAGTAATTATTAGTGGACTGGGTACTATGTTTACCGGTTTTGCTGGTTTTTGGCAGTCGTTGGTGATAATTGTGTTTGGTTGCATCGGTGTGCGGATCTGGTGTGAATTGCTTATTGTACTATTTAAAATAAATGACAATTTAAAAAACATTGCAGATAAAGAATAGGTAACTCATAGGTTTAATAAAGTCTCGCTTACAAAGCGAGGCTTTAATATTGTTTAAATGGGAATAGATTTAGCCACCCATTAAGATTTTATAGTCATTAGCACTAATTAAATTACGGTATAACAAGCCATCCAAACCTTGTAAGCCACCGGTATGAAAAAAACAAATCCGCTTATGTTTGTTTAGCTGGCCTTGTTCGATCAACTTAAATAATCCATATAAGGCTTTACCGCTATATATCGGCTCTACATGAACATTATAACTCGCCATTTCTCGACAAAAAGCTAATAGTTCAGGGCTAAATTTAGCATAACCAGCATCAGTATAATCCATATTAATAGACCAACTTGTCGCGTTAACTTCCTGAGGTAACAATTGTTTAACTCGATCCGCAATAGAAGAATCTTTGACTGCGGCTATACCTAGTACTTGGCTTTTATTTGCGGTAATAACGCCGGCTAATGTACCACCACTAGCCGTGGCTAATGCGACTAAACTTGCCTTACCATTTGGCGTATCTGTTAAATTAAGCTCTGCTACGCCTTTTGCTCCTTCGCTAGAAGAGCCACCTTCGGCTACTAATAATAATTCAGGGTGTGAGTTCGTAATAACTTGGCAAAATGTGTCATCATTGCGTAAACGGTATTCTGCTCGATTTAATAAATGAAAACGCATGCCGTGTTGTAAACAAAATTGGATGGTTGGATTGTTTAGATCTACGCTATCAGCTCTTAAATAAGTTAGACTTTTTAAACCAAGCTGGGCACATGCAGCGGCAACTGCGGCTATATGATTCGAAAATGCACCACCAAAGGTAACGATACCGTGTTTATGCTCAGCCTTAACTTTAGCAATATGGTGTTTCAGCTTTAGCCATTTATTACCTGAAAGCTGAGCGGGTCTAGTTTGCAGATGGCAGAGCCAGAGATCTATATTATTTTTTATAAGAATAGGATGTTTTACTTGCTGCCACGACGGTTTTTTAATGGTAAATAACGTACAATCATCGAGCATTTTATAGTTTTCATTACTAGGTATATAGAATTAAAGAGTATAGCGTCATTCTTAGACTAAATGACAGTGTGCTGTACTCGATGCCTATAATTCACAGCAAAATTATTGGTGCGAACTTTTTTGATTTACTGTGGCCTAACCGCTGTCCTCGATGTTGAGAGAGCTCATAACCGATGTTGAGCGAGAGCCTTGGGTTAATAAGCATTAATAATTGTTAAAGCCAGATTAATTTCATAAAAATGCAAGATAAGGCTATTCACTAGCCATAGAGTTACATAGAATAAACGACATATTCGTTAATGTGCTAAATGCTGGCGCATTGTCAAACGTAGCAGTGCAAAATTCAGCTTTATAAGGATCCGGTTTTTTCATGTTTAATAAATTGCGTGGCCTATTTTCAAACGACTTATCCATTGACCTTGGTACTGCGAACACACTTATTTATGTCAAAGACCAAGGCATAGTGCTGAACGAACCTTCAGTAGTTGCTATTCGGCAAGAACGAGCAGGTGGCCCGAAAAGCGTCGCCGCAGTAGGTCATGCCGCTAAACGCATGCTTGGCCGTACACCGGGTAACATCAAGGCCATACGGCCAATGAAAGACGGTGTTATCGCCGACTTTTATATCACCGAAAAAATGTTACAGCATTTTATTCGCCAAGCGCACAGCAATAGCTTTTTGCGTCCTAGCCCTCGGGTACTAGTCTGTGTGCCTTGCGGCTCTACCCAGGTTGAGCGCCGCGCTATTCGTGAGTCTGCACAAGGTGCTGGTGCACGTGAAGTGTATTTAATTGACGAGCCTATGGCTGCTGCTATCGGTGCCGGTTTACCGGTATCAGAAGCAACGGGCTGTATGGTAGTTGATATCGGCGGTGGTACTACAGAAGTTGCCATTATCTCTTTAAATGGTGTGGTGTACTCTTCTTCCGTACGTATTGGTGGTGATAAATTTGACGATTCAATCGTCAGTTATATTCGTCGCAATTACGGTATTTTAATTGGTGAAGCCACGGCTGAGAGAATTAAAACCGAAATCGGTTCGGCTTACCCAAGTGATGACGTACTAGAAATTGAAGTGCGCGGTAGAAACCTAGCCGAAGGTGTGCCACGTAGTTTCACGTTAACCAGTAATGAAATACTGGAAGCGTTACAAGAACCTCTAGCTGGCATTGTTAGCGCAGTAATGGTGGCTTTAGAGCAATCGCCACCAGAATTAGCGTCAGATATTTCTGAGCGCGGTATGGTATTAACCGGTGGTGGTGCTTTATTACGTGATTTAGACCGCTTACTAATGGAAGAAACCGGTATTCCAGTTGTGATCGCAGATGATCCACTTACCTGTGTTGCACGCGGCGGCGGTAAAGCATTAGAAATGATTGATATGCATGGTGGTGATGTATTCAGTTATGATTAATGGGAATGGCACTGCGCGGCCTTGCTAAATGAATACCTTACATCATGAATATTTTATATAAATGAATACTATGTATCGTCGAGGCCCGTCATTATTCCTACGCTTATTTTTAGCAGTGCTATGTAGCGTAGGTTTAATGTTTGTTGATCGCTACACCGATAGCTCCACCCAACTGCGCAGCTATCTTACTGCTGCAGCCAGCCCATTATTTTATATTGCCAGCTTACCTGAGACCTTATTTTCGGGTGCCTCAGAGCAATTTATGTCGCAACATGCGTTATTAGAAGAAAACGGCCGTTTAAAGCAGAAGCTTTTGCAACAGAGTGGCCAGCTGCAATTACTAAATTACCTGCAACAAGAAAACACTAAATTACGGGCGTTATTGGGCGCTTCGCCGTCTAAAGATGGCCAGCATTTAATTGCAGAAGTTTTAGCCGTTTATAGTCATCCGTTTAGTCATCAAGTGGTGTTAAATAAAGGCCGCAGCGATGGCGTGACCGAGCAGCAAGCCATTATTGATGAAAAAGGTATTGTAGGGCAAATTGTGAGTGTTGGCCCCAATACGAGCAGAGCACTGTTAATTTCTGATAATACTCATGCCATTGCAGTACGTGCCGAGCGCACCGGCGTGCGTGCTGTAGTCGAAGGCCTTGGCCAGTGGGACCAACTGCGTGTAGTACATTTACCTCACAGTACTGATATTCGTGAAGGAGACCGTTTATTGTCTTCTGGCTTAGATGGTGTATTTCCCGAGGGATATCCGGTAGCTAAAGTGATTAGAATTAACCAAGATGCCAGTCAGCCGTTTATGTTGGTGTATGCCGAGCCTTTTGCTCAGCTAGATCGGGTGCGGCATGTGTTGTTATTGTCTGCTATTCCGGCAGTAACTTTGCCCATAGCCTTGCCAGTACCACTACAGGAGCAGCCCGATGCGTAAAGCACAAGGAATTGGCTTCGTTTACTTATCGCTATTTATTGCCTTAATACTTACCGTCATGCCGCTGCCACAAGTGGTTAAGCTAGCTCGTCCAGATTGGACCTTGCTGGTATTAATGTATTGGACACTAGCGATGCCGCATCGGGTCAGTATAGGTACGGCCTTCGTGTTTGGCTTTATGGTAGATGTGTTAGTGGGCACCGTATTAGGCGTCAATGCTTTAACGTATTCAGTCGTAATTTATATAGTGGCCTCTAATTACCTAAAAATACGCAACTTTTCAGTTATTCAGCAAGCACTATTATTGAGTATATTATTAGCCTTTTATCACTTGTTTTTATTTTGGTTAAGTCACTTTTTAGTCGGCGTATATTTTTTAGCTGAATATTTATGGCCAGTGTTAACTGGTATGTTAGCGTGGCCTTGGTTATTCTGGCTATTAAGGCGTTATCGTCGTCAATTAAAGATCCAGTAATGCAACCAAACATGTATCCAAAAATAGCACTTGCCTCGGCTTCTCCTCGGCGACGTGAACTATTAACTCAGCTCGGTGTTGAGTTTCAGCTTATCGCAGCCAATATTGATGAAACCCCTTATACTGATGAAATACCGGCAGATTATGTCCAGCGTTTGGCGTTAGCCAAAGCGCAAGCTGGCTTAGCCCGATTAAGCGCAGAGTTACCAACCTTAGGCTCGGATACCATCGTGGTGGTGCAACAACAAATTTTAGGCAAACCAACCGACTTTGCTGACTTTCAGCGCATGATGGCCATGCTGTCGGGTAGTGTGCATCAAGTGATGACGGCTGTTGCCTTAGTAGACAGTCAGCGCAGCTTAAGTACGCTAGTGCAAACAGAAGTACATTTCCGATTATTAAACCCCGCTGAAATATTGCATTATTGGCAAAGTGGCGAACCTCAAGATAAAGCGGGAGGATACGGTATTCAAGGCTTAGCTGGCCGTTTCGTCGAACGAATTAATGGCAGCTATAGCGCGGTAGTTGGCTTACCCTTGTGTCAAACAGAACGTTTATTACAACGATGGCAGGAGCAGGTATGAGCGCAGAATTATTGCTAAACGTGACACCAAGCGAAACCCGGGTAGCGTTAATTGAAAATGGCGTTTTACAAGAGCTGCATATTGAACGCCAAGCAAAACTCGGATTAGTCGGTAATATCTACGTTGGCAAAGTCAGCCGTGTGTTACCGGGTATGCAAGCCGCTTTTGTTAATATCGGTTTAGATAAAGCCGCATTTTTACATGCCTCAGATATCGTGCAGCCTGACAATTTAGCTGATCTTGATAACAGAACCGCAACCAGCAAAGATATTCGGGTGCTGGTACATGAAGGCCAATATTTACTGGTTCAAGTGGTGAAAGATCCGCTAGGTACTAAAGGTGCACGTTTAACCACTGATATTACCATACCGTCGCGCTACTTAGTTTTTATGCCTGGCTCAGCTCATGTTGGTGTTTCACAACGCTTAGAAAGTGATGAAGAGCGCACGCGTTTAAAAGACATTGTTAGCCAATTTAATGATGACAGCGGTGGTTTTATTGTCCGCACGGCTGCTGAAGGTGCTAAAGAAGAAGAACTGGCTCAAGATGCCCGCTTTTTAAAAAAGCTTTGGGCAAAAATTATCAAAAGAAAACAAAAGACCCGTAAAGAAGGTGTGGTTTACGAAGACCTAACCCTAGCCTATCGCATTTTACGTGACTTTGTTGGCGCTGATTTAGAACGCGTAAGAGTCGATTCTAAAATAACCTACCAGCAGCTTACCGCTTTTTGCGAAGAGTTTATGCCGCATATCTCACCTTTGCTGGAGTATTATCCAGGCGAGCGGCCCATATTTGATATGTTTGATGTTGAAAATGAAATTCAACGGGCATTAGAGCGTAAAGTCACGCTTAAAAGTGGCGGCTACCTAATTATCGATCAAACAGAAGCCATGACCACGATTGATATTAATACCGGTGCTTTTGTTGGCCATCGCAATTTAGAAGATACTATTTTTAATACTAATGCCGAAGCAACTCAGGCTATTGCTCGGCAATTACGCTTACGAAATTTAGGCGGTATTATTATTATCGACTTTATTGATATGCAAAGTACCGAGCATCAAAAACGGGTGTTTCATAGCTTAGAACTGGCGCTAGCACGAGATCGGGCCAGAACTAACATTCATGGCTTTTCTGCGTTAGGCTTAGTTGAAATGACCCGAAAACGTACCCGAGAAAGTTTAGAGCATATACTTTGCTCAGAATGTCCGGTATGTGAAGGTCGTGGCAGTTTAAAAACCGTTGAAACCGTGTGCTTTGAAGTGCTACGTGAAATAGTCCGCGTTAATCGGGCTTATGCTGCAGATAAGTTTGTGGTTTATGTATCACCGGCAGTGAAAGATGCACTAACCAATGACGAGTTTCATAACTTAGCAGAATTACAGGTATTTATTGGCAAGCAAATTAGTATCCATACTGAACCGCTGTATAGCCAAGAGCAATTTGATGTGGTGATGATGTAGTGTCTAAAATAAAACAGTTTTCTTTCTTCTGCTTACATAAGCTCTGGTTGGCGTTAGCTATCAGTGTAGTGTTGTTGGCGGTAGTAATTTCTGTTTTACGCTATAGCTTGCCATATGCAGATAATTATAAGCTGCAACTCGAGCAATTTATTGCTGAGAAATATTCAGCTGAAGTGAAAATTGGAGAATTAAGTGCCGGCTGGCAAAAGTTTGGTCCGGCGTTATTGGTTAAAGATTTACGCTTAGAGCATCAGGGGCAAACCCAACTCTATATTGGTGAAACCCGCGTTCGATTAGACTTTTGGCGCAGCTTAACCAGTTTTAAACTTACCGCGCAGCACTTTGAGCTTAGCCGCTTAAAATACTATGTTGATGCCGATAGCTTATTTAGTGTTGAAAATACCACTGATTTAAGCGACACCCCAATATTAACCGCGCTTGAGCAATTGTTTTTTCATCAATTAACCTATTTTTCAGTCGTCGATAGCCAATTTATCTTACAAGATGATAGCAGTGACGATGTCGTGGTAAACATTAGCCAGTTAGACTGGGCAAACCATGATAAACGGCACCAAGGTAATGGCGAGTTATCTGTGGCCGGTGTCACTAATAATACCGTATCGTTTATATTAGATTTGCATGGTGAATCATGGGCCAAAGCACAGGGGCAACTGTATTTACAAAGCGATAAGCTAGACGTACTGCCATGGTTTCGCCGCTTAGTCCCCACCACGCAAAAACTAGATTACGCTAAAGTAAATTTTCAAGCTTGGGGTGCGGTAAAACAAGGTACTTTGCAACGCTTACAAATAGAATTAGCAGAAAATAGCTTAGCTTGGCAGCGTGGCGGCCCACAGTTTTTGCAATTGGGGGCAGGGCAATTATTATGGCAACCTATTGCCGACGGTTGGTCATTAGCTTCTGGTTATTTAACCTTATCGGATCAACAACAAACCTGGCCAGAAATTAGTTTTTCGCTGCAAAAGCAAGATGAGCTTTGGCAAGGCGGTATTAATCAATTTCAATTAGATGCCATCACGCCATTAGCAAATTTGTTTGCAGAAGATATTCAACTGTTACAGCAACTCGTTAGGTATCAGCCGTCTGGCTACTTACAGCATCTGAACTGGCAGTTGAGCCAAGGTCTATGGCAAGGCTCAGGTGAGTTTAGCCAATTGGCTAGTAGTGCAGTGCAAGATATTCCTGGTGTTAACGATATTCAAGGCAGCTTTGTGTTTGATTCTGAGCTAGCTAAAATTAGCCTACAAGGCACCGATGGCCGCTTAGAATGGGCCGGTTTATTTGCTAAGCCAACCAACTACATTAGTTTAGATGCTACTGCTTACTTACACTACGCGCCGCAACAGCACTGGCAATTGATTATGCCAGCGTTAGCATTACAAAATGACGACTTACAAATTGATGCTGCTATTCAATTTGACGGTGAATTAAAAATGTTAGCGCAATTACGCCACTTAGATGCGGCTAAAGCTAAGCATTATTTTCCAACCCGTTATATGCCTGAGACAGTAGCAAGCTATCTGACTGAAGCTATTAAAGCTGGTGAACTTGAACAAGCGACGGTGCTGTGGCATGGCATCGCCAGCGAGTTTCCTTTTTCCCAGCAGCAAGGTGTGTTTCAAGTGCAAGCCGACCTTAAGCAAGGTGTGTTCGCCTTCCAACCCGACTGGCCACAATTAACCGAGTTAGCAGTAGAATTATGGTTTGAAAATGAGGCAATGCTGATCACGTCAAAAAGCGGTAAGTTACTGGATATTGACGTAGAGCAAGGCGTTAGCGCTGGCATTACAGACTTATTTCATGCCGAGCATTTAGACATTCATATTCAGCGTCAAGTACCAGCTGGCGCCGTAACAGCATTAATGCAGCAATCACCATTAGCTAATAGTTTGGGCGCAACTTTACAGCATTTAGGTGCCTCAGGGTTAGTTAGTGGGGATGTGAATTTACAAATTGGTTTAGATCATGCTGAGGTTGTCGCTTCGGGTAATATTGCATTCAACCAAGCCAGCTTAGGGTTACAAGCACCCGAAATGATCATTGAACAACTCACAGGCGAGTTGTCATTTGACAATGATATAATTACTGCCAATAAGCTGCAATTACAGTGGCGGGGCTTGCCTATTCTAGCCAACTTAAATGGCAAAGATACCGATGCTGGTTATCAGTTATCGTTACGCCTGAATGGCCAGCAGCAAGCAAAGCAACTGGCTTTAGCCTTGTATCCAGCTGCAGAGCCCTTAGTCGAGGGCACGAGTGCTTGGCAATTGCAGCTAGCATTGAGTTTAGCCGATACCGGCTTTAGTTATCATGCTCAGCTTAATAGCGACTTAGCTAATACCGAATTATTGTTACCGGAACCTTATAACAAAACGGCTGCAGAAAGCCGCGAGTTAAGTGTCACTGTGTATGGTAATGAACATGACGCCGATAGCAAATTGGCGCTAAATTATGCCAGTAACTTATATTTACATGCCGATATAGACAGACTGCAGCATAACTTTAAACGTGCGCACTTAGTACTTGGGCCGCAAGATGAAGTTATCCCCACAGATGATTTTACGATCAGTATTAATTTAGCCCAGGCCGACTTTCTGAGTTGGTTCGAGCTTATTCAACAACAACTCGATGTTGAAACCAGCGATGAACCCGCCATGTTGCCTTATTTAAGTTACATTCGGGGCAAAATAGGTCAACTGCAACTCCCTGGCGATATCACTTTAAATAATAGCGTATTTGAAGTTAACCAATTTGCCGAACAATGGCAGTTGCAGCTTAATGCAATCGAAGTGGCTAGCCGCTGGCGCTTTCATAAAGACTGGCAGCAACAAGGCATTAACGCTGAGCTAGATTATTTAAGGTTACCCTGGCCACTGCGGGCAATGACCGAGGCCGAAATCGCCATATTAGCTAACGCTAAGCAAAATGTGCTAGAGCCACAATTGTGGTTATTACAATTACCTCCGATAAGCGTTAAGTGTGCTGATTGCTCTATTGGTTCGTATCGTTTTGGCGAAGTTAATGCGCAAGCGCATAGTGACGCCAACAGCTGGCAATTAGATAGCTTGACGGCGCGCTATAAAAAGCACCAATTAGATTTAACCGGCTCGTGGCAGCGCGGCAATAACAGTGTCTCTAATGAAGGTAGTGGCAATGGCATTAGCCAGTTTAGCGGCGGTTTAACTAGCCCTAACTTTGGTGGCTTATTAGATGAATTCCAACTAACCTCGGCAATTTCCGGCAGCAGTGCCGACATTAATTTTAACCTGAACTGGCCAGCCGCACCGAATCAATTTGCATTAGCCGCACTAAATGGTGAAGTAGACTATAAGTTAGGTGAGGGCTCACTCACTGAAGTGAGTGATAAAGGTTCTCGGTTATTTTCAATTTTTAGTTTAGATTCATTATTACGAAAACTGCGCTTAGATTTTCGTGATGTATTTTCTAAAGGCTTCTTTTATAACAAAATGACCGGCAATCTAGCGCTAACTAAAGGGGTGGCACAAACCAGTAATGCTGCAATAGATGGCGTGCCGGGCAACTTAGCGATTCAAGGTTATGCTGATTTAGTCAGCAGCAAGCTGGACTATCAAATGTCTTTTGCGCCTAAAGTGACTTCCAGTTTACCAATTATCATTGCTTGGATGGTCAACCCCGCAACAGGGTTAGCTGCGCTGGCGCTAGATGAAGTATTTCAAAGTGCTGAAGTAATTTCGAAAATTAACTTTACTATAACCGGCACTATTGAAGATCCTATTGTTACCGAGGTTAACCGGCACAGTACTGAAGTACCGGTGCCAGTGCGCATCGCTAAGCCCGAGCATCAGTCTGATCATCAACCAGATCATAAACCTGAATATAAGCCCGAACATCTGCCTGAAACAAAGCCAGAACTAGAGCCAGGCACTAGCGTTAATTTGCAGTCACAGCAACCGCAGGAGCAACAATCACATGGCTAAATGGCGCTTAAGTGCAATTCAATTAACCAGTACGCCTTCTCCTGAGCATAATTTAGCCCAAGTAGCCGGGTATTTAGCTGAGTTACCCGTAGCTGAGCAACACCTAGTGGTGTTACCGGAATGCTTTGCTATTTTTGGTAGTCGCGACAGTTTAAATAAGCAATATCAAGCGGCATTAGGTGAAGGGGTTATTATGCAAGGCTGTGCCGCGTTAGCTAAGCAGTTCGCGGTGTACCTGTTAGCCGGTAGTTTGCCCACCATCACTGATGATCCAGAGCGCTTTGCTGCATCCAGTGTGCTGTTTGCCCCCGATGGTTCTATTGTGGCTGATTATCAGAAAATGCATTTGTTCGATGTCGATGTCGGCGATAATATTGGCAGTTATCGTGAGTCTGCGACCACTAAGCCCGGACAGAAAGTTGTGCTGGCTGAACTGGAACAGTTAAGGCTAGGGCTTAGCATATGTTATGATGTGCGCTTCCCAGGGTTGGCGCAGGCATTACTCGCCAAAGGCATGAATGTATTAAGTGTGCCAGCAGCGTTTACACGTACCACTGGTCAAGCCCATTGGCATACCTTACTCAAAGCAAGAGCGATTGAAAATCAATGCTTTGTAATCGCGCCTAATCAAACTGGCGTGCATGAGAATGGCCGAGAAACCTTTGGCCACAGCTTAATTATTGACCCTTGGGGCGACATTTTAGCAGATGCAGGCACCGAGCCTGGCTGGATTTCCAGCGAAATAGATCTGGCAGAAATAACCCGCGTGCGACAACGCATGCCGGTAGCCAGCCATAACCGATTTAACAGTGAGCTTAAACCATGACTGCAGTAGAGCAGAACCTGATCAGCGCATCAGATCTTAATGCCAACGACTTACAGCGTACGCTGGGCTATTTATTTGAGCATAAGCTGGACTATGCTGACTTATATTTTCAATCAAGTGTCCATGAATCGTGGGTACTAGAAGACGGCTTAGTTAAAGACGGCTCGTTTAATATTGAGCGTGGCGTCGGTGTTCGCGCCATTAGCGGTGAAAAAACCGGCTTTGCTTATGCCGATACTATTAATGCCGCAGCATTAAAACAAGCGGCAACGGCAGCACGGGGTATTGCCGCAAGTGGTCAACAAGGCCAAGTTAAAGCTTTTAGTAAAAGCAGTAATAGCAATATTTACTTACCGTGCGAGCCGCTACAAAGCTTATCAAATACCGAGAAAGTGGCTTTGTTGCATCAAATTGAAGCGTACATTCGTACTTTAGACAGCCGCGCTGAACAAGTAATGGTAAGCATAACCGCAGTGTACGAAGAAATATTAGTTGCCGCCAGTGACGGCACCTTTGCTAGTGATACTCGGCCATTAGTACGCTTAAACTGCTCTGTGTTATTACAACAGGGTGATAGACGTGAGCGCGGTGGTGCCGGCGGCGGTGGACGTACCGAATATGCTTATTTTACTGAGTTAGTAGATGGCCAACCACGTTGGCAGCAATATGCACGCGAAGCCGTTCGTATGGCGCAAGTGAATTTAACCGCTATAGATGCGCCTGCTGGCACTATGCCGGTGGTATTAGGTTCAGGTTGGCCGGGGGTATTACTGCACGAAGCCGTTGGCCATGGTTTAGAAGGCGACTTCAACCGTAAAGGCTCGTCTACGTTTGCGGGCCGTATTGGTGAGCAAGTCACATCTAAGCTGTGTACTATTGTTGATGATGGCACTTTAGCTAATCGTCGCGGTTCATTAAATATCGATGATGAAGGCGTACCCAGCCAGCACAATGTGCTAATAGAAAACGGCATTTTAAAAGGCTATATGCAAGACAAGCATAACGCTATGTTGATGGGTGTTGCCGCTACCGGTAATGGCCGTCGCGAGTCTTTTGCCCATTTACCTATGCCACGTATGACCAACACCTATATGTTAGCTGGCCAGAGTGATCCGGCAGAAATTATTGCTAGCGTGAAAAAAGGCATTTATGCGCCTAATTTTGGCGGTGGCCAAGTAGATATTACTTCCGGCAAGTTTGTATTCTCAGCTTCAGAAGCATATTTAATTGAAAATGGTAAAATTACCACGCCAATTAAAGGCGCAACCTTAATTGGTAGCGGCCCAGAAGCCATGCAGCAAGTGTCTATGGTTGGTAACGACTTAGCGCTAGATAGCGGTGTTGGTGTGTGTGGTAAGCAAGGTCAAAGTTTACCGGTTGGTGTTGGCCAGCCAACCTTAAAATTAGACGCCATGACAGTAGGCGGTACGCAGTAGTTAAGTATGCGCCGTTTTAGATTAGCCTAATAAAATTTATTTATTACCCATTACAGGAATAGCAGCATGTCAGCATTTGGTACCGTATTTGCCCCTGAAATGAGCCTAGCCAGTTATGAGCAAGGCCAGTGGAGTGCAGCTCAAATAGTTAAAACCGACAGCATTAGTTTGCACCCAGGTGCCCATGTGCTGCATTACTCAAGTACCTGTTTTGAAGGCTTAAAGGCATTTAAGCACGAAGATGGCTCGATCAATATCTTCCGTATGGATCAAAACATTGCCCGTTTAATTCAAAGCAGTGAATTATTATCGCTACCGCCAGTGAATGCTGAGCAGCTAAAGCAGATGATTGTAGATATTGTTAAGCGTTTTGCCGCTGATGTACCGCTTCCACCGGGCTCTATGTATATTCGACCTACTCATATTGGTACTGAAGCCTCTATTGGTAAAGCCGCAGCGCCAAGTAGCGCTTCTATGCTGTATATATTACTGTCGCCAGTGGGTGATTACTTTTCAGGTGGCAGCAAGCCATTACGCTTGTTATTAGCCGACGAGACTCGCTGTGCGTCACATATGGGTATGGTAAAAAGTGGTGGTAACTACGCCAGTGCTTTACAGCCAATATTAAAAGCGCGTAAATCAGTGCAAGCTGATCAAGTATTATTCTGCCCAGCAGGTGACGTGCAAGAAACCGGTGCTGCTAACTTTATCTTAATCGACGGCAACGAGATTATTACTAAGTCGTTAGATAGCTCGTTTTTACATGGTATTACCCGCAACTCTATTCTGGCGATAGCACGTGATCGCGGTATGACTGTATCCGAGCGCGCGTTAAGCGTAGACGAATTGTTACAGCGCTCACAAAAGCCAGGTGCAGAAGCCGCCTTGTCAGGTACAGCTGCGGTATTAACGCCGGTTGGCACCTTAATTCATGATGGTAAAGAATATACGGTAGGTAATGGCGAAGCAGGGCCAACTACGAATGCACTGCGCCAAGCGTTAAATGATATTCAATGGGGTAAAACGGCAGATAAGCACGGCTGGTTAACTAAAGTCTGTTAATAAAAACCGCTAGTTAGTTTAATCTCGGCTAAGTAATCAGTTTAGCTAAACTAGCAACAGAGATACCCTAAACCAACCGTCTAAGCCCTGGACGGGTTAAGTCGAGTCCCCAAGGATGGGTTCACGACGTGTTGGTGAGGGTAAATCTGATGCGACCTAAATACTGAAAGCTATCAGCTATCCTCGCTGCTAATCTTCAAGAATTAAGGGTTTAATTAATTGAAATAACTCACGGTACGCTTTTGGCGGTTGCTGTTTTTCTTGTTCTTTCTTCGCATTACGAATCAGTTGGCGCAATTGCTGTGTGTTCACGCTAGGGTGCTCGGCAATAAACTCGGTAACCACATCGTTGTCTTCAAGCATTCTGTCACGTAACTGCTCAATTCTATGAAACTGCCGCGTGGCCGCTTGATTAGTATTGCGCAACACCGCTAAGCCTCGCTCTAATTCAGCTAAATCACGATCACGCATTAAGCGACCAATAAATTGAATATGGCGGCGTAAGGCTTCACGCTTTTTGCTTAGCCTATCAGCCAGCTCTAATGCATCAAGTAGCTCTTCATCTAACGGTAGCTTAGCCCGAGCCGCTGGGCTTAATGCTACTAACTCTTCACCTAAATCTTGTAAGGCATGCATTTCGCGTTTAATTTGCGATTTACTTTTACCTTCTTCTTCATCCCAAGTATCGCCATTTATAAAATCAGTCATTTTTTTCAGTTCGCTTTAGCAAATATTGTGGTAAGTATACATGATCCTGCCGCACGACAGCAGTCACCATACCCAGACTATGGTAAACTTAGTGAAAATAATTTTCTTAAGATGAATTATGCAAGTAACCCAACCGACTATTTGGCAAGAAATAGATGAAGTAAAACAAGCTGTGGCCGAAGTATTAAGCCATGCCAAGCAATTAGGCGCTAGCACAGCTGAAGCCTCCATGAGCCGAACCAAAGGCTTAAGCGTAGAAACACGCCATGGTGAAGTAGAAACTGTCGAATTTAATCAAGACGGCGGCCTAGGTATTAGCCTGTATTTTGGTCAGCGCAAAGGCTCGGCCTCAACGGCAGACTTAAGCCCACAAGCCTTGCGCCGTGCGGTAGAAGCCGCTGCAGATATTGCCCGTTATACTTCGGAAGATCCGCACACCGGCGTAGCTGACGCTAGCTGGCTAGAAATGTCGCCACCCGATTTAGATTTATTCTACCCCGATAGCATTAGCACAGAAGAAGCCATTCGATTATGTGCTGGCGCAGAAGAAGCAGCTTTTGCTGTTGATCCGCGTATAACCAACTCTGAAGGCGCCTCGTTTTCGTCGCATCAAGGTTTAAAAGTGTATGGCAATAGCCATGGCCAACTAGTGGGGCACCCAAGTTCACGCCATAGCTTTAGCTGTGTAGTAATAGGCGAAGATGGCGATGATATGCAGCGCGATTATAGCTTTACCGTTGCTAGACAGTACCAAAAATTGCTTGATCCTAAACAAGTGGGTCGTGAAGCGGCTATAGAAACTATCGCCCGTTTGAATGCCCGTAAAGTGGCTACGCAAAAAGTACCGGTAATTTTTAGAGCCGATATTGCCAGCAGCTTATTTGGCCATTTAGTGTCAGCTATTAGTGGCGGCAGTATTTACCGTAAATCGAGCTTTTTATTAGACAAAGTTGGCCAACAAATAATGTCGCCAACCATTACTATTTTAGAGCAACCGCATTTAAAGCAAGCGTTAGCGTCTAGCCCGTTTGATGGCGAAGGCGTAAAAACCCGCGATTTAGCCGTTATTGAACAAGGTGTGTTAAATACTTACTTAACCACTAGCTACTCGGCACGTAAATTAGGTATGGCAAGTACTGGCCATGCTGGCGGTATTCATAACTGGTTGATACAACATGGTGATGAAGACTTAGCCCAACTATGCCGTACTATGGGCAAAGGCTTATTGGTTACCGAATTAATGGGCCAAGGCGTTAACACCGTAACAGGCGACTACTCACGCGGCGCGGCAGGTTTCTGGGTTGAGAACGGTGAAATACAGTTCCCAGTATCAGAAGTCACCATTGCCGGTAATTTAAAAGATATGTTTATGCAAATTCAAGCCGTAGGTAGCGATGTTGACCGTCGTGGCGGCGTGCACACTGGCTCGATATTGATCAGCCAAATGCAGGTTGCAGGTAGCTAACTGAGTGTTGAATGTTGAGTTGTCAGTGCTGAGTTGAAAAAAGAAAAAAAGCCCTGATTAATCAGGGCTTTTTTTTATCTAATAAAATTAATCTACTTTGGTTTTTAAACCGCGGCGAATTAACAATGCATCTGTTGTTGGCTCTTGGCCACGGAATGCTTTGTACGATTCCATTGGCGCGCGTGAGTTACCCACAGATAAAATGTGCTTACGGTAATTCTGACCATTTTCTAGTTTTAAACCACCTTGCTGTTGCACATAAGCAAAGGCATCGGCTGCTAAAATTTCACTCCACATATAAGCGTAATAACCGGCAGAATAGCCACCGCCCATAGAGTGCGAGAAGAAGGTCGATTTATAACGTGGTGGTACTGCGGCTAAATTAACGCCGTGTTTTTTCAGTGCCGCCGCTTCAAACTCATTAACGTCTTGTAATTCTTCGTCAGCGCTTATTGAGTGCCATTCCATGTCTAATAAGGCGGCTGACATATATTCTAAAGTGTCATAACCTTGGTTAAAGCTACGTGACTTCATTACTTTTTCTAGCAAGGCAGCTGGAATGGGCTCACCGCTTTTATAGTGCTTAGCATAGTTAGCTATCACTTCTGGGTGTGCCGCCCAGTCTTCTTCAAACGTTGACGGAAACTCAACAAAATCACGCGAGACAGAGGTACCCGCTAAGCTAGGGAAGTTAACGTCAGACAGCATGCCGTGTAAGCCATGGCCAAGCTCGTGGAACATCGTGGTTACGTTGTCATAGCTTACCAGCGTAGGCTCGCCTGCTGGCGCTTTAGGAATGTTCATTACGTTTACAACGACAGGCTTTTGGCCCGTTAGTTTTGATTGACCGACAAACGAGCTCATCCAAGCGCCGCCACGTTTACCTTCACGAGCAAAGTAGTCGGCATAAAAAATAGCAATACTGCTGCCGTCAACATCAAACAGCTCGTACGCTTTAACGTCTGGGTGATAGGTAGGTAAATCAGGGCGTGGTTCAAAGCTTACGCCGTACAAACGTTTAAAGGTATAAAACACACCATCGTTTAATACGCGGTTAAATTCAAAATACTGACTTACTTCGTTTTCATCCAAATCGAATTTAGCTTGGCGTACAAACTCAGCATAGTATTCCCAATCCCACGGCTGTAATTCAAAGTCGCCGCCTTTTTCTTTAATCATTTGCTCAATAGCAGTGGCTTCGATCTTGGTGTTAGCAATTACCGCCGGTACCATAGAGCCCAGCATATCGAATACGGCCTGAGGCGTTTTCGCCATTTGTGAATCTAAGCCATAAGTAGCCCAGTTATCAAACCCTAACAGACGAGCGCGCTCTGCACGCAACTGCGCTAAACGAGATACGATAGGGCGGTTGTCAGTTTCACCGCTTTGGTTACGGTAGGCCGAGGCTTCCCATACTTTCTTGCGCAATTCACGGTTACTTAACTGGCTTAATACCGGCTGGCGCGTGGTATTAGTAATACTTAACAAGTATTTGCCATCTTGACCAGCCTCTGTTGCTGCAGCGGCAGCCGCCGTGATCTGACTATCAGATAAGCCGTCTAGCTCTGCCTTAGTATCCACTATTACCGAAATGTTTTTTGTTTCTGCCAGTAAATTTTGTGAGAACTGGTTAGTGAGCTTAGAGTGCTCTTCATTAAGTGCCCGAATAGCGGTTTTTTGCTCTTCAGTTAGCTGAGCACCAGCACGTACAAAGCGTTCGTAATACACTTCAATTAAGCGTACCGACTCACCATCTAGTTTAAGGTCATTACGTTGCTCGTATAGGCTTTTAACCCGCGCGAATAATTGCGGATTTAAGTTAATGTCGTCCGAGTGAGCGGCAAGTACCGGCGCGAGTTCAGATTGAATATCGCGTCGTTCAGGGTTAGAGCTAGACCCTGCAAGATTATAGAAAACACGTGATGTACGGGTTAGCAATTCACCGCTTTTTTCTAATGCGACTAAGGTATTTTCAAAAGTAGCTGGCGCCGGATTATTAGCAATGGCTAGTACTTCAGTCATGTGCTGTTTCATACCTTCGGCAAAAGCAGGCAAAAAGTGCGAGTCTTTTATATCAGTAAAATTTGGCGCTTCGTATTGTAAGCTACTTTTTTCCATTAATGGGTTACTCAAGGTGACTTCTGCAGTTGTGGCTGCTTCAGCTGCAGATTGTTGTGATGTGGTTTGTTGTTGCGGTGCAGTGTTATCAGAACAGGCGGTTAGTGCCAGAGCAATACCTACTGCAGAGGCAATAAGAGTTTTACGCATTGTATCCCCTAAATAAGTTTATTATTGTTGTTAGTGGTTAAAAGTGAGCAAAGCGCGGTTGCGCAGCTAATGATTTAATATGCCAGAATATACTGACTAATCAGCTAATTTGCAGCCAGTTGTAGGCAAATTAAGATAAAAGCCAGTTTTAGGCACCAGATGTCGCTGTTTTAGCGCCATCTAAGGTAAATCGACAGGTTAATCGAAAAAAATAAATCAAACAAATGCTGCCGTTTAGCTGTATTGGTGTACTCCAGCTTAGCATGACGATACATCAATTATCAGCAAGCTAATTTTTAAACAGCTACTGTCTAAGTTTCATCTGCTTGATGAGATTGCGGCTCATGTAAATGCAGTTCGATATAAAAACAGCTGCCTTGGTCTTTATTCGGCAAATAGCCAATACTGCCATGCATATGGCTGATCATGGCTTTACTTATTGCCAAGCCTAAACCTGTGCCGGCATCATCTCTGGTATCTGAGCTATCGGCCTGGGTAAAGCGGTCAAACAGTTTTGGTACAAAGTCTTCGTTTACGCCTTTTCCTTTATCAGCAACTGTAATACGCACTCGTGTTAACTCGGCCGTCACCTTAATAATAATGCTGCTTTCTGGCGGAGAAAACTTACAGGCATTAGTCAGTAAATGCAGTATTACATCGGCTAAACGCTGCTTGTCTGCTAATACTTGTACCGCTTTTAACTTATCAGGTGTTTCGATGTTAATCGTTTGATTTTTCTGTTGCCAATTAGCGGTAACCCCCTCAGCGCATTGCTTTAACACATTAGACAGCGTTACCGGTTTAATATTAAACACCATGCTTTGGTTAGTTAGTTGCTCCATATCTAATAAATCGCTAATTAATTGGCTAAGATGCTGACTATTATTGTGAGCCAAATGCAAAACTCGGGCTTGTGCTGGCGCTAAGTTGCCTAATGCACCACCCACTATAAGGCCCAGTGCGCCGGTGATAGAGGTTAAAGGGGTACGTAATTCATGACTAACAGTAGAGATAAATTGTTGTTTTAATTGTTCTGTTTTATGCCACTCAGATAAGTCGCGCAATACAATTAACTGTCGTGGTTGCTGCTGTAAGGTAATAGAGCTAAGCCGAATAGCCAGCGGAAAGGTTGAACCATCATAGCGTTGGCCAAAGGTTTCATATTCGGTTTTTTGATCTGAAATAGTCCGAATGATTTCCGCAGCTAAACTTGGCTCTGCCAGTAGAATAGACCAGTGCATGCCAGGCAAAGACGCTTTAATATAACCAAAAATACTATAACAAGGCAGATTGCCTTGTTCTATAACGCCGTTAAAATCAGCGGTGATAATGGCGTCGCCAACATTATCCATTACGGTCTGTAAATACTGTTTACTACGTTGTACCTGTTGCATGCTGCTGCGTAAATGTTGCTTAGATAATAATAACCAAAACAACAACAGCAAAATTAAGCCACTAGCAGAATAACAAAGGGCGCGGATAATGCCGCTATAATCGGTCGGAGGCGTTATAGATCTCACAGCAAGTTGCCACTTAGCGCCACGTAACTCAATATCTAATAATAAACTCGTATCATAAAATAAACTGTTATCACCATAAAAAGCCGGGTCGGCATAGTCGCCATTAATAGCTGGCCTAACGGCAATTACTACGCCTTGCTCAGCTGCACGGGCTGCGACAAGTTGCCAAATAGAGTCAATATTCACCACGGTGCTAATTAAGCCCCAATAAGTATCGGTGCCACTTAAATATACCGGTATCCGATAAATAAAAGCATTACCGCCTTGGACTAAAGATACCGGTCCTACTAACTTCTCTTGGCGCTGAGTAATAATATCGCGAATATCCGGCCACTGACTCTCAAGATCGGGATAATACAGGCCTAAAGCTTTAGCGTTATTTTTTAGCGGGTATAAATAAAGCAGCGTATTGTTGGGGGCAACGCCAATATTACGAATATGCTGGGCTTGGTTAATTAAACCTTGCAGTAATAAATTTATTTCAGTAGCAGAAACTTCACCTTTATTCGCTTTAATATAAGCACTAAGGCTAGTGCTTAAATACAAAGGTGTGTTTAATTCTGTCTCAATTAAAGACCGTATCGGATCTGCACTAGCAATTTCATGCTTTAACTGTTCACCGCGAGCTAACTGTTGCTGATGTTGAACTGCTTTTTCCGTCGCAAATATAAGCGCGCCTAGTAAAACTATTAACAACAGCCATTGGCTAACAGGCAAAATAAATTTATTCAGCATATATTTCAAAAGCATCTTCCAAATGGAGGCGAATATCACTGTAACGGTAAGCCTGAAAAGTTGCAAACCAAAGCCGAAAAATCTAACTGCAGAAAAAACGCACAGTTAAGCAATAGACTTACAGCCAAAGCCTGACTATAATGCGCAGCTTCTGTTAAAGCAGAATATGCACCCGTAGCTCAGCTGGATAGAGCGCTGCCCTCCGGAGGCAGAGGTCCCGCGTTCGAATCGCGGCGGGTGCGCCATAAAACATCAAAACCACCTTTAGGGTGGTTTTTGTGTTTTAGCCCCCAGCCCAGTGAGAACGCGTCGTTCGACCAAAATGTCAGGAACATTTTGGAACAGCTTCAGCTGGCCCGAAGGGCGAGGGCAGGATAGCCCGAGTACAAAAACGTTGGGAGCGTTTTTGAACAGCTCTGCTGGCCCGAAGGGCGAGGGCAGGATAGCCCGAGTACAAAAACGTTGGGAGCGTTTTTGAACAGCTCTGCTGGCCCGAAGGGCGAGGGCAGGATAGCCCGAGTAATCCGGCGGGTGCGCTATCTCACTAAAATCTTCAGTATCAAAATCTAGAAATTTTATTTCTACTAAATAACATTGGTGTTAAAAAATCCCGACTATATAAAAGTGTGTTTTATTATTAGCGGTTAATTCAGGACCAACTAATTAAAATAAAAGCTGTGATGGTACGGGATTAGCACGCTCAGAACTTCTCCGACTATGATAATTGACGTATTGATACCAAATAAGCAATGCACACTATACTAGACATGATTATATTGAAACGTAACAATATGTACGCTATGTTAGACATCTCTTTATATTTATAGCATAGAATGTACTTTATAGTAGACATTACTCTTTGCAAGGTGAGCTATGAAACTAACCCTACAGCTGTTTAATGATAATCAGTGGCATGACGCATTTGATATTGTCATTGAGTCGCCTGAACTAGGTAAACGCAGCAAAGTATCTTTAAAGCCCTTGTTAGAATATGCCAAAAAATATTTTGATGATAAAGGATCGCGTAGCTTCACAACAGAAACTGCTGTAAATCTCATGGACATTAAAACATATTCAAGTTGGCCTGCCCTTTTTGAGGACATTATGCCAATGGGATATGCGCAAAACCAATGGTTAAACATGCTTAACATGCAAAACAGCCCTACACCTGAGCAAGATGTAGCGCTATTAAGGCTAGGTACGATTGCACCAATAGGTAATATGCGAATAAAGGAATCAATTGAACATGCTCTAAAAGATCAAGTGGGACAATTAGTTCAGATGCGCTTTGTTAAAGATAAAGCTATTGAGCGAGATACTGACTTTCTAGATTACGCACGTCAGCGTGGTGCAGTATCAGGTGGCGCAACCGGTGCTGGCGGTGCCGCCCCTAAGCTGCTATTAAGACAAAATGATTTGAATGAAGTTTGGGTAGATACTGAACAAAATGACAACACAACGGATCGGCATTACTTAGTTAAATTTCCACGTAATCAAGGGCAAATAGATAAGGATATTTTACGTACTGAATATCATTATTACCATGAGTTGGCATCACTTGGATTTAATACCATAAGCAGTAATGGTATGGAATTACATGAAGGGATTCGAAACCCTTCACTCTGGCTACCCCGATTCGATAGGGAGATGGTTGAAGGCACGGTTAATCGCTATGGTGTTGAATCTGTCTATTCGTTAGTAAACGCGGCATCTGGTAGCTATCTTAAACATGAAGATGTACTAGCAAAATTAACTACGGTAATAAATACAATGACAGCAACAGAGCTTGCTGCGGAATACCTTAAACGTGATTTCTTAAATATAGTGTTTGGTAACTCAGATAATCATGGCCGAAATACGTCAGTATTGAAAAAAGATAACAAAATATATTTAGCGCCAATTTACGACTTTGCCCCAATGAAAGCCGATCCTGAAAGCATTTCAAGAACAATAAATTGGAGCAATCAGTTTCAACAGGGAGGAAATATAAATTGGTTAGCTTTGTGTGATTCATTATCTGCTTACGGTGATCCGTCTTACTTTAAAAATGAACTATGCGAGCTAGCAGTTAAACTTGTAGATTTACCTGAGCGGTTAGCAAAGCGTGGTGTTCCTGATGGCATTTTAAATATGCCAGTAATGGGTTTTGCATATTTACGAGTCACCTTGGAAAAGTGGGAGTTATTACCATGAAACGCAAAGTTGATGTTGATCGGTTTGAAGTTAAAGAAAAGCTAGTGAGTGATATGCTAGCTGGCACTAAAACGATGGGTGAGGTTGGTAGAGCACTTAGAGTGGATGCTCTTCAAATGTCACAGACTAATGTTTGCAAACTAACCGGTTTAAGTAGACAAGTCGTAAGTGATATTGAAAATGACATGGGCAATCCTAGATTAGACAGCATGCAGGCTTACTTTAAGTTAATGGGGCTTGAGTTAGCTGTCCTGCCACGAGAACGCAGTGAGATAGTCGCCGTTGAAAGCACATTATCCAAACTAACGAATGTTGCAGATAAAGTGAAATAAGTTTTTGGTTTAACAGACGCATAATCTTAATTTGTTTCGCGTAAATAGTATCAGCATCTGCTTAAAAACTGTCGATGATTTTCGACATTAAAACTCAGGTTTATTTAATCAACTATAAAATTTGGTAACGGGAAAGTGTCAGTTTTGACGATCTTATTCCCTCATTCATTGTGACCAAAAATGTGCCTAAATGGTGTTATTTAAAGGGTGAGGGCATGGTTAGCCCGAGTACAAAAACGTCAGGAATGTTTTTGAACAGCTTCAGCTGGCCCGAAGGGCGAGGGCAGGATAGCCCGAGTAATCCGGCGAGGTGGTATTTTGCAAATAGCTAATTCTCCTAGAGTTTTAAACTTATATCAGTTAAATTGCTGCTAGCTAACTATTAAATTAATTGCATGTAAGTGATTAATTAATAAACCAAGGAGCGGTGAGTTTTATGACCAATTCTACACTCGCTTATTATAATCAAAACGCGAAATGCTTTAGCGACTCAACCCTTAATGTTGATATGTCAGCGCTGTATGCTGAGTTTTTACCGCTGATAACACCGCAAGGTCATATTCTAGATGCAGGCTGCGGCAGTGCCCGCGATGCTGCGTATTTTAAGCAGCAAGGTTTTATCGTAAGTGCGTTTGATGCCAGCGAACAGCTTGCTGCCTTAGCAAGTGATCACTTACAGCAACCTGTAGAAGTTAAAACCTTTCAGCAATTGGCGGATAAAAATCATTACGATGGTATTTGGTGCTGCGCTAGTTTATTACATATTCCTAAAAATGAGTTGCCGCAGACATTTTTAAAGCTACAAAATGCACTTAAACCAAACGGCATTTTGTATGTATCGTTTAAATATGGTAGGCAAGAACGGCTTCATAATGGCCGGAAATTTACTGATCTAAATGAAAGTGGCTTGAGGGCTTTAGTGAATAAGTACAAACAAATGCAGCTTGTAAAGTATTGGCAAAGTGTTGATCAACGGCCAGGACGTGAAAGCGAAGTGTGGCTTAATGCGTTGATTAAAAAAGAAACTGCTTTATGAAGAGTGTAATGCAACAGCAATTGGACTTTGTTGCTTATATTCAGCGCATGTTGGTTGAAGGGGAGTTTGTAGCAACTTACAAATTTGCTCTTTTGCATGCTATTGCCGATGTATGTGTAGAGCAGCCGTTGTTATCAGAGCAAAGTGAGTTAATTATAGAGCTACCCACGCTTGCTGATAAGCTAATTACTTTATATTGGCATCATGCGATGCCGTTTTCGTCAGAACATACAGGCGAGAGCGCTTTGCTAAAACAAAATGCAGGCGCGCAATCAAAAGTGATTAGTGTGCTGTTTCAGTGCCAACAAAGTAACATTCGTAACATTCGCCAGCTTAAACAAAGCATATTTTATAAGCCAACATTTAGCGCCGCTATGGCAACTCTTAAAAGCGGTCCTCTGTGGCGTTTACAAATACTGGCCAAACAAGAAGAATGCTTTTTATATCCACATACCCGAAGCACTCAATTTATTACCTTAAATGCTGGCATAGCAAACTGCTTTAGGCGCTTTTATGATTTGGTTGTGTATCTGGCACGAAATGCCTGGCTACAAAAAATTCAAAGTATCAAACATAACCAAGCGCTAATAGGTCCGCAAAGCCAACTACAAGAGTTTTTATTTGGCGCAGATCGCAATGCCTTAACAAAGGCCAAGCCTGTTTTAGTTGAACTGCAAGCAAATCGTTGCTTTTACTGCCGAAAGCCAATGAACAACGAGGTTGAAGTTGATCACTTTATTCCATTTGCGCGTTATGCAAACGACCTAGGCCATAATTTTGTCGCAACTCACCGAGCGTGTAATAATAACAAACGTGACTTTTTAGCGGCGCAGTCACATCGCGAACGTTGGCAAGAGCAAAACTTAGTAGTTAATGGTCAGTTGATTACTAACGAGCTAAGCGATTATTTCTATTGTGATGCAGATAAATCACTTGCAGTGAGCAATTGGGCGTATCAAGTGGCAGAAGCTAGTAACGCTAAACTATGGCTAGCGAAAAATAGTTTTGAACAAGCTAAGCCTACCGCTGAAGTATTCATTTTACCTGTGTCTAAACGAGAACAGTCGACTGTATTTCAGTCATCAGAGCCAGCTAAGAAAAGTGAACCAGTCGATGATGCCGTAAAGTTACCTTACTTCCCGAATATAAAAATAGCCTGTGGCCATTTTAAAACAGGTGATGATAGCGACGTTGAATATCTAGATGCGCCACTTGGCGCGGGAAAACTAGATGCAAAAACACACTTTTTAGCTCTTGCATCGGGTAACTCAATGAATGGTGGTAAAAACCCAATTCAAGATGGCGATTTATTGCTATTAGAGTGGATAAAACCAGAAAAAGCCGGATCGTTGCGCGGGCAAGTTGTTGCAATAGAGCGCTATGGTATAGGCGGGGAGGGCCAGTATTTACTACGCAAGGTTAATAAAGTGGCCGAAGGGCACTATGAGTTAATAGCCCATAACCCTGACTATCAAGTTGAGTTAGCAACAGCGGATATGCACACTTTTGCGAGGTTAAAACAGGTGGTTGTTAAATAAAACCGCGCTCTCAACTTTAAAGTAATATGCACAGCGTAAAACTTAGGGTGTTTAAATAATGCTTTGGATAAGTGTTAACAATTGGCGCAAATTGCTCAATTTACCTACACTTTACTAGCAAAAATTAATGGTCAAAGGGATCTGAGTGGATAATTCCATCTTTGCAGAACTAAAACGCCGTAATGTTTTTAAAGTCGCTAGTGTGTATTTAATCGCGTCTTGGTTAGTGCTGCAAATTATTACCGTGTTGACGCCTTACTTAAAGTTACCTGCTTTGTTTGGCACTATAGTGACAGTAGTGCTGATTGTGGCTTTTCCGTTTGCTTGTATCTTTGCTTGGGTGTTTGAGCTGACTCCAGACGGGGTGAAGTTAAGTAAAAACGTAGATCGTGATGAGTCTATTCGCCATGAAACCGGCAGCAAAATTAATTATATCCTTATGGTGTCATTGTTATTGGCCTTGGCGTATATCAGCTACGATAAAATGTTTAGCCAGTCAATTGATGCAAGCAAGGCTTTGACTATAGCCGTGCTACCTTTTGCCGATATGAGCCCAGATAAGTCTCAGGAGTATTTCTCTGATGGTATTGCTGAGGAAATTTTAAATTCGCTAGCTAGCTTACAACAGTTAAAAGTTATCGCTAGAACCTCGTCGTTTCAGTTTAAAGACGCCAAACAAGATATTCGCAGTATCGCGACAACGTTAGGCGTTAATTACTTGCTCGAAGGCAGTGTGCGTAAAGATAAATCAGCGCTAAGAGTGACGGCGCAGTTAATCGATGCGACGACAGGCTCACCCATTTGGTCAGAAACTTATGATCGCAAACTGGCAGATATTTTTGCCTTACAAGATGAGCTAACCTTTGCCATTACTCAAGCGTTAAAGCTTAACCTGCTACCCGAGCAAGTGAGGGTGGAACAAGGCATGAGCAGCAATCAGCAGGCCTATGATTTATTTCTGCAGGGTAGAGACCTCAGTTACCAACGCAACCCGCAAGCCTTGCAACGGGCGATATCATTTCTTGAACAAGCCATTGCTTTAGATGCTAACTTTGCTTTAGCTAAAGCTCAGCTTTATGTCGTTTATGTGTTGAGTGAGTTTTACGGTGAATTATCGGCAGAAAAAGTTAACCCAGCCATCAAAGATTTATTCAGTGACTTGTTAGTCAGTGAGTCAGTGTTTCCGCTTAAGCTGACGGTCATTGCTAATCATATTGAACGAACGGAAAACAAACCCGATAAGGTGATGGCGTTATATGAGCGCGCGGCCATGCAGGCCCCTTCAGACTCTATTATCCAGAACTGGCGTTTATTAGCCTTAGTTGAAGCGGGAGAACTAGAAGCGGCAATTCAAGCGCGAGAGGCTTTTTATAAAATAAACCCTTTAGATCAAGTTAATCTTTATAATCTTATTAGGGTGCTGTATTGGTTAAATCAGCCAGAAAAAGCGGATCATTATATCAAGATATTACAAGAAACTGCGCCAACCCATTCCTTAACCGCTAACATAGTGACCATGCAGTTACTTTTCCAACAAAAACAACCGCAACAAGCGCTGGAATATTTACAGAGTTTTACCGGCGAACTTAACTCGTACAGCAAAAGCTTACATGTAGAGTTATTAATAGATACTCATCAGTTTAAGAAGGCGCTCAATACCCTAGGCCGATACTTAGGAGAGTATGGCCAATACCATCAGCATTACGGCTTTTCTATCGTAAACCTACTGGCTTATCAGAGCAATGCAGCTTCTATGGCCGATAAATTGCAAGATGTACGCAGCGTATTAAAGCTAAGTGAGCCGGATTACAACTATTACTTACAGGCGCAGCAAGCCCTAAGCGGCAATGTGCAGCCTTTTGTCGATAGCATGGATCGACGCTTTGCCAGTGCCGACATTTTTAAAGCGTTCCCGCTAGAGCAGCCATTTATGCTGCTTTACGCCATGATTAAATATAACGGCGGCTACAGCCAATATTTAGCGCGCTATCCGTACCTGAGTAAAATTCCTAAGGTATGCCGAAAAACAGCGGGCAGGTTTAATGAGTTATGTGCTTTTGCATTAGCGGCCAGTGGTGAATCTGATTTAGAGTTGCTGCTAACTCAGGCGACTAATTCTTTTGGCATGATTAACCCAGGTTTTATTGGTGTCGAGCGCTATGCGCTAACCGGACCACATTTTCACATGCTGCACAGCTATCCTGAATTTCAACGACAGGCGTCTGATTACTTAGCTAATACTTATCCCAATTGGCCTAAAATGGTGGCCATTGGGCCCTAGTTGTGTGGTACTACCGGCTTAAACTAGGCTTAACTCTAGTCTCATAAAGCTGGGTTAACGCTTCAGCAATGGTCATATCTTCATTTTCGCTCAAGTAACGGTCGACTTGTTTGTGCACAAATATAACCGCTTGTTTATGTTGTTTTGCGAATTGTCCGCACAATGTTTTTAGCTGTTTTTGAAACTCTTTATCAGCCGTTTCTTTATGGATAGCATTAATGGCTTTTTCAAAGCTATTTTGATGATCAGCAAAGTATTCTTTAAGGGTAATTTTGGGAATTCGATAGGCTTTACTGGCAAAGTCTAAGGCATCTCTAAAGGTCGTAAATTGTTCACCAAAGACGGCAAAATACTGTGGCGGCTGATAACTTACTTTTTGCTCAAACCCTGCTGCTTCAAAAGTAAAACCAGGGAAAGTAATTCTGTTAGTTGTTTCTTCACCCAATTGTAAACCTGCAGCAATACTATGGCGCAAGCTAAAGTCTAAACCGGCTAATTCTTCAGTTGTCCACATTTCATAGATCGTCAGTGCTTTTTGGTATTTCTTGGCTAATTTCTTTTTGGCGAAATCACGGCGCTCTTCCAACGATCCGGCTTTGCAGGCTTTTAAATGCTCTAAGCATTCATAACAGCACGGTACTTGTAAAAAGTCAGCGGCCTCTTTTGTTGCCAGATAAAATGCTAAATACTTTTTCGGTGGCGAAAAGTCATATTCAGTAGCAATACAGCCGCAAAAATAGCAACAATTAAAATGGCTGCTGTGCGTGGGTATTAAGACATGATATTCCAAACCTTGTTTCATTAAGTCGTCCATTTAGATTACGGCTAATCTCTCTTTCAATAACAATCAGATTTTTCACGACAGTATAAGAGTACTTAACAGCAGAAGATACGCAAGCCGATATCTGTGGCAACATAATTCAACATTATGGGTAAAGTGCTATTAAAATTGACCAGTATTCACTAATCTAAAGACCGAGAGCTGGAAGCTCTATCTTTAGTTTTAGTGTTAATACCACAATCGAAGAGATATAATAACCCGCCTTTATTAGCTATGCGCGATTAATCTAAACAGCTAGCCAAAAACTCATTTCAATCAATTTGACTTATATTAATAATGGATGACATTTATATTGTTTTTTAAGTTGCAGGGTTTTTTTATGGAAAACGATGTATTACTATGATTTTCAATGAAAAATATGGTTGAAATTATGTCAAATTTATTAGATTACTTCAGTGTCCCGGTCCAGCTAGGTTTCGATATCGCTACATCTCTTACCATAATTGGTTCTTTAATGTTTTTTCTTTATACAATGAGAAAAAATATTCAAAATGAAAAGTCTGAGCGTTTTGATAAGCAAGCTCGAGCCGTTGCGGCTGAGCAGCTTAAAAACTCAAATGGAGCCTTAAGCGAACTCTATATCAATGAAGTGATATTGCACTCTGAAAAGTTAAAAAGAAAAATAAATTTATCTAGAGAGTCTAATTTTGAAAGAGAAATACGTGCATTAAGTGATCCGAAAAAGCTAGATTCAGCTTTGGTAACGCTAAATGACGCTCAAAATGCAGTAGGGGATTTTTATGAAAAACTGCATATTGAAAAATTCAATATCATACCTGTAATAGACTCCATCGAAGATAATTCAGATTTAGTAGAGCAGTTTAATGAACAACTAGACGCTATTGCTGATAGCTATAACAAACAGTCAGGTTTTACGGTTGCACTGATTAAAGAGCTTAAAGCTTTAAAAGATGTAATGGATAAAATCTCTGAAGAGCATAGTGTATTAAGCAAAGACGATTTAATAAAGCTTATAAGCAATGATGAACAGGTTTATTCAGAACTACGTAAACATACAATGTCTATTGTTTTAGACCTGGATTATTACGAATGGACTAAAAGCTTTGTTGATAATGAAGAAAAGGAGCTGTTTAAAGAAGCCCTAATGTTTTTAGATAATGATAAAGAGTTGAGTGAAGAAATGAGTGATTTGATCAGTCAGACCTTTCAACAGCTGCTTTTTGGTACTTATGATTCAGCAGTTAAGTATTATGCCCAAATATTTATTATTGCTACTAAAAATCAGAGTGAAGCGAATAGGGCTTGTAAGTCTGTACTTGCCACGTTAAGTGCGATCTTAAAGTATTTACTGCAAAAAGGTAATAAAACTAGCAATCTTCATGAAATAGTTCAGCAGTACAAAGGTGAAGGTTACTTTGATATTGAAACTAAAATACGCTAAATCAACGTGCTCTAGAAGGATAGATCCTTTTAGAGTACTAAGTTTAATTTGAGTCGTTTACTTCATGCCATAGCTGTTTAAGTACCCTGTTGGCAGTGGTTAAATATGATGAATTGTACGCGGGAAGTGTTTAAGTATTAAGTTGTTATTCTAGGAAATCTGAATATACTGGCTTTACAAAGTAAAGACTTAAAAAGCTGTAAAGGAGTACAAGGTTATTTACGGATATGTTGCCCGCCAGCCGATTTTCTCTGCTGATAAAACCGTTTATGGTTATGAACTGTTATTTCGTGACGGCGAATTAAATAGTTTTCCTAATATAGACGCTGATGAAGCTACCAGTAAGTTGTTAATGCAGCACCATTTATTAATGGGTGTAGAAAGTATTACCGACAATAAACCGGCTTTTATTAACTTTTCTGCTGATACGTTATTGCATCGTTTTCCTACTTCAATTAATCCTGCCAGTACGGTTATAGAAATACTAGAAACGGTGCCGGCCACTCCCGAATTATTAGCGGTGTGCGAAAGTCTGCACAGCCAGGGCTATAAACTGGCGCTGGATGATCATGACTTTGATCCGAAGTGGGACCAGTTTTTGCCTTATATTACCTACGTAAAAATAGACGTGTTGCAGTTTAATATACTGCAAATAAGTCGCTATCTGCGGCGAATAGCCGATTATCCTTTAGTGCTGTTAGCCGAAAAAGTCGAAACCGCCGAGCAATTTGAAAAACTAAAAATGATGGGGTTTCATCTGTTTCAGGGCTATTTATTCGCACGGCCGGAAATGCTGAAACAAAAACAATTAAGTTCAAGTAAAGCTAATTTATTAGCCTTGATCACTGAAGCGTCAAAAATCGAATTAGACTTTGAATTACTGGCGGGTATTTGTCAGCGCGATGTTGGTTTATCGTACAAATTAATGCGCTTTGTTAATAATAGCCAGTTTGCCGCTCGTCAGCCCATTAGCTCATTAAAGCTGGCGATGGTGTCGATGGGCGAGCCTGAACTGAAAAAGTTTATTGCCCTTCTGGCGCTGGCTAACTTAGCCGATGGCGTGCAAGACGATAGGCTAACCTTAGCATTAGTTAGGGCCCGCTTTTGTGATTTGCTTGCGGTACAAAAGCGCTTGTCGAGTAATCCGCCTAGTGCTTTTTTAACCGGCTTATTTTCTAATGTGCATGAAATTATTGAGCAACCACAGCAATTTATGCTCGAGCAATTACCCTTACAAACTGAGATTAAACAGGCCTTGCTGGCGCAAAGTGGTTTATTGGGTAAGATATTGCAGCTAACCCTGGCATTTGAGCGCGGCGATTGGGAACGCACTATCAGTTTAGAGCAGCAAATAAGTGGTATTGCTGAGCTAGCTGATGTGTATCAAGATGCAGTGCGCTGGGCCGATAATATTCTAACTCAGTCATAGTTACACCTTCAGTCATAGTTAGACCTAGTGCGCTCGTTAAATTACAGAGTTGAGCTCGCTAGCGGCAAAAGTAAATTTAAAAATTTTGACTATACTTATGGGTGTTTATCATAAGTCTTGGTCAATATTATGTCTGAATCGGCCTCACCCGTTACTACCCAGCATAATCCTACCCAAAACCACTTACTGCGTATGCTTTCTACCGAGGTTCAGCAGCGACTATTTCCGCATTTAGAGTTAGTTGAGCTGCCGCTGGGTAAAATATTGTATGAATCAGGTGATGTTTTGCGTTATGTGTATTTTCCTACCAACAGCATTGTTTCGCTATTAAATGTTATGAACAACGGCTCTTCTGCAGAAATAGCCGTTGTTGGCCGTGATGGCATGATAGGCGTCAGTGTATTTATGGGCGGGGAGAGCACAACTAGCAGAGCACTAGTGCAAAGTGCTGGTTATGGTTATCGGCTATTGGCGCAGAGGATAAAAGACGAGTTTAATCGTCATGGCGAATTGTTGAATTTAATGTTGCGCTACTTACAGGCATTGCTTACTCAGATAGCGCAAACGGCAGTATGTAATCGGCATCATAGTATTGAACAGCAGCTGTGCCGTTGGTTATTGTTAACTTTAGATAGGTTGCCAGATAACCATGTGATTATGACCCAGGAATTAATTGCTAATATGTTAGGTGTGCGTCGTGGTAGTGTCACCGAGTCGGCTGGACGACTGCATGAACAAGGCGTGATTGATTATAGTCGTGGCCATATCATCGTAACAAATAGGCTGAAACTAGAGCAGCTCAGTTGTGAGTGCTATAAGGTGGTAAAAGCGGAAAGTGATCGATTATTAGCGTTTAATAAAGATTAAAAATAAAAAAAGTCAAATGCACTAGCGTTTAAACCATTAATGCATTTAACTTTCAAAGTAGTTAAAAAAAGTACTTATTAAAAGTAGTTATTGGTCAGCGTCATCAATGATGACTTCTACTCGGCGGTTTTGCTGCCGACCTTCAGCCGTTTCATTCGTAGCTATTGGGCTAGTTTCACCTTTAGCCACAGCTTCTAATCGACTGCCCATAATACCTTGAGCCATTAAGTAGGATTTTACTGTTTCTGCTCTGTTTTGCGCTAGCAGCATATTAGAAGCATCGGAACCTACGTTATCAGTATGACCTTCAATTTGCGCAGTTCTATTTGGGTAAGTATTTAAAAACACAGCCAATTTATCTAAATGGCTACTGCTAGCATTTTTAAGGTTAGCTTTACCGGTATTGAACAACACATCACCTAAGGTCACTACTAAGCCCCGGTCGGTTGGGCGGGCGTTAAGTTCTTCAATTTGCATACGTAACTCTTCAGCCTTAGCTTGTGCTGCTTCGGCTTGCATTCTGGCTTGTTGTGCTTGGCTACGCGCTGCATTGGCATCTGCTCTAGCTGTCGCGACTTCGCGCGTACGGGCGTTAAGCCTTACTTCATCACGCTGCTGGCTTAGCTCATCACGCTGCATTTCTAATAGCCGAGTCTGTGCTAAGGTTTTTGCCATGGTGATTTTACGCTCGGCCATGATTATTTTGTGATCGGCCAGTAAAGGATCTTTTTCTGGCTTTTCAGCGGCAATAACCGCTTGTTCTGCTTCTTGTATTTCTAGCGGTGCTTGCATAGCAAGTTGTGGCTCACCTTGTAATTGGGTGAGCTGTAAGCGCACATTGGCTGCTTCTTCTGGGGCTTTTGCAGGTGCAGCGCAACCGGTTACAAAAATGCTAATTAGGCTCAAGCTGAGCAGCGTTTTGTTGAAATGTTTAAGGCTACTCATGGTTTACCTCCTGACTGATTGCGTTGCACTTCTTGCTCTAACACTTGAATGCTATTTTGCATATCTCGGTTAATTTTTTGGGCTTTAAGTAAGTCGGCATGGGCTAGGGCAAGTTCAGCACTTAACTGAGCCTGCCGCGCTAGCCGCTGTGCTTGTACCATGTTTTCTGCTGTAACGGCACTGCGAGCGGCGGTGAGCTCTTCTCGGGCGGTATTTAGTTCTGTTCGGGTATAGCGGATAACTTGGGCGCGTTCAGCCTGACTAATAGCGCGCTCCGCCGCTTGTAATTCGGCTGAGGGTATTTCAGGGGTTGCAGAGCAGGCGATTAATAATGCAGTTGCACTACTGAGTAATAACCAGCGTTTACCGGAACGTATTAACGAGGATGGCTTGGTTATAAAAATATTGTTTGGAAGGGGTGTTTTCATTGTTAGCTCCTGATAAACCTAGGCTGCATTAATAGATACCACTAAGTTAATATAGGAGTTAATAATTTTACTGTCGGTACGCTAGCGTGCATAGCCAAAATTGACTGTTAATGACTTAGCTTTTTAGCAAATTGCAGCGCCACCTTGCTGTTTGGCGCGATACATAGCGGCATCGGCATAACTTATTAATGATTTTGCTACTTCGCTATGTTTAGAGCTAGTTGTTGGGCTGTGTTCTGGATATAAGGCGATACCAATACTAGCAGATAATAAAATACGGCTATCGGCTACCTGATATGGCTGGGTTAAGTTATGCAATAGCTTAAGGGCAAAAGTTGCTACATCTTGCCGGCATTTTATATCAGTTAATAACAGTAAAAATTCATCACCGCCATGGCGGCTAATAGAATCGCTGGCGCGGATAGCTGAAGTTAAGCGCTGACTAACCTGTTGCAGTATGGCGTCACCCGCGGCATGGCCATATTGATCATTAACCGGTTTAAACTTATCAAGATCAATAAACAACAAGGCAAATTGGCTGTGTTGTCGTTTGGCAACACTAATAGCATGGTTAATGCGATCCAGCATAATAGTACGAGTAAGGGCTTGGGTCAGTGCATCGTGTTGGTAATCTTGCTTAAGTTGCAGCAGTTGCGCTTGGCTAAAGCTGTCTTTTAATTCCATCTGCAACAAACTATCTAACAGAAACTGATTGTTTGCGAGTAATTGCTGCTGCTGTTGAAACCAAATATGTTGTTGCAGCAGTACCTCGCAGCGCATTTGCACCATGTCGGCACTCAGTTCATTAAAGAGCACTTGCCACACTGTATTTTGTAATTGGTCCGAGTTGGCATAATGAGGTTTAATCACAATGGCCTCCTGGTGTATGTGCTAAAACGCTAATATCTTATACGTGCTTGCTTAATTTGCCTGTTGGCAGGAAGAACACTGTAGGCTGATATTTATATTTGATCGGTGCGGCAGCGTGCATAAGGCAATTAAAAGCTATTTTAGTTGTTATTTAAAGCTGGTTTTCAAGACCGTAAAAAAAGATTTGATAAAGCGATAACCAGAGCAGTTAAGCGAGAGCTAGCGCTTTTTAAATATGTTTAAAGTAGTATATCAACTAGACTTTATTAATAGCTTGTAACCTTAACGCAGAATAGGCAGAAGGTTATAGTTACCTATTTTCCTGTCAGACGTGGCGATTTAATCGATAAAGCAGTACTGGCGCTGGGTGTTTTTTGCCGCAAAATAAAGTGAATAGTAAAAGTAAATATAGTAAAGAGTAATGTCGCTGTGTAGTCAGGGGCTTTGGTTGTAATGTTATGAAATCTTGGGAATAAATATGAAACAGCGCCGCCCTAGCTTGACCGCAATAAAACATGTGATGAAACAAACCACTCTAGCGTGGGTACTGTTACCAGCACTAATGCTGTCTGCTTGTAGCGAACCAGAAAGCTTATCTGAGGCCAATACCCCTTACGTTAAGGCGTATGAGTTAACGACAACATCGACAGATATATTTTCAGTCTCGGGTGTGGTGCGGGCTGAAACAGAAACTGCGTTAGCTTTTCAAGTTAGTGGCCAAATTACCACCAGACATGTTAACTCTGGCCAGCAAGTTAAGCAGGATGATGTGCTGTTTACGCTAGATAGCCGAGATTTACAACAGCAATATCAAGCCGTTACGGCTGAGCATAAGGCTGCTGAATCCGCCTTGGCTATTGCCGAAGCGGATGTAAAACGCCAGACCGAATTATTTACGGCTTCTATATCGAGCGCCTTTGCTAAAGAGCGCGCTGAATTACAGTTGGCAGAAGCCCAGAGTCGGCTTGATTTAAGTGCTGCCCGATTAAGCCAAGCAAAAAATGCTTTAGGTTATGCTGAGCTAAAAGCGCCAGCAGCTGGCCAAGTTTTGTCGTTAATTGCCGAAGCCGGTCAGGTAGTGGCTGTCGCCCAACCCGTGTTGAGATTTGCTTACGCTGGCGCCCGTGAGGTAGAGGTGTTTTTTCCTGAGCAGTTAACCCCGCCTAAAGCGGGCAAACTGTTACTGGCAGATAGCAGTTTAACCTTAAGCTTTCGTGAGGCTGATGGCGAGGTACAGCAAGAGGGACGAGTACTAAGGGCGCGTTATCGTATAAAAGATGCCCCAGAGCCCTTGCGGCTTGGCAGTATTGTTAGGGCAGTATTTAGTGTTAATTCTCAGCAGGATTCGCAATTTCAAGTGCCATTAGGTGCGTTGAGTGAGCGTGGTACGCAAGCCCAAGTGTGGCAAATTGCAGATGATAAAGTGCAACCCGTGGCGGTACAAATTGTTAGCATGAGTGAAGAGTATGCCCTGATCCGCGCCGAGCTTGCGCCGGGTGACTTGATTGTTGCCACCGGAACTCACTTGTTAAAAGCCGATATGGCAGTACAGGTGAAAAAATAATGAGCATGTTTAATTTGTCGGCATTGGCCGTTCGCGAAAAAAATATTGCGTTGTTTTTTCTGCTGTTGTCAGTATTTGGTGGTATTTATGCGTTTTTATCCTTAGGCCGAGCTGAAGATCCCTCTTTTACCGTGCGAGCGATGGTGGTTTCCGTTAGTTGGCCAGGCGCACAACCTGAGGAGCTAAGACTACAAGTCGTTGATCGGTTGGAAAAGCGGATCAAAGAAGTGGATTATCTGTACAAGCTAGACACCACCATCCGCCAAGGCCAAGCCAGCATTCAAGTGGAGTTTGAGGAATATACCTCGGCAGAGCAAGTTCAGGATTTGTTTTATCAAGTGCGCAAACGGATGCAAGAAGAGGTTGCTAGCTTACCTGAAGGTGTGATTGGTCCTATCGTAAACGACGACTTTGGTGATGTGTATTTTAGTTTAATTGCCCTGACGGCACCGGGTTTGCCGTTACGTAATTTAACCCGCGACATTGAACAGCTGCGGGATAGGTTAAACCGAGTCGACGGCGTGAAAAAAGTGATCTTGATTGGCGAGCGCACAGAAAAAGTCTTTATTGAATTTGCACCAGACCAACTCACTAACTTAGGTATTACTGCTGAAGCGGTATTTCAGGCAGTGCAAGCCAGTAACCGCTTAGTACCCGCAGGGCAATTGGAAACCGCAGGCCCTCGTTTGTTTATTCGCTTAGAAAATAGCCTTGCCGATATTGAACAGCTAAAAAATGTGCCTATTCAGGCTGGCTCAGAATTAATTCGTCTATCCGATATTGCCCAAATTCGTACCGGTTACGAAGAGCCTGCTAGTTATCTAGTGCGGGCTGCTGGTCAAGATGCCATGTTATTGGGGGTGGTGTTAGATCCCGGCGTTAATGGTCTGGAAGTCGGCGAGCGCTTAAACAGCTTTATTAGTGATGAAAAAACGCAGCTGCCGTTAGGCTTCTCGCTGCAAGTGTTAACTAATCAGGCTGATGCTATATCCAGTGCCGTGAGTCTATTTCAAATTAAGTTTTTAGTCGCGGTCGCGGTAGTGATAGCAGTAAGCATATTCGCTATTGGTTTAAGGGCGGGGATTATTGTTGGTATTGCGGTGCCACTGACCCTGGGTTTAACGTTTTTAATAATGTTGGCGATGAATATCAACCTAGACCGAATAACCCTAGGTGCCTTAATTATTTCGTTAGGTTTATTGGTGGACGATGCCATTATAGCTGTAGAAATGATGCTGGTAAAAATAGAGGCAGGTTGGGATAAAGTGCGGGCGGCCTCCCATGCTTGGACCGTTACGGCTGCACCTATGCTGTTCGGTACTTTGGTTACCGTGGCCGGGTTTTTACCCATAGGTTTTGCTAAATCGGGTGTAGGGGAGTATGCCGGTAATATATTTTGGGTGTTGGCTATTTCTTTAATAGTGTCGTGGATAGTCGCAGTGTTTTTTGTGCCTTATATGGGTGTTAAGTTTCTACCGGCCCAGTTAAAACAGCATCAACCAACGGATCAGTACCAGACCAAAAGATACATCAAACTAAGAAATGTTATTACTTGGTGCGTGGTCCATCGCAAAACCGTGGTGTTAGGCACTGTGGGCTTATTACTTATCTCGGCATTTGCTATGGCGACTTTGGTACAAAAACAGTTTTTTCCCAGCTCTGATCGGCCTGAAGCGCTAGTCAGTGTTTTTTTACCACAAGGTAGTAGCATTGCCGTCACCGAGCAAACGGTACTTAAGCTAGAAAAACTGTTAAAAGATTTGCCACAAATAAAAACCTATTCATCTTATATTGGTGCCGGTGCACCACGGTTTTTTATCTCAGCTAACCCAGAAATGCCCGACCCTGCATTCGCTAAATTATTGATTGTAAATCATGATGCCCAGACTCGGGATGAAGTGATTGCCATACTGCAGCAAGCGATTGATCGTGGCGATTTTCCAGAAGCACGAGTTCGGGTGCAAGCCTTACTATTTGGCCCACCGGTAGTGTGGCCCATCGCGTTTAGAATACTGGGTGACGATCCGCAAATATTGCGCAACATTGGCTACCAGTTACAAGACATTATGCTACAACATGGCAATGTGGTGGACCCACATCTGGAATGGGATGAGCGAATTCCAACCTTAAAACTTAATTTAGACACCGAGCGATTGTTTAAATTAGGTTTAACAGCAGAGCAAGTGTCGCAGCAATTACAGTTTTATCTTACCGGTGTTACGGTAACGCATTTACGCCAAGATATAAGAACCGTAGAGGTGGTGGCAAAGGCTTTGATTATAGCGCCACCCGACAGCGCAGATGGCAAAATGTTGCAACAATTTGCTAGCCGCTTAAACAGTGTTGAGATTATATCTGCCTCGGGTCAGAAGATGCCGCTAAGTCAGCTTGGCGAAATGGCGGTAGTATATGAACAACCTGTATTAAGACGTTATAACCGTGAAAATATGCTAGCCGTACAAGCTGAGTTGCAAGGCGCTCAGCCTAATGATGTCAGTATGGCGCTATGGCAACAGTTTGCCAGTATTCGCCAGCAGTTACCGGATGGCTATCGGATAGAAATGGGTGGCTCGCTACAAGAATCTGGCCGAGGCGAAGCGTCAATTCAGAAACTACAGCCGTTAATGTTAGCCACCATGCTGATTTTCATTATGTTACAGATGCGATCTTTCGCCGGTACCTTTATGGTTATTGCTACGGCGCCGTTAGGTTTAATAGGCGCAGTACTGGCATTATTGATCTTTAATCAGCCATTTGGCTTTGTGGCATTGTTGGGGTTAACAGGATTGGCCGGTATTATAATGCGTAATACCTTAATATTAACCCAGCAAGTAACCGATAACTTTACCGCAGGTTTAGCCGCGTTTGATGCTGTTGTCGAAGCAGCAGTACAAAGAGCTCGGCCAGTTATTTTAACCGCACTGGCGGCGGTATTTGCTTTTATACCTTTAACGACCGATACCTTTTGGGGACCGCTAGCGTATGTATTGATAGGGGGTGTCGCGGTGGGTACGGTGATAACTTTATTATTTGTGCCAGCGTTATATAGCTTATGGTTTAAAATTAACAAAGCTTAATACTATTACTATTATTTAATCTAAATTAAGCTAGTAACCTAGCGGCTTAACACCCCACCAGCAGTAAATGCTGGCGGGGTTAAGCGTCATTAAAAATTATTCAGTAATTACTCATCACTAAACACTCCTCACTAAACATTAACTCTGCACTAGTAACTAAACACTTTAGCGACGCCGTGTGAACGGGGATCTGCTGCAGCTTCAACCTTACCGTCTGTCATTTTTATGGCTTGTATATCGCCTAAATTCCAGCCTTGAGTTACTAAGTTATAGCCTTTTTGCTCTAACGCCTGCTGTACTTCAGGGGTAAGTTGGGCGTAAGGTTCCATAGTAATTTGATCTTTAGGTAATAACTGATGGTGAAAGCGAGGTGCGGCCACTGCATCGGCTAATGGCATATTGTAATCATAGATATTATTAATCACCTGAAAGATAGAAGTAAAAATAGTTGAGCCCCCAGGGGTGCCAATCACTAACTCAATTTGGTTATCTTTAAGTAGTAAGGTGGGGGCCATAGACGACAACATGCGCTTACCGGGCTCAATAGCATTGGCATCACTACCTACAACACCAAAGGCATTGGGTACTCCGGCTTTAGCCGAAAAGTCATCCATTTCGTTATTCAGTAAAAAGCCTGCGCCTTCAACGACCACGCCGCTACCAAACTCTAGGTTTAAGGTGTAAGTATTGGACACTGCATTACCGTCTTTATCTAATATCGAAAAATGGGTAGTGTGATAGCCTTCTAAACCAGGTTTTATGTTAGCGGTGGCAGAGATCTGTACGGTATTAATATCGCTGGCACGTTTATCTAAATAGGCTGAGTCTAATAATTGGGTTTGCGGCACTGTGGTAAAGCCAGGGTCACCTAAATAATCGGCGCGATCAGCAAAGACGCGTTTTTCTATTTCAGCGATTAAATGCACGTACTGGGTACTATTTAATTCCACATTGTTAAAGTGGCTGGTTAAACGTTGTTTTAAGCCCAGCAGTTGGCTAAGTGCAATACCGCCAGAGCTTGGTGGTGGCGCAGTAACGACTTGGTAGCCTTGCCAATCAGTGATGACAGGTTCACGCCAGATGGATTGATATGAGGCTAAATCGTCTAAAGTGATAAGACCCTCGCTACGTTGCATTTGTGCCACTAAAAGCTGTGCGGTTTTGCCTTGATAAAAGTCTGTTGGACCGTCTTTGGCTATGCGCTGTAGTGTGGTGGCAAGCTCAGTTTGCACAAAGTTTTCATTATCCTGTATGTCGCCAAAATACTGAGAAAAATTAGTTTTACCTGCTAATTGCTGTAGTAAATCGCCTCGGTACTTAAACTGATTGCCAGTGACAGTGTAACCTGTTTGCGCATAGTGAATAGCCGGTTGCACTAACTCTGCCCAAGGTAAACTGCCAAACTTTTGATGCGCCTGCCATAAACCCATAACCGTACCTGGCACCCCGCTGGCTTTAGCGCCAATTAAGCTTAAATCGGCAATTACTTGCTTATCTTTATCTAAATACATATCACGATGCGCAGCAGCGGGTGCGGTTTCGCGATAATCTAAAAAGTAAGGTTTGCCGTCAAACCAGATGGTCATAAAGCCACCGCCGCCAATATTACCCGCCTCAGGGTAAGTAACGGCTAAAGTAAAGGCGGTTGCTACTGCCGCATCAACCGCATTGCCGCCACTGCGTAATACTTGCTCTGCTACCGTTGCCCCATATTGGTCGGGCGATGCGACGGCACCCGCACCTGTATCAGCAGGCACGGCTGGTATTGGCTCAGACGTGCAAGCTACGCTGCTAATTAAACATATAAATACAAAAAATAGACGATAAGTCATGTTGTGCTCCAGTAATACTTTGGCTAAGTTTTAGCTGCTTTAGTTCTAGTCTTAAGTATTACTCATTTCAAGATTTAAAAAGGGAGTCTAGTATATAAATCAGCATAGCGCTGGACAAGCTGAAAGCCTTGATATGCTTAGGTTAAGTAAGCATAGAGATAGCTAGTTACAAAAAGTTAACCTTAATGTATAGTAAGTGGCTGTATTTGCACCAGAAGGAGCAAGGTGTTGCAAACTAATCAGCTGCTAATTCAATTAATGTTATATGTGTATTTACCGTTATGGGGTATTGCCGGCTTTGTCGACTGGTGCTGCCATCGCGCCACCCGTATTGAACACACCTCCGGTTTAAAAGAATCCCTTATTCACTCCTTAATGGGACTGCAAATGGCAGTACCTATTTTGTTGTGTCTGTTATTCAAGGTTAATGTGCTTATTTTATTAATTTGCACGGCAGCTTGGCTGGCGCACGAAGCTGTTGCGCATTATGACGTGCATTATGCTGCGCCGAAGCGGCATATTAGTGTATGGGAAATGCATGCCCATAACTATTTGGCCACGTTACCCTTGTATATGTTGCTGCTAATAGTGGTGATTAACTACCCAGTATTTATTAAGCTGCTGACGCTAGATTGGCAAGGCGAATTTAGCTTTATTCGTATGCCTTATGCCCATGGTGGTGAGGGTTATCTGCCGTATTATCTTGGCTTTATGGCGGTAGTGTGTGTACTGCCCTATATGGAAGAGAACTTACGCTGCTTAGTGGTGGCATTAAAAAATAAGGCCGCAGTGGCATGAATGTATTTATTACCAGTAGCGGTAGCTTTTTGCCCGGTCCAGCCATTAACAATGAGCAAATAGAGCCGTTATTGGGCTTGGTGCATGGTAAACCGAGCCGCTTAAAACGGCGCATTTTGCAGTCTAATGGCATTCATACTCGGCATTACGCTATGGATGCTAATCATAATACTTTAATTTCTAACAGCGCTATGGCTGCGCGGGCGGCAGAGCATTGTTTAAGCACTAGTTTTTTAGGTAAACGCCAGATTAATATGCTCAGTGCTGCTACTAGCCAAGGTGATATTGTATTGCCAGGTTTTGGCTCTATGGTGCAAGCAGAATTGGGCTTAAGTAATATCGAGCTGCATAGCAGTCATGGTATTTGCTCCAGCAGTATGATGGCGCTAAAAGCGGCCTACACCAATTTAAAAGCCGGTGAGCAGAGCAATGCTTTGGTTGTAGCAAGTGAGCTGACATCACGTTTATTTAAAGCCAGCCGTTATGAGGCAGCTGGTGCTGAGGTTGATTTTAACGCTGAGTTTCTACGTTGGATGTTATCCGATGGGGCTGGCGCGCTGTTATTAGAACAACAGCTACGAGGCCAGTGTTTTCGTATTGATTGGATCCGCAGCTTTTCTCATGCTGATGCTTACCCAGTATGTATGAGTGTCGGTTATCCCACGGACTCTAGCATCCAGCAGAGTAATGGCGAAGCCAAAAGTTGGCAGGATTACCCCACTTACGCAGCAGCAGAAGCCGCTGGCGCTTTGCTTATTCGCCAAGATGTTCGGTTATTAGAGAATATCGTCAAGCTGGGTGTAGATGGTTACTTGCGACTGATTAGCGAAGGTCGGGTGCAACCAGAAAAGGTTGATCATGTGTTGTGTCATTATTCATCGCATTATTTTCGTGGCAAAATTTTCGACATGATGCAGCGCGCCGGTGTCGGCATTGCTGAAGACAAGTGGTATAGCAACCTGTACAGCCGCGGTAATACTGGCTGTGCCTCTATTTTTATTATGCTGGATGAGTTTCGGCGCACCCAAGTCTATAACACCGGCGATACTATTTTATGTATGGTGCCAGAGAGCGGTCGGTTTAATAATGCCTATATGCAACTAACGGTGGTAGAAGCCAACTAATGGCAGCAAAAGCTAGGAAGGAATAACTATGTCGGAACAGGTTTTAACCCCCCAAGGCCAGCAATGTTTACAAGCCTTAATGCGTGTATGGTTTGAATTTGAGCGTCAGCTAGGACGAGTACCGTTAATTCAACGCTTAGAACGAGGACAATTTAGCAAGGCGGATTACTGCCAATTATTACTGAATTGGCGGCAACAGGTTATTGAAGGCTCGCGTTGGATTAGCCGTTGTGCGTCCAGTTTTGATCGCGATTTTAGTGATGTACGTTCGGTTATTATTGGTCACGCCCGCGAAGAGCATCGTGATTATGAAATGCTCGAACGAGATTTTGTCGCCGCGGGAGGTGAATTGGCTACTATTCAGCAAGCTGGCCGTAATATTGGCACTGAAGCCTTGCATGGCTTTTTAATGTATCGTGCCGGACAAACTAACCCTGTCGATTTACTGGGTGCGATGTGGATTATTGAAGGTTTAGGCCAGAAAATGGCCTCAAGCTGGGCCGAGCAGATAGACAGTAGCACCAGTGGTGATGGCAGTTATACCAAATTTATGCGTTATCACGGTGCCAATGATGATGACCATATGCAAAAGTTATATCAGTTAATTGATCGTTTATGTCAAAGCCCAGAGCAACTTAAGGCAATAGTGCGCACGGCTCGGGTTACCGCTAGATTGTATTGTTTGCAATTAGAAGAGGTGGATAATGAGTACTAAATCTGCCAAGCCTAGCGCTTATTTACAAGCGATAGCTAACGATAACTCACTGCCTATTGATCAAGCCGCGTTAGATTTATGGCTTAAAGATTTACAAAACCCGTTACGCTGGGGGATTAGGCCACTGCTGCAGTTTATCTTTGCAGTATTGCTACATATTATTTGGTTTTTTAAACGCTTGCCGTTACCGCAGTTTAGCGCTCATGCTAGCTTACAAAAGTTAATTTGCTGGTTTTGCACACACTTTGTTAGCCAAGAAGCCAGCTTACTTATTTTGCGTCATTACGCCACTGAATCGAATATCCTTAATTTCCTAGCAGCCAATAGCCCGCAGGATAGCAACCATGATTTTACGCCGGTACAGCTGTATCCAAAAAGTATTGCAGAGATGCAGCAGGCTAGTTTTGTTGATCATGATCAGGAGTTATTTAGACTATTCGCCGAGCTAGGCAGCTGGCATCATCCCGCTCAGCCCTTAAAGCCGACAGAGTTAAATTGGCAGCATTGGCAACCCATTGATATGGCACAGTTTCAGTTAACCAAAAAGCGCAGCCAATGGCTCGACTTTGAAAGCGCCCATGCACTATTTATGTGTTTATTTTGCTTTTTACTCACTAGGGAAGAGTACCGCGATGCGATTAATGGTTTTAACCTAGATCAATCAATAGCAAAGCGTATTGGTGACTTAGTCGGTAACCCTAACCTTACAGAGATGGCTTATAACAAATACCCGCATTACTTAGTGGGGCCGTGGAATTTAGGTCAACGCTTTTTAATGCATGGTTTTTTTACAGAGCATTTATATACTTACCTAGAGCAGCTGCGTCAAAAGCAGCAAAACTAATGTGCAAAGCATAAAATGGGGTCAGTGTGCATTAACAAAATGTAGGATAAAAATTTAACACTCTATTAATGTGTACTGACCCCATATTAGTTATTTTTGGGCGGTGTTTAGGGCATGAATAGCAAAGCTGCCTAACCAGTGGCCGCCTTCATAGCTGTCACCTATGAGGTTAGGGTAGGCATGGGCAACATGTTTGTCGGCTACGGCTGTTAAATGAGCGTATCGCGGGTATTTATTGGCTAACGCATATAAGTTCCAGGCGCGACTATAGTTTAAGCCGTCTAAGTGGACTAATTTACCGTCTGAGCGATCGCCTACTTGGGCTACGGCTAATTGATATTTAGGGTTCGCTAACTGGGGCAAATAAGTTTTTAGCCATGGTAAAAATTGCTCTGCTGGCAATACCCGTTGCATTAAACCCATTTCTTCTAAGCAGGGCGAAATAAAATCGAAACCGCTTGGCTCCCAAGTAATAGGGCAGCTTTTATCTTGCATAAAGTAGTCTTTAGCGCGCTGTGTGATTAGCTTTTTTAGCTCGGTATTTTTTTGGCTAACGGCATAATCATAAGCAAAGCTTAAACCAAAAGCGGTATTAGAGTGCTCTCCTACACGAATGGGGTATAACAGTTTGGGTAAAAAAGCGTTATAGCGGGTGACGATAAGATCGGCCAAAGGTTGTAAGTTCGCTGCTAATTCTGCCGCCATCGGATCTTGCCAAGCATGTAACTCTTGCGACAGCTTTAATAACCACGCCCAGCCATAAGTACGCTCGAAAGAAGCATTAATATCTTTACTGAAAAACGCCACTTCAGCAGCCACTTTTTCTTTAGTTAAATTACGTTGTAATACTGCTTTAACCTCAGCGGCTTGGGCTAAATCAGGAAATTGACTAAGTAAGGTGACAAGTGACCAATACCCATGGGCAGCACTATGCCAATCAAAGCAGCCATAAAAAATGGGGTGAACCACTGCAGGTTCTTGTAAGTCTGCAGCACTACCTAACACATAGCCGGTTTTATACGGATAGGGCGTTTCAACACAGTGTAATGGCAAGCTAACTAGGGAATTTGCTTCAGTTATATTCAGATGATGCGTCGTTTGACTCTGTGCATTGTTAGCTTGGCTAAACCAGCTAACAGAAACTAAGATGGCGCTATAGGCAATGGTTTTAATTTTCATGAGGTTACCTTGATTATTTAAGGTGGGTATATGCTTGTTATCACTAGAGTAGAACAATTTGCTGCAATTGTCTTTGGCAGTGTGTTAACTTTTTATTAATTAGCTACGACCCCATTTTAAGCGCTTCAGCGCGAATTTAGCCAGTAAGCCGATTGCTGTTGCACCTTGGCAATGAACGTGGATAACTTAGCTAAAATTCATATTGGTAGCCGCTATTATCCGTTATGTATTGTGGTTAATGCAGTATGTTGATGGTGCACAGAATCTGCTTGATGAAATGGACATCGTCAAATAAGATAAGCGGATTGGAGCATACACTTACACCTTAGTGTTATGATACTTATTAGGTTGTGCTCCGATCTTATATACACCTTATAAACTATGATTCTTGATACGAGAAATTATGCGCTGGCTTAGTCGTTTTGCCTTAGTGTTTTATTTAAGTATATTGTGTACGCCGCAAGCTTTTGCCGTGCAAGATTTACGCTTATCACCACTAGCCGAAACCCAGCTGCAAGGGCTAGTGCCTAATGTATCTTCGTATACGCTTGATCATTTATTGCAACAAGATGATCAGCCGCCTACAGGCTTAATTACAGCCAATTTACCCGTAGCGACTCCGCTAAAATATCACGCCAGCACAGTGCTGGCGCAAATGATTAAAGCTACACTCTATCAACAGCATCAAGCGCGTGCGCCACCCTTAACCTCTTCACTTATTTAATCTTAATTTTATTTACAGGCAAAGTTACCTTTAAAAAGTACCTTAAAAAAGTTGCCTGAAAAAATTACTGCCGCTATAGCCGAGCCCTTGCCATTTACTTCTAAGTTGATGGTGTTTATCAGTTGGCTACTTTCTAGTCTTTAGTGCCTATAGCGGTGTTTTCAGGGTTAGCCCATTGCTGTAATACGCCTAGTTGCGTTAAGCGTTGGGCTACCGCTGTATAAATTAATAAGGCTAGTGGTGGTTTATTACTACCGCTGGTGTAGGTGGTGTTATGCAAGTTTTTAACTTTTCTCAACCGCTAAATTTTATGCGTTTTAAATGGATTGCGGTGTCGTTATCGGCAATATTAATAGTAGCGTCGCTATTATGTGTAACCATTAAAGGTGTTAACTGGGGCTTAGATTTTACAGGAGGCACGGTTATTGAGGTTAGCTTTGAGCAGCCCGCCGACTTACCCGCAGTACGGCAAACGTTAACTCAAGCTGGCTATGGCGATGCGATAGTACAGTTATTTGGTACTAGTCGTGATGTACTCATTCGTATTCCATTACAGGCAGATAAAGCACAAGCTGAAGTAGGGCAGTCGATATTAGCAGCACTCAATGGCGATGAGCTTCAGCAAGTGACTATGCGCCGAATTGAATTTGTTGGCCCTAGTGTGGGTGATGAATTAAAAACCGATGGAGGCTTGGCTATGTTAATGGCCTTATTGGGTATTTTAGCTTACGTCGCCATGCGCTTTGAATGGCGGCTTTCAGTCGGGGCTGTTGCCGCCTTGATCCACGATGTTATTTTAACCGTTGGCTTGTTTTCATTGTTACAAATAGAGTTTGATTTAACAGTGTTAGCGGCGATATTGGCTTTAATTGGTTATTCCATAAACGATACCATAGTGGTGTTTGATCGCATACGGGAGCGTTTTCGTAAGTTGCGCGACACCAGCACAGAAGAGGTACTTAACGATGCCATTACTTCAACCTTAAACCGCACGGTGATTACGTCTTTAACCACAGCTTTAGTTTTAGTAGTGCTGTTTTTTAAAGGCGGGCCGTTAATTCATGGTTTTGCTACTGCGCTATTATTTGGTATCGCAGTCGGAACTTACTCTTCTATTTATGTTGCCAGCGCTATTGCGCAAATACTGGGGATTAGCCGCGAAGATATGTTGCCGCCGCCTCCGCCAAGCGATGAAATAGACCCGAACGGTGCCGTATTGTAATTGACTAATCATTGACGTCATCGGCTGTCTTTAAAGTTAAGTTTAAGATGGCAGCCGATTAAATTATTGAGCAAGTATAAAGACTAAAATTGGCTAATACTGGCTAAAGGTTGTGGCTTAACGATTAAGACATCGCAAGGTGTATGTTGACTTAAGTAATGGGCGGTATTGCCCAGTAATAGCGAGCTAGCGTCATGCAAATGATAATTACCAATGATGGCCAGTCTGCTGTGTAATTGCAGGGCTGTTTCAGGGATGACATCGTCAGGTAATCCTTCATTAATATGCAATTGTTCGACAGGTAGATGATGACGCTCTAGATACTGTTGCAACAAATCGTTATGGCGCTGAGCGACATTTGATAATGGCTTAAAGCCTTGTTCATTATCGTAAGGGAAGCTCATGGAGATGTCGTCAGGGCAATAGCAGCTCAACACATGTAAAGGCTTAGTATCCTGCGGGTTTAATTGACTGCCAATATTTAAGATCTCATGATTCATGGCGGTATTGCTCGTTTGCTGATGCTCTAGGTTTAAACACGCTAGAATGTTTTTTTCGCCATCCCCAGTATTTGGCTTAACCAGCCAGACAGGCAGTTCAATATCATTAATTAAATAATGTTCAAGCCAAGGGGTTAGCGATGGTAGCCAGCTCAGCCGAGGCTGTTGCTGCTTGATAATGAGCGTTATATCTCGTGCTTGGCTTAATCTATGAATAGCTAGCTTTTCATGTTCCAGCCAAGAAAATACAATATCTATTGCCAGCTTTTTATCACTTAAGTTAGCAATTTGTTGTTGAATAAGTTGCTGCTGTTGCTTGAGAAACTCTGTTAGTTTGGCCTGATTGGCAGCTTGATAAAACTTGTCATGTGGTAACTTTCTATAAAAAGACTTAAAGATAGTGAGCTTACTTTGATGTTGTTCAGCTAACGTAATCGCCCGGCTTAGCGCGAGCAGATCGGTAGCGTTATTTTGTTGGATCACTAGTAAATGTTTTAATATCGGTTTCATGATAGTGCCCCGTTTATATAAGGCCTTTTGAAGAAACATTAGTTTAGGCCGAAACGACATCAACACTTAGATGAGTGATCCGCGAGTTTTAAGCAGTAAAAAGACAGCTAAAAATACTGATTTTAAAAGTGTCACTTCGTTTTAAAGCTAAAGCTTAATAGCCACACGGTAATTTCTGCTAATGACGTTAACGTCGAGATAGTTTTCATTTCAACTAGGCTTAGAAGCGTTAAGTATAGTATTTTTTTTGTAATCTGCTGCTGTACCGCTAGCAAAGAGTGTTAAGAATTTATTCTATTAAACAAAATTACGAGATAGTAATTTGACTGTGAATAACTGTGCATAAGTTATGTATAAGTTATGGGTAAGCAGGTATAAATATGTATAACCCTGAAAAGCATACAATATTTTGGTCATATATAAAGGCACATAGTTCAGGTGAAAACTTTGGCAAACACATTTATAGCTAATTATGGATAAACTGTTCCAGATTAAAGTTTAGGGTTTATTTTATTAGGCTTTAATAAAGAACGACTAACAGCGAACCACTACAAGCTAGGCTACACTTAATTTATACCTTCCTGCGCTTAACTCAGAAAAGGATATCTTAATGTCTCTAGACGCAACCTTGCAATTTGTTGGTGCTGCTCAGCAAGTTACCGGCTCTTGTTATCTTATTAAACTTAATAATAAACAGATTTTACTCGATTGCGGAATGGTGCAAGGTGCCGATCAAATTCGTGAGTGGCATACGTTTAAATTTGCGTTTAAGCCAAAAGATATCGATATCGTCATTTTATCCCATGTTCATATCGATCATAGTGGCTTATTACCCATGCTTGTAGCGCGGGGCTTTAACGGCAAAATTTTTTGTACGCCGGGTACGGCAGAGTTATTGCCTATTTTATTAAAAGATTCTGTGTATTTATATTTAAAAGATTTGGAATGGCAAAATAGAAAAGCTGCCAGAGCAGGCAAGAAAATTCAACCGCCACAGTTATCACTAAAAGATGTCGAGCGAGTTGAGCAGCTTTGCCAACAAGTCCCGTATAAAAAACGGGTTATTCCAATGCCGGGACTTGAATTAGAGTTTGCGGATGCCGGGCATATATTAGGTTCTGCTATTGTGCAGCTGTGGCTTAAACACCAGCAAAGTATGCGTAAATTAGTATTCTCAGGTGACTTAGGAAATCCAGCTACGGTATTAATGTACGACCCTACTGATATTGGCCAAGCAGATATTGTGCTAATGGAAAGCACTTATGGCGATCGTGATCATAAAACTATCGATAACACTATTCAGGAACTGACCGAGGCTTTAGAGCAAGCCCATCATGATGGCGGTAATGTTTTCATTCCTGCTTTTGCCTTAGGTCGCACTCAAGAAGTTTTATATTATTTAGCGTTATTACATCATCAAGGTAAATTACCGCAACGGATGATTTTTCTAGATAGCCCAATGGCAATTAGAGTTACTGAGGTTTACAACCACTATCTGAGTGCACTTGATCAAAAGGATTTATCCGCTATTGGCTTTAAACCAGGCATGAAATTGCAAGATTTGTTACCTATGCTGCGCTTAACCGAGAAAGTTGAAGATTCAATGGCAATTAATCGTATTAGCCAAGGGGCGATTATTATTGCTGGTAGTGGTATGTGTAATGGTGGTCGCATTGTGCATCACTTAAAACATAACCTGTGGAAAACCTCTAATCATCTTATTTTTGTTGGATTTCAGGTACACGGCACTTTGGGCCGCCGATTAGTTGATGGCGAAAAACGGGTAAAAATGTTCGGTCAAGATATTGTTGTTAAAGCAAAAGTACATACGTTAGGCGGCTTTTCTGCGCATGCTGGCCAAAGCGAATTGTTGGCATGGGCTAAGGCAATTGGAGGTCAGCCGCAGTTTTATTTGGTACATGGCGAAATTAATGCCCAGCAAACACTGCAGCATAAGTTGGCTGAGTTAGGTATAGAAGCAGAGATCCCGGCTAAGGGCGATATTATTGATTTATAATATTTTTTAGCTAACAGCTGTGGCAGTTATTCATTATACGCTGTCACAGCTGCAGCTTTAACCTAAAAGGTTAGAACCAAGGCTTTCGGCCGATAACATAAGTTTGTTCAAAGTCAGCATCTGATTTAACCAGATAAATAATAAACTCGACAAAGGCAATTAGCGCGATAATCATCGACGGAATGCCGATTAATATAAAACCAAAGATAAACACTAGCAGCATAATGACGCCTTGCTTGGTGTAACCTAAATAAAATTTATGGGCACCAAAAGCACCTAAGAAAAAGGCTAGCAATGCTGCGGCTATTTTTTTAGAAGAAGCGTCCGAGCTGGCTGCTTCGCTATAAACAGCTTCTGCTTTGTCGCCATTAACACTAAAGTCTACTTTATTTCCGGCTCTCGGTAATTGGCTGGCTTTCCAATCTGCCACATCTAAGCTGTAGCGTTGGCCATCGTCACCTGAAATTACGCCACTTCTGCTTACTTCATTATACTCTAGGATAGTACCCTTCATTATTACAACTCCATTGCTTAACACTTATTTCAGCGCAATGTGCTAGCTAATCAGCACAGCGCTAGCTGTATACTACTCCAGCAAATTAACCTGAATTTCGTTGTTTAGCAATAAGTTAGTAAATCTAGTTAGCGAGCGATAAGTGTATTTAAAATGGGTGGTTTGGCCTTTAAGCTACGGTATGGCGCCGCTTAAGCTAGGTTAATATCACACTAAAAAAAGATAATCGCTGGCTAAAAATAACAAGGCTTGATGACTTGATGTTTGCTAGCTGAATTTGAAAACACTAGTTTGCGCTATCGCTGTAGTGATAATCAGTATCAATGCTTATTAAACTTAAATAGGCAGTGGATAAAATAAAGACTATTCTAACATTATGTATTATGTATAGTTTTAAGCATTGTAAGATGATATTGGGTATGAGAAATGGATAAAGATAATCAGCTACAACAAAGCACCGACAAACCAACGGAACAAACTGCTGTTAAAACAGATACTAAAGATGAAGTAATAGCGGCACCAAAAGAGTCGAATAGTGCAAAAATGATGAGCCTATTTGTGTTGGGCTTATTGTTGGTATTAATAATGTTATATGCCTTAACCGATCGGATTGCGCCGAACAGCTCACGCGGTATTGTGTCTGCCCATGTGGTGCAAATAGCGCCTCGCGTATCGGGTGAAGTAATACAAGTGCTAATTGATGACGATGCCTTTGTACAAGCTGGCACACCATTATTTACTATAGATCCCTATCCATTTCAATTGGCGGTTAGGCAAGCAGAAGCTAATTTTAAAAGTACCCTACAAAGTGTTGATGCATCCGGTGCCGCTATTGTTGCTGCACAAGCAGGGGTAACTCAGGCACGCGTGGCACGAGATAATGCTCGTACAGAAGCAGAGCGCACTTTACGACTGGCTGAGCGAGGCTTAGTGTCTCAGGCTCAAGCTGATAGCGCTAAAGCTAGTGTTGATGATGCGAATGCGCGTTTAGTCAGTGCAGAGGCTAACTTAGATAGCGCTAAAGTAGAATTAGGATCTTTAGGTCGAGATAACCCCGCCATTGAAGCGGCGGCAGTGCAGTTAGAGCGCGCTCAATATGATTTAACTTCAGCAACCGTTACCGCCCCACATAAAGGTGTGGTAACTAATGTGTTGTTATCTGCCGGCCAGTTTATTAATGCCGGAGCGCCCTCGTTAACCTTTATTGATGCCGAAGCCGCTTGGGTCACAGTTGATCTGCGAGAAAATCAATTACAATTAGTCAATCCTGGCGATGCGGTACATTTATTATTTGATGCCGTACCCGGTAAGATTTTTGTAGGCAGGGTGCAAAGTATTGCTTGGGGCATAGATTCTGGCCGCAGTATGCAAGGTGGCTTGGTGGTGAACCAACATACTAATAGATGGTTTGAACCAGCACGGCATATCCCTGTTCGTATTGAACTAGAAGGTGGGATGGCAGCTTGGCCGAAAGGCGTCCGTGTCGGCGGTAAAGTACATACCGTGGTGTTTGCCGGAGGCAAAGACAATCCAATAAGCTGGTTAGCAAATGGATTACAACGCGCGCGCTCTATCACTAGTTTTTTACATTAAGGCAGGCCATGTATATTACGCCAGCACCTAGTATAAATGACGATCCTTTATATGCATTACGCTTAGGCTTAATTGGTATGCTTGCTTATGCCATGATCCCTATTATTGATCCGGCATTACCGTCAATGATAGCGGCTTTACCCATAGGCTTAATTGCGGCTCAGCGTAAAGCCTTTGAACCGGTTAAAGCTATAGCTGGGCCCATTACAATGATTGTTGCGGTGTTAATTATTAGCTGGCTAGTAGAACAACTGCGGCCAATGCCCTTAGTTTATGTCAGTGTAATATGGCTAATTTACTTTAAAGGATTTCACATGATCCTGAAAAGTGGCTCACCTGCAGGCATGTTATTGCTGATTATTACGGTATTAATGTCCATCATGGGCATGAATGGTAATGCGACGTTAGAGAGTATGCGCGATGGCTTTATCCAAGCATCCTTAGTCGCATTGGTACTGGCACCTATTGCTTATATGGTTTTTCCTGCTCGTACTAAACAGAAGCATGTCGACAAGCCTGTTCCTAGCGAAGGCAATATTGTGTTGGGTGCAGCTATTAGAGCCTCGGTATTATTGATGTTAAGCTTTTGGCTTTATTTAGTGATGCAACCATCTGATATGATGATGGCCATTATTGCGGCTATGGTATTGGTATTTCCAACAAGGCATGCAGTATTCTTTGAAGCTAAACAACGCGTTCGAGCCACCTTATTGGGTGGGGTAACGGCGTTAATTATATTGCTAATTTTTACGTTTTCTCAGCATCTATTGGTGTTGTTGGGCTTAATTTTTCTAGCAGGCATATGGTTTGGCACTAAAATGTTACACTCTTCTCAGCCAAGTATGGTGTATCAGTATGCTTTTTCAGTCGCATTGGCGCTCATTGCTGGCGCTTTATCTACACAAGATGCCGGTTATGCCACTTTTACCCGTATAATATTAACCATCATCGGCGCGTTTAGCGCAGCGTTTTTGGTGGCAGCATTAGATGCCCTGACTAACTGGCAACAACAGCGCACTGATATCGCTTAGCAATACGGTACTTATCAAAATAGTATTTATTATAATTGCGGCGACTTAAACAATTAACTCAATGAAGCTTATTAAATGAAATTAACAAAAACCTGCAGAAAAATAGATGGTTATATCCAAAAAGCCGTAGCAGTTGTTGAAGAACAGGCAAAGGCCGAGATAGAGGGTTTTGTCTCGCTAAGTTATACCGCCAGCTTTAACCATTTTCCGGCTAGCCTACGAGTAATCTGCTTATTTACCGATGATAATGCCTTGGCAACCGCTAAAACGTCTGGCGCTGAACAACTGCTACAAAAGTGGGTGCATAAGCAAATGTTTAAAGTCGGTTTTGTACTTAAAGATGCTCGGAATAATGTGATATTACAAAGTGTAACTGACACAGCGGGCACAACTACCTTAAACTAAAGCTTAGATTTCAGGTTGTTATATGCCTAATATTTATATTATTTACCGTGCTATGTTTGCCAATGATGGCACTATGCATACCCTTGGCGGTATCGAAAATTATATCTTAAATTTATGTGATGTTTTCAGCCAACAAGGCTGGCATTGCCATATTGTGCAACCGGCGAAAAAAATGTTTAGCCTAGCACAACCGCAATATACTGTTCATGGCGTAACAACCGGCTTATACCGTGGTAATTTAAAGAAACATGCTTTAGCAAAGTGGGTAAGCAAACAAGCCAATAAACATAACGATATTGTTGTTTTTGCGACGGACTCTTACTCCGTAACAATGGCTGACTATAAAACGTTAGCCATCCAGCATGGTATTTCTTNTAAACTAAAGCTTAGATTTCAGGTTGTTATATGCCTAATATTTATATTATTTACCGTGCTATGTTTGCCAATGATGGCACTATGCATACCCTTGGCGGTATCGAAAATTATATCTTAAATTTATGTGATGTTTTCAGCCAACAAGGCTGGCATTGCCATATTGTGCAACCGGCGAAAAAATGTTTAGCCTAGCACAACCGCAATATACTGTTCATGGCGTAACAACCGGCTTATACCGTGGTAATTTAAAGAAACATGCTTTAGCAAAGTGGGTAAGCAAACAAGCCAATAAACATAACGATATTGTTGTTTTTGCGACGGACTCTTACTCCGTAACAATGGCTGACTATAAAACGTTAGCCATCCAGCATGGTATTTCTTGGGATAAGCCACGCCGCTCAAAACTACGTTTAGGTCAATATTTTACGTCGCTACTAAATCAGTATAAATATTTGTCGCATATCAAAGCAGGCTGCAGTTTAGTTTGTGTCGACCATAACTTTGTTAACTGGTATCGCACTTGGTTTAATATCGAGCAGCAGCATATTAAAGTTATTTATAATTTTTATAATGAAAAAATTACCGAAAACGAATTTGAACAAAAGTGGTCTGAACAAAATACCACAATAAAAATTATTATTGCCCGTCGTTTTGTTGATTATCGCGGCATTAAACTTATTGCTCCTATTATTAAGCAATTATTACCGCAGTATAATATTCAGGTCAGCTTTGCCGGCGATGGCCCATTAAAGCCATATTTAGCAGAGCTATTTGCAAATGAGCCAAAAGTTAACGTAATCCAGTATGGCCCAGATGAGAGCTTTAAGGTGCATAAAAGCCAGCATATTGCGATTATTCCTACCTTAGGCTCTGAAGGTACCTCGCTATCTATGATAGAAGCCATGGCCGCGGGTTGCATGGTAATTAGCAGTAATGTGGGTGGTTTGTCGAATATTATTATTAACGGCTTTAATGGCCGTTTAGTGATGCCTAATAGACAAGAGTTCACGCAAGTATTAACGACAAGCCTAGATAGCTTTGAGCAAAGTAAAGTGCTGGCGTATAACGGTATAAAATCAATTGAACAGGTGTGTGCAAAAGCGAATTGGGCCCAACATTGGGTTGAAACTATAAATGAACTGCGTTGACATCATTAAGTTTATTGTTAATTCACCATTGTCAGCTTTCTTTAAAAATAAAAGGTACAAAAAAAGCACTTAACTAATAGCTAAGTGCTTTTTTATTTCTTATTATTTTTTAAAACGACGTAGCAGCAGTAAACCAAAGCCTAATAAAGCTAAGCTAGCAGGTGCTGGCACCCTAGCAGGGTCGGTAGTGTCATTTGGATTACCTACATCAACAGTTGAAGCAGTGCCATATACACTTAAATTAGCGCTATATAAATTAAACTGATCTTTGCCCCAAGTTTCTTCAGCAAACCATAAATAGAATTTTTTGTTATCAACAATATCACTGAATATTGAGGATAAATTACTAGAATTAAAAGTAAAAGTTTCGGTAATAATAGTACCTTGAGTTTGCGTTAATTGTTGCATCTCTGCAGTTGTCGCTGCTACCGATGTACTGCTAGCAGGGCGAACATTCCAGTCTTCAAATAAATGAAAAATATCTAAAGGACTGCCAGTCCTAGAAAAAGTAAGCTCTAACTCAAAATAATCAATGCTAGTAAAATCTAACGCTGTAAATTCAAACACATCAACAAAACGTTGGCAGCCCGTAGGACCATTATCTTTTATTGTTATGCTATCTGCATGTTTAGTATCGCAAGCACCTGAATTTAGGAAACTTGGAATATAGGTATCTGTGCCATAATTATGTTCAATATTGCCAATTAGGCCAGCAAAAGCGCTGCTGCTGAACAACAATACTAGCGACAATAATAATTTACTCATTCATAACTCCATTTATTTTTATTGTAATAGCCTGATTACATTGACTAGATTTTCTTAGCACTAGCTTTTAGCGCATAGTACTTAGCAAAGTGTACTTTGCACAAAGTAAGCCAACATTATTTAAGCGTTAATAAAGCCTGTGTTTATCACTGTTTTAGGGGCAAATGTTAATTGTAGTTATATTAGGAAATAATGAAGTTGTAAAAAAAGCTGACTAATACCTAAGTAAAAGAAATATATACATTTAATCTGGTTTTGAAATCGTGTAACGGAGCGGGTAAGCGTAACACGCTATCTATATTGAGCGATTATCATGCTGTGAAAGAGTGTAATAAATGCGGCTTTGACATCTTTAAGTGGTTTTAGGACGTTAAATCGCATAAGAGTGGTGTAAAAAGCATTGACGGCTGTGATCATTTACCAAGCCACAGGCCTGTAGATGGGCGTAGCAGATAGTAGAACCGAAAAAAGCAAAGCCACGTTGTTTTAAATCTTTACTAATTTTATCAGACAACGCTGTTGTCGCGGGATAGTCAGCTAAAGCGGCCATGTCATTAATAATCGGTTTATGATCAACATAGGCCCATAAGTAATTACAAAAGCTACCAAATTGCTGCTGAATTTCCATAAAGACTTTGGCGTTACCAATAGCGGCTGTAATTTTTGCCCGGTTGCGAATAATAGAAGCATCTTGCATTAGCTGCTCTATTTTCGCGTCGTCAAACTTAGCTACTTGCTCAACATCAAAATCAGCAAAGGCGTGTTTATATCCGGCGCGGCGCTTTAATATGGTGTACCAGCTTAGGCCAGCTTGGGCCGACTCTAATACTATAAACTCAAACATTTTTTTATCATCATAAACCGGCACGCCCCATTCCTGATCATGATAGGCAACGTAATCCGGCTTAGAGCAATCTAGCCAACGGCAACGAGTAAGGGAATCATCAAGGCTGTTAGCAATACTTTGCTTAGGTTTGATCATCAGTTTTGTCCTAAAATTATTAATGTGGCTTAAGAAATATATTACAGCGTCGATTTTAGGTTGCCGTTAGGCAGTTATATTTGCTTGCAATTAAGCAATAGTTACTCAGATTTTTAATGGTACGATAACTATACACTACTATAACGATAAATTAATAAGCAGGGTGTCTGAATGCAGTTGATTGTTACCGCAATTAGTAAGGCTTACAGTAAGGTACAAGCTGTACAGCAGGTAAGTTTTCAAATTAACAGCGGTGAAATTTTTGCGCTATTAGGGCCTAATGGTGCCGGTAAATCATCCATTATTCGTATGTTGGTCGGGATGACTAAGCCCGACAACGGTAGCATTATGATTAGTTATCAAGATCAACATTATGATCATGTACCACGGCGTTTATTGGGCTATTTGCCAGAAGACCGTGGCTTGTATCCAGATAAAAGCATTGAAAAAAACCTACTATATTTAGCGCAGTTGCACGGTTTATCTAAAGCGGCGGCACTTATTGAAATGAATGATTGGCTGGCGGTGTTTGAACTTACAGACCGTAGGCATGATGAGTTAAAGCAGCTGTCTAAGGGTAATCAGCAAAAAGTACAACTTATCGCCGCAGTGTTACATCGCCCCGCGCTGGTCATTTTAGATGAACCTTTTTCTGGACTAGATCCGGTTAACCAAGAAAAAGTGGTCGATTTTTTACAACAATTAAAAGCGCGCGGCATGACTGTTATTTTAAGCGCCCACCAGATGGCATTGGTGGAAAAGCTTGCCGATCATATGCTGTTAATGGCACAGGGCCAGGTAATATTAGCGGGCACTTTGCAAAGCATTCGCGACCAAAGCCAGTGCCAACGACAGATGAAAGTCGGTTTTAGCACAGAGTTAAGCTTACACCAGTTACAGCAGCTTGAATCTTTGGCAACGGTTGCAGCGCTAAATCCTCACCAATGGCTACTAACACTTACTGATAGCGTTAGTGTATCGGACTGCTTACAGCAACTATTACAACTAGCAGAGTTAACTCAGGTAGAAATGCAAGTGGCGGACCTACATCAGTTATATTTAGCGGCAATGGCTAAGCATCAGCAATATAAGTCGGAGGTGTCGGTATGATTTCACGCCAAAGTTTATTGGTTGCTCGCTGGGAGTTTTTGCGTTTTTTTAAATGGAAGCAGCAACTCGTGTCCTATTTACTTATGCTGGGTATATTAGGTGCAATAGTATTGTGGAGCTTTTTTACTGATGAAAGCCAGCAGCAATATCGTATCGCCGTGCCCGCTGACTTTAATATTGAAAACACTGAGCAGTTTCAGTTTCAGCGACCAAGCATTAGTTTTGATACCCAATTAACCCAGATGCAAAGTGATAACTCTTGGCATGCAGTGCTAAGTAAACAAGATGCGGGTGTTAGTATTCATACTTTGACCGGTAAAAAGTGGTTAACCCAGTTAGAGCAGGTACTACAGCAGCATTATCGTAAGCGCGCAGCTAACGAGATGGGGCTTGACGATGCGCAATATGCCCAACTGGAGCAACCGCTAAGCATTAATACTCAATATCTAGATCCCTCTTACAAAGGTAAAGACAGGCCCGAAAAAAAGGTCGCCATGGGCTTATTGATCTTGTTATTTGTTGGCTTAACTACCGCCTTTGGCCATATGCTGACCAGTATTACCGGAGAAAAGCAGCAGCGGGTAACCGAGCAGTTATACGCTATTTTAACCCCACAGCAGTGGATGGATGGCAAAGTGTTGGGTCATAGCTTCAGCGCATTAAAAGCCATGCTAACTTCGGGGTTAATCATGCTGATGAGCATTGTTGTAGTAAGCATGTTTACGAAAAAAGGACTGAATTTAGGCTGGTTGGATTTTAGCGTGATATTTTGGCTGCTGCCTTTTGCGCTGCTTGGCGTGGTGTTATGCGCAAGCTTTATGGGCGCGATTGCCGCGTCTATTGACGATCCCAATAATAGTGGTAAAAGCGCAGTTATGTTGCTTACTTGGCTGCCAATGGTATTCACCTACTTAGTAATAGACAGTCCCGCTGGCTGGGGCATGACGCTACTGAGCTTTTTACCGTTAACATCTTTTGCCGCGATGCCGGTAAAAATGTCGATGGTGGATATAGCTTGGTGGCAACCGGTATTGTCGTTGTTATTACTACTGGCGACAGTGTGGTGGATGCGCCGTGTTGCAGGGCGGGTATTTTTACGCGGTATGCAGCAGTATGGTAAAGAACCATCGTGGAGCCAGATTGTCCGTTGGGCACTTAGCAATAAGGCGGATTAAAACAGCAAGGATATCTAAAGGCCTGATCCTATTTTCATACCATTTAAACAGGGGCAGGTCTGTCAAATCCCATATATTTTACGTTTATCATAAAATATTTATTGATAAATGATGCTTTCTCGCTTAAATTAATAGGTGTAAGCACTGTTAATGTCGCCAAGGAGAGAGTCATGATGTCAAAATCAAATGTTTTAGCCGGTATAGCTGCAGCTAGTTTAGCTGTATTGTTTCCTATCTATTGGATTTACGCTTTTGGCGCTATCTTTAGCACCAATAGTGCCGAATTAATTGCTGATGATTTTTTAACGTTAAATGGCTGGGATGCGCTGTTTGTTATTATCGGCCTACTTGAAATAATCGTTTATATCGGTCTTTATAAACTGTGTCGTGAACAACTCAATGGTGGACTTTCAGCAATATTATTACTGATTATGGCTGCCGTTATTGCTGTATTCCATAGCACGGTTATTATTGATATTTTGCTTGCTAGCGGCATGGTAACTAGCAATAGTGAAGCTTGGATGAGTTGGGGAGTGGTAATCAGTTTAAGCTTACTATTTTTCTACGCTGTTGTTGCGTTTATCCTTGCCGTGGCATTTTTAACCCGCTTGAGTGAACTGAGTAATATTATGAAAGCATTTGCTTTCGGTTTATTAGTCATGTGTATTTTACAGCTTACAGTTGTGTTCGCAGCAGCAAATATTGTGCTTTTCCCGATACTGATGGCGTTGGTTGCTATCCAGTTTTTTCGTAACGACCATAGTGTTGAAATTGTCTAACTGAGCCACTAAAGCCAACAAAATCGGGGCGAATTATCCATGTCCATTAGAATTAATCTTGACGTTGAGCTGGCGAAAAATAAGATGTCATTAACTGAGCTTTCAATGCGAGTAAATGTTTCAATGACAAATTTATCGCTGCTAAAGAATGGCAAAGTTAAAGCTATTCGTTTCAGTACATTAGAGGCTATTTGCCAAGTATTGGGTTGTCAGCCAGGTGACATACTCGTCTACGAACCAACAGAGTAGACGTTTGGTTGAAAACCTAACAGGGCAAATACTGACTAAAACATTTAAAACTAAATGAATAGCTTCTCAATATTTGCCCGTTTTAGCCTGTGCTTAATCTTGAGTTAGAGCTGCTGTCGGTAGCGGCTGCTCTTGTTGCGACGGGCCGATTAACTTGCTGGTGATAACACCTGAGGTCATTGAACCCGACACATTTAAAGCTGTACGAGCCATATCAATTAAAGGCTCTATTGAAATTAATAACGCGACAATTTCGATTGGTAGGCCCATTGTCGGTAATACCACTAACGCGGCAAACGTGGCACCACCACCGACTCCAGCAATACCAAAAGAGCTAATGACAACAATACCCACTAACGAAGCGATAAATTCAAAAGTCATCGGGTCAATGCCAACACTCGGTGCCACCATGACGGCTAGCATAGCAGGGTAGATACCGGCACAGCCATTTTGGCCAATAGTGGCACCAAAAGAGGCCGATAAGTTCGCAATAGCAGGCGGCACTTTAAGTTGATTGACTTGAACATCAATATTCATCGGTATTGACGCTGCCGAACTGCGCGAGCTAAACGCAAAGGTTAATACTGGCCAAATCTTTGTAAAATATTGTTTTGGGTTGACGCCAACTAAGCTAAGCAACAAGCCATGTACCATAAACATAATTAAAATGGCGACATAAGAAGCGACAATAAATGCCAGCAAGTTAAAAATATCGTTACTACTCGATTTAGCCACAACACTCGTCATAAGGCCTGCAACACCATAAGGCGTTAAGGCAATGACCATTTTCACTAAACTCATCACTGTGGCTTGTAAGGCGTTAACAGCCGTACGAATAGGAGTAGCAAGTTCGGACCGCTCCTGCATTACTTTGCGAGCAGCTATGCCTACCAACACACCAAAAATTACTACAGCAATAATCGAGGTTGAACGCAGGTTACTTAGATCGGCAAATGGATTTTGCGGAATAAAACTCAGCAGCATCTGTGGCACAGTTAAATCGGCTACCGTAGCGGCTCTGCTTTGCAAGGTGGTCATCTGTGCCGCTTCGCGTGTGCCGGCCACTAAACCATCAATACTAAGATCAAAACCATAAGTGACTGCTATACCCACCAGAGCCGCAATGGCTGTGGTAAACAGTAAAATCGAAATGCTGACGAAAGAAATTTTACCTAACGAGCCTTGGTCTTCAAGCTTAACCACCGCGGCAATCATAAATATCAATACTAAAGGCATAATGAGCATTTTTAATAGCCCAACATAGCCTTGGCCTACAACAGCCACCCAGCCTAAGACATCCTTGATCACTTGTGGTTGTTCGGCAAATAAAAACTGTAACAGCAAGCCAAATACACTACCCAGTATCAAACCAAATAAAACAGTGCGAGATAAGGTGTGATTTTTTTGCGAATACCAATAAATCGCGAACAGTAAGCCAACAAACAACGCCAACATTAACAATACAGCAAGCGACATAGCATCCTCTTAAGAAACAATAATGTAACGGGATACTCTAGCTCTTTGTAGCGCAATAAGAAAATACGCTTTCGCTATGAGTTAGATGAAATAGTTATGTATTGACCAGACGACTTTCTCATTTTTGTATAACATAATAAATACTGAAAAAACTTTTCATGTTAGGTGTAATAGACAAAAGCTCAGCGAGTCTCATCACCTTAGCAACTATGTATATGAGCTATACCCCAAGCAACTTTGCGACAACTCCCGTTTATGGAGTGGGTGAACCAGATCATTTGCCAATAGGTGAATGGCTAGAATCAGCTAGGGTTAAGCATAGTGCTGCCATCGTGGAAACCATCCTGTTTACTAAGAGAGCTACCGATGTCTGAACCTGAAAACAAGACTAAAAACGTTAACGCCAGCAACAACGCCAACAGTACCGATGATCCATTAGCCTCACACCACACGCCTGCCAATATCTCCGATCGCATCGCTTTTCGTCTGACTAAAATGCTACGCTTTTGCGCTGATACTTTTTTTGCTAAACGCTATGGCCATAGGGCAGTTATTTTAGAAACGGTAGCAGGAGTGCCTGGTATGGTTGCCGGTATGTTGCGTCATATGCGTAGCTTACGTCGGATGGAAGACGACAACGGCTGGATCCGCACTTTGCTGGATGAAGCGGAAAATGAGCGTATGCACTTGATGACTTTTATCGAAATTGCCAAACCAAGTTGGTTTGAGCGGTTGCTAATTTTATTAGCTCAAGGTTTCTTTTTTAGTGGTTTTTTACTGCTATATATTATTTCGGCGAAAACAGCGCACCGCCTAGTTGGCTACTTCGAAGAAGAAGCCGTATACAGTTACAGCTGTTATCTGCAGGAAGTTGACAGCGGCGCCCTCGACAACATTCCGGCACCGCAGGTTGCTATCGATTACTGGCAGCTGCCGGCCGATGCCCGCCTGCGCGACGTTATTATTGTTGTGCGGGCCGATGAAGCCGGCCATCGCGATGTCAATCACGATTTTGCTAATCAGTTGGCAAATAATTAGCGGCCAGCCATTAGGGTAGCGGCTTAAGCGACAGTGCGCTTAGGCTGCTGCGCAGCCGTTGCATAAACGCAATATCGGGGTCATTCTTTTCAGTAAAATAGTTGGCGTCTGTCTCTTTCCACCAGTCGGTATCCCGAAACCTGTGGTACTCGCTGTGGCCAAGCACATACTTTATCGGATACTTGCCCGCTAAATAAGTAATCAGTTTGGTATTAGCGGCTAATTGCGCCTCAGTCATTGGCAGGCTATTGCCGTCAGCAATATTTTCAATACCAATGGCGGTGTAATTAATGCCAATAGTGTGGCGAGCCATGGTAGTTTCCGGCATTAACTGGTAAACGGTACCATCCCGGTCAATCACAAACTGGCTGGACACATTTAAATTACCACCGGCCCGAATGCCATCGCGCGCAGCGGGCAATTCCGGCGGGTTAAACGCCGCGAAGGTTTGCTCAAAAGTTGGGATTACCGTCCAGTGTACCACCACCATCTTTGGATCAATAACGGGCTCGTCCTGCACCATGCCATAGTGTTGTTGCATATACTGCAAGGTTAAAGCCTTACGCATCTCATCAAAAATAATAGGCTTTTGAATAATCACTAAACCGTCAGGCATACTGTCGCCAGCATATAAAGGCGAGATTGATCCCAGCAAACATAATAGTAGTTTTTTCATTATAAATATTCCTTGTGACCATAATGCTCGGTGGAATTCGTGCTTAAGCGTTTATAACATGGAAATGTTGTCGCTGCTTAGAAGACAAAAGAGCAATCATTTTAACTCTAAATATTATCGTGCCTAGTGGAGGATTTATCTTAGCCATCACCACTTTTGTCTATGGTCATTAAGGAGGCAGGTGTAGTGGTTCAATTATTTGTTAGGGGGATTACCGATGGTGAGAGCAAATCTATGCTCGTGCTGGCCGTGTCTGGCCAGCTTGGGACCTCTACAGAAAGAATATACTTTCAATGGGCCCTAGTATAGCTAAATTGTCCATTCATAGTTCACTTGTAGGGCAAGCGATGAGCGACGAATTTAGAGCTGTTCTGAAAATGACTCCAGAATCCTGAAGTAGCTATATATTTGACTAACAATCGTGCCTGGATTTCAAAAGGAAAGAAAAATTGAAAATGGCGAAAAAGCTTTACAAGTTAGCTTGAGGGAAAACTGATTTGCCTCATCCTTATTGTCATCAAAACTCATCATAAACCTATCTGATATAGAAATATTTTATGTATGTCAGTGGCGTAAGGAAGTACACAAGCAGTTTTAGAGTTTTTCTTGAAAGAATGCTAAATATTTCGTTAGGATATCGGTAGCGTAGAGGTAGAATCGGGCTATTTTCAGAAAGTAGGTAAAGCAAAAAGACTTTAAGAATGGTGGCCCCACCTGGACTCGAACCAGGGACCGATCGATTATGAGTCGAGCGCTCTAACCAACTGAGCTATGGGGCCATGTGAAACTTTTTGTACATCTGCTAAGGTACGTCCTGTAGCATTGTTCCGGCTCGACCATCCACGGTCTCGCCTTTGTGTCTTTCGGCGTGACGTTAAGTCACCCCTCATCATCTTACGATGACCGACCCTCAGCCAACTGAGCTATGGGGCCATGTGAAACTTTTTTCTGCGCTTTTATTAAAGCGAGGGCAGTATAAAAACTTTTCACTGCTTTGTCATCTGACTTGTGGGGTTAATGTGGCTTAACTGCTTACTTTTTAAGCTTTAGTGATAAATAAATAATAAAGGCGCCGTTTGGCGCCTTTATTTGCACTGCTTTTATTCGTCTAAGAAGCTTTTTAATACTTCTGAACGAGAAGGGTGGCGTAACTTACGTAACGCTTTAGCTTCAATTTGACGAATACGCTCACGGGTAACGTCGAATTGCTTGCCCACTTCTTCTAACGTATGGTCGGTATTCATATCAATACCAAAACGCATACGTAGTACTTTTGCTTCGCGAGCGGTTAAGCCGGCAAGTACATCGTTAGTGGCGTTTTTCAAGCTTTCGATGGTTGCTGAGTCTAATGGTGACTCGCCGCCAGCATCTTCAATAAAGTCACCTAAATGTGAATCGTCGTCATCACCGATAGGGGTTTCCATTGAAATAGGCTCTTTAGCGATTTTTAACACTTTCAGAATTTTATCTTCAGGCATTAACATCCGCTCTGATAATTCTTCAGGTGTCGCTTCGCGTCCCATTTCTTGCAGCATTTGCCGTGAAATACGGTTTAGCTTGTTAATGGTTTCAATCATGTGCACTGGAATACGGATAGTGCGTGCTTGGTCAGCGATTGAGCGCGTGATAGCTTGACGTATCCACCAAGTAGCATAAGTTGAGAACTTATAACCACGACGGTATTCAAACTTATCTACGGCCTTCATTAAGCCGATGTTACCTTCTTGGATTAAATCTAAGAACTGTAAGCCGCGGTTGGTATATTTTTTAGCGATAGAAATAACCAAACGTAAGTTTGCTTCGACCATTTCTTTTTTCGCCCGGCGCGCTTTCGCTTCACCGATTGACATACGACGGTTGATATCTTTAATGCTTGCGATACTTAAACCGGTTTCTTCTTCAACTTTTTTCAGCTTGTCGATGCTGCGGAATAAATCTTCCTGCATTTCATCTAGTTTAGCTGAATAGGGTTTACCTGCCGCTAATTCGGCATCTAACCAAGCAGTTGATGATTCTGAACCGGTAAAGGCCTTAACGAAGGCTTTTTTCGGCATTTTTGCGTATTCAACACAATTTTTTAAGATTAAACGCTCTTGTACACGCACGCGGCCCATCATTTCGCGCATACTTTTAACTAAGCGATCAAACTGTTTTGGTACTAAACGGAAACAACGGAAGACTTCACTTAATGCTTCGATTTCGGTTTTAGTTGTCGCGTGTTCGCGGCCATTTTTCTCAATAGAGCGTCGAGTTACTTCATACTGATCGCGAAGTTCAGTGAATTTTTCACGCGCTAACTCTGGATCTGGACCGGTATCCGCTTCTTCTTCTTCCTCTTCTTCTTCCTCTTCTTCGTCGTCATCGTCTTTATCTTTGTCGTCACGCTTATTCTGTGGTACTTCAGAACCAATATTAGTACCAACAATAGGCGCATCTTCAATTTCATTAGGATCAATGAAACCGATAACGATGTCACTTAAACGAATTTCTTCAGCTTCGTATTTATCCCACTGTTCTAGTAGGTAAGTAATAGCTTCTGGGTATTCTGCAACTGAAGACTGGACAGTGTTGATACCTTCTTCAATGCGCTTGGCGATAACAATTTCGCCTTCACGGGTTAACAGTTCTACTGTACCCATTTCACGCATGTACATGCGAACAGGATCGGTTGTGCGGCCCAGTTCTTTGTCAACGCTAACTAATGCTTGAGCGGCTTCTTCAACTGCATCTTCATCAGTATTGGCATCGGCCATGATTAAGTCATCGGCATCAGGGGCACTTTCAAATACTTGAATGCCCATGTCGTTGATCATGCGGATTATGTCTTCAATCTGATCCGAATCAATAATATCTTGTGGAAGGTGATCGTTAACTTCAGCAAACGTTAGATAACCTTGCTCTTTACCTTTCACGATCAGGAGTTTTAACTGCGACTGAGGATTTTGATCCATAGAGACGTATCTTCCACCAATGTTGATTAATGTAAAATTGCGAACTAGTGATTATAGCAAACTGCGGCTTTTCTAGCCAGCAGCATTAGGTCGCAAGCTTTGGTTTTTTGCTTTTCAGCGCTTGTAACAGTAATTTGTATTCGTGCCACTCTACTTTTGACAGCTGTTCTAGCTTGTCTTTGCGTTCAAGGGCTTCAAGCCTTTGTTGTAGATATTGGTCTTCAATTGAGTGAAAAGTGTCTACAAACTCTTGTGACAACTGTTCAGGTTCAATTTGGTGCTGCCATGACGCCAGTTTTAGCAAAATATTATGTTCAGGTAAATCTCGCCAGTGTTCTAATAATTGCGCTGTTGTCAGTGACGGCTGCTGTTGCAGTCTTTGTTGTAAAGAAAGTAATAAGCCTATACCAGGGATATTACTGTGTGCCAGTTCAGGTGCATCTGGCATTATATTTACTAAGTTGGGGTACTGCAGCAATAAACCAATGGCTCGGCGCATTGGCGTGATTTTAATTTTAGCAGGTTTTAGTTTATTCGCTGCTTTAGTTGTCGATTTTTTTTGCTGCTGCCGGGTTTGTCCCAACAAGTTAGCGAGCTTATCTAACAGCGTTTCTCGATAAAACTCACTAGGAATTTGTTTAATTAACTCAGTCGCTTGCACTGATAGCGCTGATTTTCCGGCATCAGTAGCTGGATTGTGTTCTTGGATTAAGCGCTGGAAAAAATATTGGGTTAGCGGTACGGCATCAGTAATACGCTGTAAAAAGGCAGTTTTGCCTTCTTTTTGCACTAAAGAATCCGGATCTTCACCTTGGGGTAAAAATACAAAATTTAACTCTACACCGTCTTTTAGTTGCGGCAGGGCACTTTGTAGTGCGCGCCATGCGGCATCTAAACCGGCACGGTCGCCGTCATAACAACATACCACTCTTGGCGTGTAACGAAATAAAGTGTGCATATGGTCGCTAGTAGTCGCAGTGCCTAAGCAGGCTACAGCAAAGCGAATATCTTGCTCTGCTAACGCAACCACATCCATATAGCCTTCAACCACCAAGACTTGCTCTAAATGTCCTGGTTGTTGCCGCGCTTCATATAAGCCATATAATTCACGGCCTTTATGGAATAATCGGGTTTCAGGTGAATTTAAATATTTGGGTGTGCCATCACCTAAAATACGACCACCAAAAGCAATAACTCGGCCGCGACGATCTCGGATAGGGAACATTAAACGCTGGCGGAAAAAATCGTATTCACGGCCGCTATCACTGCGATTAATTAAACGTAGTTCAACCAGTTGTTCGCGTAGTGGCTTGTTATTACTTGGGCTAAGCCGTTTTAATATATTGTCCCAGCCATCAGGTGCATAGCCAATAGCAAAATCAGCCATCGTTTGCTGGTTAATACCACGTTGAGCTAAATAGTCTTTGACGCTAGGGCTATCAGGATGTTGTTGTAACTGTTGTTGATAGTAGTCAGCTGCTTGCTGCATTAAACTGTAATCATCGGCTTGGGCTGCTGGGCGTTGCGGATGAATACTTTGTTCTCGAGGAATTTCAAGATGATGTAGCTGGGCTAATTCCTCAATACTTTCAACAAACTCAAGTTGCTCAAATTCCATCAAAAAGCTTATAGCATTGCCGTTAGCACCACAGCCAAAACAATGATAAAACTGTTTATCTGGGCTTACGGTAAAAGACGGTGATTTTTCGCTATGGAATGGGCAACAGGCGGCATAATTCCTACCGGTTTTTTTTAACGGTACACGGTGATCTATAAGTTCGACTATATCGGTGCGGGCTAGTAAGTCATCGATAAATTGTCTTGGGATTTGTCCGGCCACCTTTTTCCTTCACAGTTATTCAGAAAAAGACAAACCGTGCCTTGCGAGCACGGTATGCAGATGTCGGCTTGTGCGATACTATTTTACTTTAAAGTAAGCTTTATTTAAAAAGATTACTTTAAAAGAAGACTTAAAAAGTCTTAATTAGTAAGGTTCGCGCAGCTTTTAACTAAGCAGATCTTAGTAAAGCTTGATACGACGTGCGTTTTCGCGTGACAGTTTTTTAGCATGACGCTTAACTGCTGCAGCTTTTTTACGCTTACGGATCCAAGTAGGCTTCTCGTAGAATTCTTTTGCACGTACGTCTGCTAAAACGCCAGCTTTTTCACATGAGCGTTTGAAACGACGTAATGCTACGTCAAACGGTTCGTTCTCTTTTACTTTAACTACAGGCATTAAATTCTCACCTCAGGCCAAATTGGTTATCATTGAACCAATAGTATTAAAAATGGTGCAGCATTTTACGCAAAAAGGCGGGGCGATGTAAAGGGATTCTGCGATCTAAATCTGATCTCTAGCTCTATAGCGGTAGAAACGATATAATATACGGCTATTTTACCCAATTTGAGACACAGATGCGAGTTTTAGGTATCGAAACTTCTTGCGATGAGACCGGTATTGCTATTTATGATGGTGAGCAAGGTTTACTCAGCCATGTACTTTATAGCCAAATTCCTATTCACGCTGATTATGGCGGCGTGGTGCCTGAGCTTGCTTCTCGTGATCATATTCGTAAAACCATTCCGTTAATTAAACAAGCGTTAGCAGAGGCTAATTGTGATGCTGCTAGCATTGATGGCGTGGCTTATACTGCAGGCCCTGGCTTAGCCGGAGCCTTATTAGTTGGCGCCACTATAGGCCGCTCGTTAGCTATGGCATGGCAAAAACCAGCATTAGCAGTGCATCATATGGAAGGGCACTTATTAGCGCCTATGCTAGAAGAGAATGCGCCAGGGTTTCCATTTCTAGCTTTATTAGTCTCTGGCGGCCATACCCAATTAGTGGCGGTTGAAGGCATTGGTCAGTATCAATTACTGGGCGAATCTATTGACGATGCAGCCGGTGAAGCCTTTGATAAAACGGCTAAGTTAATGGGTTTAGAATATCCAGGTGGGCCATTATTGGCGAAATTAGCCCTGCAAGGCGATGCCAAAAAATATCGTTTTCCACGCCCCATGACTGACAGACCTGGCTTAGATTTTAGCTTTAGTGGTTTAAAAACCTCTGCTGCTAATGTGATTGCTAAAGAAGGTAATAGCCCAGAAGTGCAGGCGAATATTGCAGCGTCATTTCAACAAGCGGTGGTGGATACCTTAGTCATTAAATGCAAACGCGCGTTAGAGCAAACGGGTTACAAACGCTTAGTGATTGCCGGCGGTGTCAGTGCCAATACGTCTTTACGTGAGCAGTTAACGCTGTTATTAAACCGTTTTGGCGGTGAAGTGTTTTATCCGCGCAAAGAATTTTGCACAGATAATGGCGCCATGATTGCTTTTGCCGGTTATCAGCGCTTAGCCGCGGGCCAACAGCAAGATTTAACTATAGGCGTAACACCGCGTTGGCCGATGCAGGATTTGCCGCCAATTTAGTTATTTAACTATTTAACTATTTAAGATTTAGTGCAAAATCTAAATGTTTCATAAAGCTGAAACTATTCGCGAATGCGTTTAGTTTTATCCCATACCTTGCTTTCTTTACCACGCCATAAGCGGACGATGTTTTCGTGGTGGCGCAAGATAATCAGAATGCTCAGCATAGAAACCGGCACGGTATACAGGGGTTTAATAAACCAAGTGAACAGTGGGGCCAAACTAACCGTAATAATGGCCGCTAAAGATGAATAGCCGGTTATACCAATTAATAATATCCAGCTGGCAAATAATAAACCGCCTAAATCTAAGCCGATAGGTAACATGGCACCAAAAGCAGTAGCAACGGCTTTGCCGCCTTCAAAACCAAAAAAGATAGGGAAAATGTGGCCGATACAGGCGCTTACAGCGACTAAGCCAAGGTAGAAAGGTTCGATATTTAAAAAGTATGAGCCCCAAACAGGGATAGTGCCTTTAAGTAAATCAAACACTAAAACTAAACTAGCCGGTAACTTACCGCCTAAGCGTAATACATTGGTAGCACCAGGATTACCTGAACCATGTTTGCGAGGATCGGGTAAACCAAACAACTGACTAACCAGCACTGCAGACGAGATAGAACCGCACAAGTAAGCACCAAGCAGCATAATTCCTATCAGCGGGGTCATTAATGCGGTTCCTCAACACCAGTTTTTACGTTAAGATTGCGACTTGCTTTTCAGCTAGCACAGTATAGGCTTTTAACGCTTTTACCTATCCGACCAGCCTACCTGAAACCAGAAATAACGCAATGCGGATTAACCAAATGGACATAGTTTTTATAAAACAGCTACAAATTAATACGGTAATTGGCGTTTATGAATGGGAAAAAAATATTCAACAGCGCTTATTAATCGATTTAGAGCTAAGTACCGATATTCGTATTGCAGCGGCGAATGATGATATTCGTCAGGCATTAGATTACGCCATTATAGCAGAGCGCATAAAGCAATTTGTTACCGCTAAACCGATTGAGTTAATTGAAACGGTGGCCGAGCAAGTTGCAAATTTGTTACTGACTGAGTTTGCTACGCTCAGCGTTAAAGTCACTGTTTGTAAACCAGATGCATTATCGGATGCCCAAACCGTAGGTGTGACTATTATCCGCAGTGCTACTGAATGCAGTGAAACTGTGGACATCGCCGTCGTAAGAGGTAACGGCTAATGGCGCTAATTTATATTAGCGTGGGTAGCAATATGAATCGTGACTATCATATTCGCCAAGGTGTAAGCGCCTTACAGCAACATTTAGGTGCTTTGCAATTATCATCGGTTTATGAAAGTGAAGCGGTTGGTTTTAGTGGCGATAGTTTTTATAATTTAGTGGTCGGTGCGACGACTACGTTATCTATAGCTGAGTGTAAAACTCTGTTTAAACACATTGAAGACCAATATGGCCGCGATCGTACCGCTGAGCGCTTTAGTGGTCGAACGTTAGATTTAGACTTGCTAACTTTTGATTCGTTAATTTGTCAGCAACCGGTGCAATTGCCGCGTGCAGAAATAACTGAAAATGCCTTTGTATTGTGGCCATTAGCCGAAATTGCCCCTGAGCAAATTCATCCCCTTACCCAGCAAACCTATGCCGAGTTATGGCAAAACTATGCTAAAGCGCAAAAATTATGGCCAGTGCCATTTGATTGGAGTCATCTGCAGTGAGTACAGTAGAAGTTATTATCCTTGCGATTATTCAAGGCATAACCGAGTTTTTACCTATTTCTTCCTCTGCCCATCTTATTTTACCGTCTGCTATTTTTGGTTGGCAAGATCAAGGTATTGTGTTTGATGTTGCCGTGCATGTCGGGACCCTATTTGCGGTGATGTTATATTTTCGTCAAGATATCGCCAATTTAACCGTGGGTTGGGTTAAGTCGTTAGGTGGCCAACATAGTACTGATAGCAAACTAGCGTGGTGGGTAATATTAGCCACGATACCCGCTGGTTTAGCTGGCTTGTTTGCTGCTGATTTAATCGAACTGTATTTACGCTCGCCTTATGTAATTGCTATTACCACTATCGTTTTTGGTTTAGCACTGTGGTTTGCCGATGCTAAAGCAAAACAAATTCAAACTATGGAGAGCTTAACCTGGCGCCAAGCATTATTAATTGGTATTGCCCAAGCTGTGGCGTTAATACCTGGTACCTCGCGCTCGGGTATTACGATGACGGCTGCGTTAATGTTAGGTTTAGACCGAATTAGTGCTGCGCGGTTTTCGTTTTTATTATCTATTCCGATTATTATTTTAAGCGGTGGTTATCAAGGCCTGAAGTTGCTTTCTACACCGGCAAATTACGATGTGAATGCCATATTATTAGGCACCGGCTTATCTTTTATTAGTGCCTTAATTTGCATTCATTTGTTTTTAAAAGTGATAAATCGCATGGGTATGTTGCCGTTTGTTATTTACCGTTTATTGCTAGGGGTATTATTAATTGCCGTATTAAACGGCGTCTAATGCGGCAAGGCATTTACAAACAGACTTAATTATAAGTGCAATGGCCTGTTTGGGCCGGAGCTAAGACTTATCGTCTAGCCCGCTTCAGCAGACCATTGTTGTTTAGCCAGCGTTAGCGCCTCTAAACGCAGCTGTTGTAAGGCTGGTTTAATATCGGCGCCAGTAATACCTTTTGCCATTACTTCTTGAGCATTTACTTTACTTGCCGCCTTGGCTAAATAAGTTAAGTATTCCGCTTGTGGATATTGCGCTTGTTCAAAACCAGTGCGACCACGTAAGTCGGCGGTACATGCTAATAATATGGCATTTAACCGCTCTGGCTTGCGCCATAAATCAATGCTATTAAACATTTTAAGCACGGTGGCCGGTTTTAGCTCAAGGGCGTTGTGAATAATTTGATGATACTTGCAGACCAGTAAGGCTAAATCTTTACAGTCATTGGGCACTCGTAGACGTTGGCATAATTGTTCAATTAATTTTAAACCGCTGTGATCGTGGCCATGGTGGGCAGGCCAGTTTGCTGGATTAGTAGCCCCTTTACCGACATCATGAACAACCGCCGCAAAGCGGATATCCAGCCGTTGGCTTAGTTTAGCGGCTTGCTGTAACACTAGTAAGGTATGAATACCGGTATCAATTTCTGGATGCCATTTTTCAGGTTGCGGCACGCCCCATAATGCCGCAACTTCAGGCATCAATTGCTCTAGTGCTGAAGTTTGCTGTAATACGCTAATAAAGGCGTCAGGCGTACGTTCTTGCAAAGCTTTGGCGGTTTCAACCCAAATACGCTCAGGGCTAATAGTCTTAAGCTCGCCGCTTTGGCTAATATCGTGCATTAAATTTAAGGTTTCGTCGGCCACGGTAAAGCCTAAATGGGCATATCGAGCATAGAAGCGGGCGACACGTAATACCCGAAGCGGATCTTCACTAAAAGCAGGGGAAACATGGCGTAATACTTTGTTTTTAATATCGTTAACGCCGCCAAAAGGGTCAACCAACTGGCCATTTTGATGCTTGGCAATGGCGTTTATAGTCAGATCGCGACGCATTAAATCTTGTTCTAGTGTAACATCGGGATCGGCATATACGGCAAAGCCGGTATAGCCTTGGCCATTTTTACGCTCAGTACGTGCCAGTGCATATTCTTCTTTAGTTTTAGGATGAAGAAAAACCGGAAAATCTTTGCCAACTTGTTGGTAGCCTAAATCTAAAAGCTGTTGAGGCGTTGCGCCGACCACCACCCAATCACGCTCAGTGAACGGATAGTTTAAAAGTGTGTCGCGTACTGCGCCCCCAACCAGATAAATTTGCATTGGCTTTCCTGTTAGCTATTTTTTTGCCATTATAGCGTTGTTGTAACAAATTGCAGTGACTTAACCGCTAGGAAGCAGCATGTATACCGGATTTTTCGGCTTAACCAGCGCACCTTTTTCAATTGCGCCTAATCCAGATTTTCTCTATTTAAGTCCGCGCCACGCCGAGGCATTAGCGCATTTGCGCTATGGCCTAGGGGATGCGGGGGGCTTTGTGTTATTAACCGGCGAGGTTGGCACCGGTAAAACCACGGTATCGCGTTGTTTATTACAAGAGTTAGATGATAGCGCTGAAGTGGCCTTTATTCTTAATCCTACGTTATCGGAGTTAGAGTTATTAGCCGCTATTTGTGATGAATTAAAAATCCGTTATAAAAAGTCGGATGCCAGTTTAAAGCTACTGGGTGATAAAATTAAAACTCGGTTATTAAAGAATCATCAACAAGACAAACAAACCTTACTGATTATTGATGAAGCCCAACATTTACAACCCGCAGTATTAGAACAGCTTCGATTACTAACCAATTTAGAAACCAATACCCGTAAATTACTCCAGGTCATATTAATTGGTCAGCCAGAATTACAGCAATTACTAAAACGCAATGATTTACGCCAGCTAGCCCAGCGTATTACTGCGCGCTATCATTTGTTGCCGCTTAATCAACATGAAGTACAGCAGTATTTAAGTTATCGCTTAAAAGTGGCAGGTTGTGAACGGCCCATCTTTACAAATAGCGCGATAAAAAAATTATTTCAACTTAGTGGCGGTATTCCGCGCTTAGTAAATTTAATGGCAGATAGAGCATTACTAGCGGCTTATAGCCAACAACAAGCGTTAGTAAATGAGAAATTAGTGTTACGCGCCGCCAGTGAAACTTTACCTCTGACTGATTCGGTGCAGCAGGCTAAGTTGCCCAGTTGGTTCTGGCCGTTGCTAGGTTGTTCGGCTATAGTGCTTGGCTTTAGTTTAGCGGTAATACTGTTACCCCTGTTACAAAAATAATTAGCTACCGGCAACAATCAAGGGTCACTATCAAGGGTCACTATGTCAATTCTAATGGATGCGTTAAAACAGCAACAACCCAGACCGGCTGAAGCACAAAACAGCAATCTTTGGCGGACTATAGCGCTAGTATTAGGCTTAGTGTTGGCCTTAATGGTAGGGGCTGCTGGCGGCTACTTTTTAGTATTAAAATCAGCAGTAACATCATCATCAACAACAACATCAGTACCGTTAGCTACAACGACTATACCCGCAGCAGAGGCGGAGCCTGAACAAATATTGGCAGCACTAGCTAGCCAAGAGCTAACAGCAGACATCAGCACAGAGCCTTTAGCTCAAAAAAAGCCTGCAGAAAATATAAGCGCCTTAGCCAATAAACCCCCAGCCGTTACAACCGACAGTTTTAAAGCAGACAGTTTTAAAACCCAGGCCGCGATAGTGACCGTTACCGCGCCTACGCCAGAAAAAAATTCAGTAACAACACCCGTAACAACAGCTGCAGCTACACCTGCAACAACAGAGGTAGAGATTTCTGCTGCACTGCGTGATAAGTTTTCTTCAGCGTTGCGAGCAACAGAAAATAATAATGCTAATCACAATTCAAAGCCAACTCGCAGCTTGACCGAGGCGCCGGCTGCCGATGTTAGTGAGCTTGCAGTTACTATAAGGCAGAGCATACCCAGTATTGCTTTTGAAGCCCATGTTTATGCTACGGCAGCTCGGCAACGTTGGGTAAAGGTGAATGGTAAAACCTTACAAGAAAACCAATGGGTCACGGCAGATATTAAAATTAAAGAAATTACCGCGCAATTTGTGCTATTGGAATATGGCAATACGCTATTTAGTATGGCCGCATTATCAAGCTGGACCCAGGGTTAAAGAAATGCTCACAGTTAAATAGCTAGCGGTTAAATAGTGGGTTAAGAATAGAAGTTAAAGGTAGTTTTTAATATCTAAATTATAATGTTTTAAATCTATACAAGCCTCGATGGTTTCATCTTGCTGTTTGGCTAAATCGACTACTTTTACCGGAATATGATGCTGGTGGACGCTGTGATAAAACAATTTTACTTTAGGTAATAATGGCTTTTTAACATTATTTTCTAATACTAATGCTAACTTTCCACTACTTAATTTGACCACTGATCCCGGTGGGTAAATGCCAATACACTTAATAAACTGCTGTAATAAAGTTGAGTCTAATTGCTGAGGTGATTGTTGTAATAATTGTCTTGATGCCGTTAGCGGGCCAAATTTACCCTGTTGTGGCGAAGTCAATTTTTCATAGTTATTGACAATCGCAAGCATCCTACTGCCATGATCAATATGCAAACTACTCATTTTAGGATGACCAGAGCCATCTAAGTGGGCACAATGCTGGCCGATCCACAATGAGACTACACCGGCTAAATGTGGATGTTTTTGCAGTAATTTCAACGTTTTAGAAATGGTTAAATGATCCGCTTGCTGCAACGGTTCGGCATAACTTGCTTTACCAATATCATGCAATAACGCAGCCGTAATTAATGCCTGCACTTTATCAATTGGCAAGTTTAGGTGGCGCGCAAAAGCAGCAATGTAGATGGCACAATTGATACTATGTTGCAGTAATGCATCACTTTGCTCGGCCATGCGGATTAAAAATAACAACACATCTTGATTACGGGCAATAGAATCGGAGATGCCCGCACTGACTTCATGCACTAAGCTAAGATCAATCATCTTGCCGTGTTTAGCTGCATCTAAAACATGGCTTTGTACCTGTTGGCTTTGTTGTATTAGCCGTTCTGCTCGGGGCATTTCATCAGCAAAAAGTATGGGATCAGCTGGCGCTTCTGCTATTGCTGGTTCAGTGTTGTCGGTAATTGGGCTAATTGCGGCGGCTAATTGCTTGCTGGGGTCGATTAGTACTACTTGTACCCCTTTTTTTTGCAATAGTGCAACTGCCGAAGCGGTTCTTACCCAGCCGGCATGTTTTACAGCAATATCACCGCTTTGCTGTAGCACTTGTACCACAAAGCTTCCTGGTGATAACTCAGAGATAGGAACTTGTTTAAATGCCATAATCCGCCAAAACGTAGTCTATTAATTGTTAATTATTAATAATATAACGATAAATACCGACTTCACTTAACATCATACTAACGTTAGCGGTAAATGCACAATAAAGTTAAGAAATGAGTAAAATAATTTTAGACAGAAAGTCGTTATTACCTAGCGGGAACGTAATTTAGACAGGGATTAACTCTAAGTGTATGAGACTGACAGCGCTATAAAGAGCGAAATACAGTAGGATTTTAAAAAAAAGCTGCCAAATTCAATTTGATTTTGGCAGCTTTATTAATAGCCTAGTTGGGAACAAACTTTAGGCTAGGTTTTCTTCCATGGTCATTAACGTCGCATTACCACCAGCGGCAGTGGTGTTAATAGTAATGGTTTTTTCCGTGACTAAGCGTTGTAATAAACGCGTACCAGCCGGAGCGGTAATTAACGGTAATATTGCTCCTTCACGGCTGGCAAGTAACTCAGCACATAATGGTTTTACAGCACTACTTACTTCAACCATAGCGCCCGCTAAATCAACGTGAGCCAATAAAGTGGTTAAGCAGTCAATACGTACCGCTGAGACTAAGTTTAGCGGCATGCCAGCTTGTACCAAGGCTTTAATACAAGCTTCTGCTTCTAATAAGTCTTGTTCTTCTACTGCCGTTATAACCGCATTACCGGTGGCAAGAGCGGTAATAATCGCCAGTAACCAATGCTGAAATGAGCTGGTTTCATCGCGAATTAAAGCCACAGTACCACGTGGATCTAACACCAATTGGTTCGATTCACCTGTTGGTCCAGGTAAGGTGGTTGGCTTTAGTAACACACGCTCTACCCGTTGCAGTTTTTTCTGGGCTAAAGTTAAAATTTGCTCTAAATCGGGCTCATTTTTACTGACCACGCTATTGGCGGCTAATAAAGCTAAAAACTGGCGTAATACCGAGGTGCGCTGGTTAATATCAATTTGTGCCCATTGCTCCTGTGCTATTGCTGCCACTGGCATAGCGTAAGCAACGGCACTACTGGTGGTTTCGCTTAATAAACGTTGCCGCGTTTCGTCCGATAACTCAGCACAATCTGTGTTGTCGTTATCTTTAACTAAACGCGTTAAATACAACGGACCACCTGCTTTAGGACCTGTACCCGATAAGGCACGGCCACCAAAAGGTTGCACGCCAACAACAGCGCCAATCATATTGCGGTTAACGTAAATATTACCGGCTTTTATTTCGCGAGTGATTTGGTTAGTAAAGCTTTCTATGCGGCTATGTACGCCCATAGTTAAACCATATCCAGTGGCGTTTATCTGCTGAATAACTTTATTTATATCTTCGGCTTTAAAGCGAATTATGTGCACTACTGGGCCAAATACTTCACGTTCGAGTACCGTTAAATCACTAATTTCATATAAATGCGGTGCAAAGAAATAATGATTATTACCCGCTGGGATTTCACAGCTGTAATGTAACGTAGCTTTGTCATTTAAATACAGCACATGATTAGTTAAACGATCATGTGCTTTAGCATCAATAACTGGGCCTAAATCAGTGTCTAAATTAGCTGGGTCGGCTACTTTTAACTCGGCCATCGCACCTTTAAGCATGGTGATAATGTTATCAGCTACATCTTCTTGTAAAAACAATACACGTAGTGCTGAACAACGTTGACCGGCACTTTGGAAGCCTGAAGAAACAACGTCATCAACCACTTGCTCTGGTAAAGCCGTCGAGTCAACTATCATACAGTTTTGACCGCCCGTTTCAGCAATCAAAGGCACGGGTTCGCCACCACGCTCGGCTAATTTACGGGCAATCCAGCAGCCGGTTTCTGTTGAGCCAGTAAACATAACGCCTTGGATCCGCAGATCAGGCACAATATGCTCACCTACTTCACGACCTGGAGCGATAACAAGTTGCACCACGTGTTCTGGCATGCCACATTCAAGCATCAGTTCTAAGGTACGTTTTGCCACTAAGCTGGTTTGCTCGGCAGGTTTAGCCACAACAGTGTTACCCACCACTATAGCCGCGGCAACTTGACCTAAGAAAATGGCTAATGGGAAGTTCCACGGACTAATACATAAAAATACGCCGCGCGCTTGCTGTGGCTCTGCAAATAACTCTTCAGCACGGGCAGCATAATAACGGCAAAAATCAATAGCTTCGCGAACTTCAGCAATACTATCTAATGCTGTTTTGCCGGCCTCTTTAATACACAATGCTAATAGTTCATCACGGTGTGTTTCTAAAGAGTCGCCAATACGGCGCAATAAATTTGCCCTTACAGTGACATCTGTTTGCGACCATTGCTGAAAAGCGGCATCGGCATTAGTGATAATCTGCTGCATGGTGGTTGCATCAGCGAACTGTAAATAACCAATCACCTCATCTAAATTCGCTGGGTTTGTTACGGGTGTGGCATCAGTTTGTACTGGCAAATTCTCAATAGAGGTTAACCATTGATCCATAGCCGCTTTAACAGCAGTAATTTCATCGGCGTCGGTTAGATCTAAACCGTTAGAGTTTAGGCGTTCTGCACCATATAAATGGGCAGCCTGTGGAATTAGCTGATTGGTTTTTTGTTGCCAGCCAGAAACAATTTCTACCGGATCGGTCAGTAGTGATTCTACCGGTATGGTTTCGTCAATAATGTTATTAACAAATGAGCTGTTAGCCCCATTTTCTAATAAACGACGCACTAAATAGGCTAATAAGTCGGCATGTTCACCAACAGGGGCATAGATACGGCAAGGAATTTTATCTTCATTAACAATAGTGTCGTATAACGCATCGCCCATACCGTGTAAGCATTGGAATTCAAAGCCGGTATAGTCTTTGGTCATTTCCATAATCGTGGCAACAGTGTAAGCATTATGGGTAGCAAACTGCGGATAGATACTATCGCGATACTCTAACAGTTTTTTAGCACAGGCTTGATACGACACATCGGTAGACGCTTTACGGCTAAACACCGGAAAACCGTCAAAACCTTCGACTTGGCAGACTTTAATTTCGCTATCCCAGTACGCACCTTTAACTAAGCGAACCATCATTTTACGACCAACCCGTACGGTTAAGTCGCGTAGCCATTCAATTACGTGGAAACCGCGTTTTTGATAAGCCTGTACGGCTAAGCCAAAGCCTTGCCACTCACCTAAATCGGGGTCACTAAATACGGCTTCAATTATATCTAAGGATAAATCTAAGCGGTCGGCTTCTTCAGCATCAACAGTAAAGTTGATATCGTAGGCTTTAGCAGCAAGGACTAAGGCTTTTAAGCGAGGTACTAATTCTGTCATCACTCGTTCGCGTTTTGCGAACTCATAGCGCGGATGAATAGCAGATAATTTAACTGAGATGCCAGGGCTATTAAACGGGCCACGACCTTTAGCGGCTTTACCTATGGTATCAATAGCATTCATATAGCTAGCAAAGTAGCGATCAGCATCGGCCATGGTCCGTGCGCCTTCACCTAGCATATCGTATGAATAACGAAAACCTTTACTTTCTAATTCTGTAGCGCGTTCAAGTGCGGCAGTAATGGTAGTGCCCATAACAAACTGCGCACCCATAATTTGCATGGCATAACGTACAGCTTGACGAATAACCGGTTCACCTAAGCGACCACAAGTACGTTTAAGCACACTAAACTGCTGCTTTTTCTGCTCATCACTGTAATTAACTAACTTACCGGTTAACAATAAACCCCAAGCAGAGATATTGACGAAGATAGATTTACTATTACCAATATGTGCGCCCCAATCACCGTTGGCTAATTTGTCGCGGATTAGGCGGTCAGCGGTAATATTATCAGGCACACGTAATAAAGCTTCGGCTAAGCACATCAGTACTAAGCCTTCTTCGGTCGATAACGAGAATTCATTTAATAATGCATCGACGCCACCTTTACCTACTTGGGCTTGGCGAATACTCAGTACTAGCTGGCGGGCACGCTCCCAGGCTCTACTGCGGGCATTAACACCAATATTAGCGATAGGTAGTAAAAAATTTAGCACTTCATCTTCATCGGCGCGGTAATAATTACGGATAGTTTGACGCAGCGGTTGGGTAGCAACCAGGGAACCATTAAACATCATAGTACTAAGCTTCCTGACATAGGGTAAGATTGCGGCATTCTATTGAAAAGTCCGCAGCATAGGGTGGTTATTTTTGCTGTTAAACGCTATATAATTCTGTATAACGACTATAAAACCAGATATTAGATGGTAATGACAATAGCAATGAAAACTAAAGCACTCGATCGGATTGATCTTAACATACTTGAAACCTTACAGCGCGACGGTAGAATTTCTAATGTTGAGCTGGCCAAAAAAGTAAACTTAAGCGCTAGCCCCTGCATTGATCGGGTAAAACGGCTAGAAAAAGAAGGCTACATTGATGGTTATGGTGCGCGTTTAAATGCCGCCAAACTGGGCTGTGGCACTGCCGTGTTTATTCAAGTCACACTAGATAGAACCACCAGTGATGTGTTTAATCAATTTCGTGACGCTGTGGTTAAAATACCTCAAGTTGCCGAATGCCATATGGTGGCGGGTGGTTTTGATTATTTGTTGAAACTAAGATTAGCCAATATGGATGCGTATCGTAGCATGCTGGCCATCATCGTTGATTTACCCGGCGTGGCTCAAACTCATACCTATGTAGTAATAGAAGCCGTAAAACAAGATCAAGGTGTGCCACTAAAGCCCGCCGCAGAAAGTGTAGCGGGTTCTAGTTAGCAGATTCTGCTTAGCTTAGATGCTGGTTAGCTTAGTTCTGCTAGTAGCAGTATTACATCCAGCGATCTTTACTGCGACGCTTAGGTACAATAATGGGTAATACTAAGCCGAAAATTAAGCCTACCACTAAAATTAATGAACCCAGTACCATAGGCTTTTGCCAAACTGAAGTTTGGGTAGCATCTAAGCGTTGCTTTAACAGGCTATAGGTTTGTTGGGTTTGCTCTAATTGTTCTAGCGCGGCATTGCGCTCTGAAATTGCTGTATTTAGCTCACTACTTAAATCATTCCGCTGCTGCTGTAATGTAGAAACAATTCCATCATGATCAGCATAGTCGGTTTTAAGTTGTTCTAATTGGCTAGCTAAGCCTGGGGTGAAGTTGACATATTCTTTTGGTAACCATGCGGTTTTATCATCTTCATACTTAATTTGGGCATAACCTGTTTCAGCATCCTGCGAAATATAGGTTACACTTTCTCCAGCGTTTATGGTGCCAACAATTCGATATTTGTTACTGGGACCTGAATGTAAATAGACAAATAATGCATCACTAATAAAAGCCGCTTTACTCGCTTGGTTGTTAGTTGTTTGCTGTGAAAATACAGAAAATGGCAGTAAAAATAATACCAGCAAGATGCTTTTATTTAATGTGAACATAGGTATCCTGAGCTAATTTACGAAGGCAGTTTTGCGACCGATGGTTTCGATGATAGGCAGTTGTACTGTATTTGACAAGGCCTAATCTTCAAGTCTGCTGTGATTTTCCGTTAGTTATTTATAGAGTAAAGCATGACAACTGAACTGGAACTGAAATTTTTAATCTCGTCTGATGCTGCTGAGCAATTACCTGCTTTAGCGAGCCAAATAGCCAAAATAGTACAAACAGATGAAAACAAGTTACTTAATGCTTATTTTGATACGTCTGACAACTGGTTTCGCCAGCATGACTTTGGTTTACGCAGCCGTGAGAAAAACCGCCAGTTTGAACAAACCATTAAATTAGCCGGAAAGCATCATGGTGCGCTGCAAATGCGCCCAGAATATAATGTGTCTTGTGATGGTGTTATCCCGCAACTAGCCGCTTTTCCAGCAAAGATTTGGCCAGAACAGACTGATTTAAGCCAACTACAACAGAATTTAATTGAATTATTTCGCACCGATTTCAACCGTAAACGTTGGTTGCTGCAATTAGAAGACGGTACTGAAATTGAGCTGGTGTACGATTTAGGTCAGGTCATTGTGGCTGATAAAACTCAGCCAATATCTGAACTTGAACTAGAGCTAATATCGGGTGATGCTAAGCATTTATTTGTATTAGCAAGGCACTTAATTAGACATTTACCATTGCGAACGGGTTGGTTAAGCAAAGCTGCTCGGGGTTATCAATTATTTAACGGCCAACAACTTAATTTACCGGCTGATATTGGTAAAAACTTATTGCAGCAAGTTACCGCGTTACAACAAGCTGAAACCTGCTTTTTACAGCAGCAATCAACGCCAGCATTGCAATTTTGTAGCCAAGCATTAACGGCTCTAGCCGGCGCAGTACATCATATTGAAGCGCTACAGCAATGGCATGATGTGGCTATGGCGCTAGCAGAAATGGTGAAAGACGATGGGCAAGTGTTGGCAAGTGAGCAATATAATTTACTGCTACTTGCGGTCAGTGAATATCTGTTTGCAACGACCTAAACGGAGCTAACTATGGCTGATAGTACGACGGATAGCGCAAAGGTTGAGCCGGTAGATTTAACAACTCAAGCTTTAGCGCGCTTTAACAAGCTCATTGCCGCTAGCAGCTTTATCGAGCAAACACTGCAGCACCAAGCCGAGCTTTTAGCGGTGTTAACCCAGCCAGATAGCTTAACCCAGTTTATTGAGCATGGCGTTAAATCGATACAGTTAACCGCAACCGATGATGCCGGGGTATTTAAGCAGTTACGCCAACAACGTAATGCTATGTTAAGTGCTATTTTAGCTGCCGACATTTTACAATTACAAAGTATTAGCGATAGCTTAGTGCAAGTTTCTAGCTTAGCAGATAATTTAATTAACAGCGCTTATCATTGGGCGTATCAGCAATTAGAATTGCAGTGGGGCACACCGCAAGATAGCAAGGGTAATAAATTACCGCTGTTGATACTGGGTATGGGCAAGTTAGGCGGTAAAGAGCTTAATTTCTCATCTGATATTGATCTTATTTTTACTTATCCGCATCACGGCGACACTATAGGTGGCCGGCGCAGTATCGAAAACCAACAATTTTTTACCAAACTAGGCCAAAAGCTAATAGCGGCTTTGCATCAAGTTACCGCCGATGGCTTTGTCTACCGGGTAGATATGCGTTTACGCCCGTTTGGCGATAGCGGTCCCTTAGTTCTGAGTTTTGCCGCCATGGAAGATTATTATCAAGAGCAAGGCCGAGAATGGGAGCGTTACGCTATGCTCAAGGCGCGGGTGATTAATGCTGACACGCGCTACACCCCAGAACTGCAGAAATTGTTACGACCGTTTATTTATCGGCGCTATATTGATTTTTCAGCTATTGAATCTTTGCGCCGAATGAAGCAACAAATTGAACAAGAAAACCGACGTTTAAATCGAAAAGATAATATTAAGTTGGGTGTCGGCGGTATCCGCGAAGTTGAATTTGTGGTGCAAACTTTACAATTAATTCGGGGGGGCCGGATCCCAGCACTGCAGCAAACCTCGTTATTGCAGGCATTAGGTTATTTAGTCAGCGAAGACATTCTTACAGAGCAAGATGCTGCAGAATTAAAGGCTGATTATTTATTGTTGCGCAAAGTAGAACAAGCGCTGCAAGGTATTAATGACCAACAAACCCAAACCTTGCCGCAAGATGCTGCAAGCCAACAGCAATTGCTAACCTCGTTGTCTATAACTGACTGGCCTACGCTAACGGCTGATATTGAGCAAGCGATGCAACGCGTGCACCAACAATTTCGCCAAGTCATCGATATCGAAGAAGACGTGGAAGAGCAGGATATTACGCTTGGCCGTTTATTGTGGGATAGCGATCAAAACGTTGATGAACTAGCTGAATTAATAGACTGGCTTGAGCCGGATGAAGCCAAGCAAACAATAGTGTTATTGCAGCAATTTAAACATGATTGCCAAAAGCGTAGTTTAGGCGTTCGCGGTCGGCAGTTTTTAGCCAAGCTAATGCCGCATTTATTATTTATGTTGCAACAGCAACAATCTGCACCGGTAGTATTAGAGCAAGTATTAGTGGTATTTAAACAAATTGTTACTCGTACCGCTTATTTAGAATTACTGTATGAAAACTTGGCGGCCTTGCAACAGTTAGTCACGCTGTGCACAGAAAGTGGTTGGCTAGCTCGGCATTTATCGCGCTTCCCGATGTTGCTAGATGAGTTAATTGATCCGGCTCAATTATATCAAGTGTCGACAAAACAAGATTATGCCGATCGTTTGCGCCAGCAATTACTCCGAGTGCCTACGGATGATCTTGAGTTATTAATGGAAACTTTGCGTCAATATAAACAGACGCAGCAACTGCGTATCGCCGCTGCCGATATACGCGGTGTATTGCCGTTAATGCAAGTTAGTGATCACTTAACTTGGTTAGCCGAAGTGATGCTGGAACAAGTAGTAGATATGGCGTGGCAGCAAATGGCTGCCCGTTATGGCGAGCCAGAAGGCTTTAATGCGCTGGAAAAAGGTTTAGCGGTCATTGCTTACGGTAAACTTGGTGGCATAGAACTGGGTTATGGCTCTGATTTAGATTTAGTGTTTGTTCATCAATGTTCTAGTCAAACGGCCACTAGTGGTGAGCGGCAAATAGATTCACGCCAATTTTATTTAAAATTAATCCAACGGGTACTGCATTTATGCACCACTCGGACTAATAGCGGCGTGCTCTATGATATCGACACCCGGTTGCGGCCATCCGGTAACTCAGGGTTATTAGCTATTCATATTGATACTTATGGCGAATACTTATTGCGTGAAGCTTGGACCTGGGAGCATCAAGCTTTAGTTCGGGCACGCGTGGTTTATTCTAGTGGTAATTTAACTGAAAAGTTTAGCCAAATTCGTCAGGAAATTTTAACCCTACCAAGAGATATTGCTGAATTAAGTACCGATGTGCAGCAAATGCGGCAGAAATTACGCCAACATCACGGCGCTGAAATACTTGATTTAAAGCACAGTATCGGTGGCATTATCGATTTAGAATTTATTAGCCAATATTTAGTTTTAGCCTATGCAGCTCGTTATCCAGAATTATATCGCTATAGCGACAATATCCGTATTTTAGATGCCGTTGCTGCTGTAGGTTTATTACCTAACGATCAAGTTGAGGCGCTGCAGCAAGCGTATCAATTGTTACGTGGAGTGGGGCATCGGCAAACATTAATGCCGGCCACACTACCGTTGGCAGAGGCAGCAGAGCAAGCCCAGCAGCAAGTTGCTGTTATTTGGCAACAGCTATTTAGTGATTAGCCGTTATAGATGATGAATTATAGCGTTACGGGGTCTCTTTGCGCCGGTATACAGTGCTGCTGAATATAACTGTTTGCTTTATCAGTAATAATGGCAGCTCTTTGTTGGGGACAAAAGTAAGCTAGTACGGGCGAAGCAAAGTCGGGGGCAATGGCTTGGCTTATTTCATAAACAGTACCTATTAAGCTGGTATCAGTTTGAAAATAATGTTTTACGATGTAATCACGCGGTAAAGTCCAGTAAAGTTGTATGCCTTGCTGCTGTGCATAGTCTGTTAAGCGGTTTTTAAGGTTTCGCCTTCACGAAAACGGCGGTCAGACACTTGGCCGCGCCATATGACTTCAAGCGGTGTGACTATTGCTGTACGTTGTTGTAATTTATCGGTTAAATCTTCACTAGTGTCGGGTAGGACTAGCCTAAAATCCGAAATCTTACCGGCGCTATCGCTAATAGAACTGCGAATACTGCTATAAAAATTACTTAGGCCTTCAGCTGCTTTATTGGTTCTGTTAGACAACACCAGGATATCAGGGCGTGCTAGTAACACATAACCCACACTACCGAGTATTAACAATAGTATGATGTTTCGGATCCAAAACCACATGTGTTACTCCCTTATCGTGCGACTGTAAGTATTGTCACACCTGTATTCGCTACTATTGCTACTATTGCGACTAACGTTATTATTACAACGCACTCTATTATCACAACTCATTCTATTATCACAACGATAACGACTAGCACTACTGTCGCTGCTATGAAAACGGCGATAAATTTAACTGCTTTTTACGTTAAGCTGTTATTTATATAATGAAGCATCATCAGGGTTAGGTCGAGTTTTAAAACGGCGATGTAACCACATATATTGCTCTGGATTTTGTTGCACCACTTTTTCAACCCATTGATTTACAACTGTAACATCTGCTTTATTGTCACCAGAAGGAAATGGCTGTAATGCCGGTAAAATGCGAATTTCATAACCTTTATTATTAGCTAAGCGACTAGGAATAACCGGTAGTACCACGCAATTAGCGGCATTAGCAAACAGTAGGGTGCCGGTTGTGGTCGCGGTTTCTTTTACAGCAAAAAACGGTACAAATTCAGCTCGATTACGGCCGTAATCTTGATCAGGTAAATAAAAGCATACTTCGCCTTGGTTTAAGGCGGCAATAAGGCCTTTAACATCACGCTTACCAATCATATATTTATTGGCGCGACTGCGACCGTGATATTGCAGATAATCTAATAGCGGATTATTGTTCGGCCGATAAAAACCAACACTTGGATGGGTTAAACCAAAGGCACGACAGGCTGCTTCTAAATGTAATACATGTGGCGCTAATAACAGTACGCCTTTGCCTTGGGCGATAGCAGCTTGAATATGTTCATAACCATAAAAATGGGCTAATTTTCGGATGCGCCAATTGGGCCACCACCAACCAATAACGGTATCAAATAAAGCTCGGCCGGTTTCAACAAAGTTCTGCTGGACCAACTGCTGCTGTTCGGCAGCGGGCATATCAGGGAAACACAACTCAATATTGCGTAAGGCAACTTTGCTTCGGGATTTCAGCAGTGTCAATAATAACCGGCCAAAACCTGCACCCAACCACATAAGGACTGAATAGGGCAGCCAGCTAATTAACCATAATAGACCCGCGCCTAACCACAGTAGCCAATATTTGGGTAATAAGAAGCGCCAGCTAAATTGAGGGGCGTTAATCACAGCATGACCTCAGTAATAAATAAAGCGGTATTGTATCGAAAAAACGGCAGGACAACAGGCTAAACTGGTATGAGCTTCAGAGATAATGCCCTGAAGCTCACTTTTATAGCTGATTATTGATTGGTTAGCGCTTGGTTAACGGCTAATAAATCTTGCTCTGACAAATTACCAGCAGCTTGCTTTAACTGCATCATCGATAAAATGTAAGTGTAGCGCGCACTGGCTAAGTTACGTTTTGCCTCGAACAAATTACGCGTGCTTAATAACACGTCAACAATAGTACGAGTACCTACTTCAAAACCGGCTTCAGTCGCGTTTAATGCACTTTCAGCTGAAACAACGGCTTGCTCTAAGGCGCGTATCGATGAAATCTGGGCATTGACACCATTGAACGAGCTGCGCACTTGACGCATCACTGCGCGATGATTTAATTCTAAGGTTTGGCTTACTTCAACATAATTAGATTGAGCTACTGCAACACCGGCTTCAACACCACCACCGCTATAAATTGGCACTGCTAAGTTGATGCCTAGCGAGCTATCGTCTGCCCGATCAAAACCTGAAGCTTTAGCTACACCTAGGGTAGCTTGTAAATTTAAGGTTGGATAATGACCGGCTTTGGCTAAATCAATATCTTGATTAGCAATATCTAATAACACCCGTTGGCTTTTTAACACTAAATTATTATCTTGAGCTAAGCCTACCCAATCTTGCACTTTTTCAGGGCTTGGCCGACCTGGTGCAAATTTATCAGTGTTAAGTTCGGCTAATTCTTGGTGATACTGTCCTGTTATTTCACGTAGAAATTCTCGGGCATTTTCTAATTCGTATTGGGCAATAATTTCCCGTGCCACTGCGCTATCAAATTGCGCTTGGGCTTCATGGACATCGGTAATGGCAGTTAAACCAACGGCAAAGCGTTGTTTGGTTTGTTCTAATTGGCGTTCAATTGAACGTTTTTCTGCTTCGGCAAAGCCTAAATCATCTGCAGCGCCTAATACTTGAAAGTAAGCACTGGTAGCCCGGACAATTAAGTTTTGCACTTCACTGTCATAAGCCGTTTGGAATTGTAGTGCGACTTTTTCAGCACGATCTAATCGACCCCAATCTGCCCAGTTAAATAAACTTTGGTTTAACGTAACGCCTGCAGATAACGTATTAGGGCCATCAAAACCAAAACCATCAACATCACGACGACCATAGCCTGCGCTACCCGTCACATTTGGCAATAAAGCCGCGCGAGACACGTCAATGCTTGCCGCAGCGCGGTCACGGGAGGCGGCAGAGCGCAAAACAATAGGATCTTTTTGAGTGGCTAACTGATAAATGTCTTGTAGGTCATCAGCAGCAAAAGTCTGCCAACTAAGTAAGCCTAACGTAGAGGCTAATAAAGTACTTAATAAGGTTTTATTCATATTTACCAATTCCTGGCCAGATAAATGGATACTGCGCAAATGATACTCTTATACGGTAAACTAAGTAATCATTAAACCGTAAAGTTACGCTTAAGAGTGTAACAGAATGTGAGTATCGTTATGTCAAATTACAATGCTGTACAGTATCCGTCATTTAGCAGCAAAGATCTGGAAATACTCGATAAAAGCACGGTTTTTCAAGGTTTCTTTCGCATTGAGCAGTACACTTTGCGCCATCGTTTATTTGCGGGTGGCTGGAGCGAGCCAATGCAGCGCGAAATTTTCGAACGTGGTCATGCTGCAGCCGTATTACCCTACAACCCGATCACCGATGAAGTGGTATTAATTGAGCAAATTCGGGTGGGTGCGGCTAGCTCAAGTGCCAGCCCTTGGCTACTGGAAATTATAGCAGGTATGATAGACACTAATGAAACGGCAGAACAAGTTGCTATTCGCGAAGCAGAAGAAGAGGCCGGTATTGTTATAACTGAACTATTACCGATGTTAAATTACTTATCTAGCCCAGGTGGCACAACCGAACGAATTCAGCTGTATATGGGTAAATTAACTAGCCCAGTCGAAAGCGGTATTTTTGGTTTAGCCCAAGAACATGAAGATATTAAGGTGCATGTTATGTCGCGGGCAAAAGCATTACAGTTATTAGCCGAACAAAAAATCGACAATGCGGCAACGGTAATTGCGCTACAATGGCTGGCACTAAATTTAGCTAAAGTACAACAAGCTTGGGATTAGTCATTGATGGATTATGTTTTTCCACCGCAGTCACAGTATCGGCTAGCACAAATTACTGATTGTCACTTAATGCCAACGGCAGACGAATTTTATCAACAGATCCAACCGGCGAAATATTTACAAGCGATAGTGGAACAGCTGTGCCAAGAGCAGCCAGATGGCGTGATTTTAAGCGGTGATTTGGTGCAAAATGCCAGTGCTGCTTCCTATCAATTATTAGCCGACATTTTTGCGCCGTTAACCTGTCCAGTGTTTTGTTTGCCCGGCAATCATGATGATTTACAGCAGCTTGAGATGTTAAGTCATATTGCGCCGTTTCAAGCGGCAACAAGTTTACGCTTAGCCAGTTGGCAGCTGCTGTTGCTTAATACTAAAGGCCCAACCCCTAGTGGAGTGTTTGGACTTGAGCAACAACATTGGCTACAACAGCAGTTACAGCTTAGTACTAAACAATTTATTCAGCATAGCGCTGAAAATAGCGCGGCCAAAGCAGTGTGGTTGTTTTGTCATCATCACCCACGACCATTAGGCTGCTCAATTGATATCCATGGTCAATTGGATGCCGACATTCTGTGGCAGCATATTTTGGCTGATAGCCGGATCCAGGGCATTGCACATGGCCATAGCCATTATGCTTACAGTGCGCGTTTTGCTAAGGTAAATATAGTAGGTTGTCCGGCCAGCTCGGTGCAGTTTTTAGCCACGCCAGAGTGGCAAACTATCGATCAAGGTCCACAGTGGTGTGACTGGATATTTAATGCCGATCAAACTGTACAATGGCAATTTCGATCCTTAGATAGAAACAATTAGTTAGTAATAATTAGTTAGGGACACTTACATAGGAGCATGAATGACTAAAATAGTGGTATATTTGCATGGCTTTGCTAGTTCATCACAATCAGAAAAAGCACAACAAACCCAAGCCTATTTTGCAACTCATTACCCACATATACATTTTACAGCTTTAGATGTGCCATACGAACCTGACGCTGCTCTGGCCACCATTAAACAGCATCTTGAGCAATCGGGTATTACCACTACAGGGGGGAATGGGCAACAACTAGCATTAATTGGTAGTTCGCTAGGCGGCTTTTTAGCCACCTGTATTGCCGAAGAGTATGGTTGCCGTGCATGTTTGATTAATCCAGCGGTTGCGCCGCATACGGTATTATCACAACATTTGGGTGATTATTATCATCCAGTGTTAGAGCAGGCTTATCAGGTAACGCCTGAGCACATGACCAGCCTTAAACAGCTTATGCCAACGACATTACAGCAGCCACATAACTATTTGGTATTATTGCAAACCGGTGATGAAGTGTTAGATTACCGTTTAGCGCTGGATTATTATCAAGGCGCATTGATTAATGTCCGTGAAGGCGGTAATCATAGTTATACTGATTATCAGCAACAATTAAGCACTATTACTGAATTTTGCCAACTTAACTAGCGTTTTGGTAGTCTACGCCATATTTTGTTTATATGGCGTACTGATATTGCGTACAGATATTGCGTAATAATATCGCGGATGAATGCGCAGAGGTTTTCTGCTAATGACTGAGAATATGACGACACAAATATATAATGCCGATTCAATTGAAGTTTTAACAGGTTTAGAGCCGGTACAACGCCGTCCTGGAATGTATACCGACACCACAAGACCGAACCATTTAGCCCAAGAAGTCATCGACAACAGTGTGGATGAAGCCTTAGCGGGCCATGCCGATAAAGTGCAAGTCATATTACACAGCGATCAATCCTTAGAGGTAATTGATAATGGCCGTGGTATGCCGGTCGATATTCACCCTGAAGAGGGCGTAAGCGGGGTAGAGTTAATATTTTGCCGCTTACATGCCGGTGGTAAGTTCTCGAATAAAAACTATCAGTTTTCGGGCGGTTTGCATGGTGTAGGTATTTCAGTTGTTAACGCTTTATCTAGTCGGGTCGATGTATCAATACGTCGAGATGGCAGCATTTATGAAATGGCTTTTGAGCAGGGCAATAAAGTTAGCGAGTTAGCCATTACGGGTACCGTGGGTAAACGTAACACCGGTACCCGAGTCCGGTTTTGGCCTACGCCCACTTATTTTGACTCAGCCAAATTTTCTGTTAGCCGTTTACTGCATGTATTAAAAGCAAAAGCGGTTTTATGTCCGGGTTTAACCGTTAGCTTTGATGATCAAATTAATAAACAACAATATGAATGGTGCTATCAAGCCGGTATTGAAGATTATTTAGCCGAAGCGGTACAAGGCTATGTTTGCTTGCCCGAAACCCCTTTTGTGGGCAAATTTGCTGCCAGTAACGAAGCGGTAGAATGGGCTCTGTTGTGGTTGCCAGAAGGTGGCGAGTTAATTACTGAAAGCTATGTTAACTTAATTCCAACTCCACAAGGCGGTACCCACGTTAATGGTTTACGCCAAGGTTTGTTAGAAGCCTTACGTGAATTTTGTGAGTTTAGAAACTTATTACCTCGCGGCATTAAACTCTCAGCAGATGATATTTGGGATCGTTGTGGTTATATTTTATCGACCAAAATGCAAGATCCACAATTTGCTGGCCAAATTAAAGAGCGCTTATCGTCACGCCAATCAGTGGCGTTTGTTAGCGGGGTAGTAAAAGATGCCTTTAGTTTATGGCTAAACGAACATACTGTTATTGCTGAGCAATTAGCTGAGTTTTGTATCAACAATGCGCAGAAACGATTAAAAGCTGCAAAAAAAGTGGTCAGGAAAAAAGTGACCTCAGGCCCTGCATTGCCGGGTAAATTAGCCGACTGTTCAGCCCAAGATTTAAAGCAAACAGAATTGTTTTTAGTCGAAGGAGACTCAGCCGGTGGTAGTGCTAAACAAGCGCGAGATCGCGAATTTCAAGCTGTTATGCCGCTGCGCGGTAAAATTCTTAATACTTGGGAAGTCGATTCTGGACAAATTTTAGCTTCACAAGAAGTACATGATATTTCAGTCGCTATTGGTATCGACCCCGATAGTGAAGATTTATCGGCATTGCGCTACGGTAAAGTATGTATTTTAGCCGATGCCGACTCAGATGGCTTACACATTGCCACCTTATTATGTGCGTTGTTTATGCGTCACTTCCGGACTTTAGTCGCAGCAGGACATGTATATGTGGCCATGCCGCCACTGTATCGCATTGATATTGGTAAAGATGTTTATTATGCGCTAGATGAAGCCGAAAAAGATGGTGTGCTGGATCGAATTGAAGCCGAGAAAAAACGCGGTAAAGTTAACGTGCAGCGTTTTAAAGGTCTAGGTGAAATGAACCCGCTGCAACTGCGCGAAACCACGATGGATCCCAATACTCGTCGTTTAGTGCAATTAACCATTGATGATTACGAGCAAACTTTCGAGTTAATGGATATGTTATTAGCGAAAAAGCGCGCCTCCGATAGGCGTGCTTGGTTAGAGCAAAAAGGTGATAAAGCGGTTGTTGCTTAACGGTCACATGCAGAAAAGGGCTGAGGCTTTGCAAAAATATCTTGTATTCATACTGGTTTTCCTGACGTTGATAACGGGCTTTTCTGCGGTTGCTAATAGCGAAAGTGCTGAATTACCGGCGTGGCTAAAAAAAGTGACAACAGAAAAGTACCAACAACCTGATGCTATGCTGGCACTATTGCAACAGCATCAAGAGGAACGGGTTGGTTTATCAAGCCAACTTCAAGCACGTTGGTATTATGAGCAAGCCATATTATTTGAAGTATTAGGCCGGCATATTGAACAGCAGCAAGCGGCCGAGCAAGGCTTAACCTTATTAGCAGAGCAGCAATCTTTGTTAAGAGTTAAATTACTCTATGCGCTGGGTTTTGCATTGGAAATGCAGGCCGATACCGAGCAAGCTATGCAGCGCTATGAAACCGGCATCGCGCTGGCGACCTTATTAGATGATGAGGTGCAAATTTTACGCGGTCATATTAACCAAGCTGCGATTTATTTAAGCTTCAATAAACATAAACAAGCCTTGGCATTATTACAAGATACCTATCATCGGGCGCAAATTTTACAAAATAAAGCCTTAATAGCTGAAGTTAATGCTGAATTAGGCTTATTGTATGTCAGCATATCATTTGAAGAAGAAGGTATCGTTTTATTAAAAACAGCCTTGCAACTTTATCAAGAGCTAGGTTGGCAAAAAAATATCGTTACGGTAAAGTTTAATCTAGCCCGCACTTATGGTTTTTTACAACAATATCAGCTGTCACTGCAGCTATATAATGAAATATTGCAAGCTGAATCTGCTTCGACTGATGTAATGAACTTGTATCACACCTATTTAGGATTAGCGATTACCAGCAGTGCCAGTGGCGCAGGTGATGCGGCAATTTCCTATATTAATAAAGCCGAAGCATACTTACCGCAGTTACAAGCCAAAGTGCATATAGCCACTCATCATTATGAAAAAGCGCTTATTTTACAGCGATTAAAACAAACCAGTTTAGCGATGCAGCAGCTATTATTGGCCGAGCAAAGTTTGGCGCTGGAAAACGATAGCGAACTCGCGATGGGCTTAACTTATGTTAAAAGCCAATTGTTAGCAGAGTCGGGTGAGTTTGAGCGGGCTTATCAGCAATTAGAACAGTTTATGCAGCAATTTAAACAGCAGCGAAATGAGGATAATGAGCTGGCGCTAGAACGGATGCGTTTAGTGTTTGCTCAAGAACAACAGCAACAACAAAATTTATTATTATTACAAGATAACGAACTAAAAGCGTTACGGCTGCAAGAAGTTGAAAGTAGCCATAAGTTGCAAATGTTATGGCAAATAGTGTTAGGTAGCAGCACGTTAATATTATCGATCTTGCTAATATGGCAGCTTTTTCGGCGCAAAAAATTGTTAGCTAGCAATAACAAGAACAGTAAACAGGAACAAGCATGACAGAAACGGTAATTTCTCACGATGGCGTTGAACAACTGGCGTTAAGACGTTTTACAGAAGACGCCTATTTGAACTATTCAATGTACGTTATTATGGATCGTGCTTTACCGCATATTGGCGACGGTTTAAAGCCAGTGCAAAGACGCATAATTTATGCGATGTCAGAATTAGGCTTATCCCATTTAGCTAAATATAAAAAATCAGCCCGTACTGTAGGTGACGTGTTAGGTAAGTTTCACCCTCACGGTGACTCTGCCTGTTATGAAGCTATGGTATTAATGGCTCAGCCTTTTTCATATCGCTATCCGTTAGTTGATGGCCAAGGTAACTGGGGTGCACCGGATGATCCAAAATCATTCGCCGCTATGCGTTATACCGAATCTAAACTGTCCCGCTTTGCCGAAGTATTATTATCAGAATTGGGTGCGGGCACTACAGATTGGTTGCCTAACTTTGATGGCACTATGGATGAGCCTAGAGTGTTACCGGCTCGGTTACCACATATTCTACTCAATGGTATTACTGGTATTGCGGTTGGTATGGCCACGGATATCCCGCCACATAATGCCCGTGAAGTCGCCAACGCCTGTGCTTTGTTATTAGATAAACCAAAAAGTACTGTTACTGACTTAATGCAGTTTGTTAAAGGCCCTGATTACCCAACTGATGCCGAAATTATTAGCCCAAGTCACGAACTAGCTGCCATTTATGAAACTGGCCGCGGCAGTGTGAAAATGCGAGCACTGTATCAGTTAGAAGATGGTGATATTGTGATTACGGCGTTGCCGCATCAAACATCGGGCTCAAAAATATTAGAGCAAATTGCCGCGCAAATGCAGGCAAAGAAACTGCCGATGGTGACCGATTTACGTGATGAGTCAGATCACGAAAGTCCTACTCGTATAGTGGTTGTGCCACGCTCAAATCGGGTTGATACCGAGCAATTGATGCAACACTTATTTGCCACAACCGATTTAGAAAAAAGTTATCGAGTTAACCTAAATATTTTAGGGCTAGATCAGCGACCACGGGTAAAAAACTTAGTAGAAATTCTTAGCGAATGGTTAGTGTTCCGTCGTGATACCGTGCGCCGCCGCTTACAGCATCGCTTAGATAAAGTACTGGATAGATTACACGTATTAGAAGGCTTATTAATTGCTTTTTTAAATATTGATGAAGTTATTCGGATAGTGCGCAGTTATGATAAACCTAAACCAGAGTTAATGGCTGCGTTTAGCATTACCGATCGCCAAGCCGAAGCAATTTTAGAATTAAAGCTACGCCAGCTAGCTAAGTTAGAAGAAATCAAAATCCGTGCTGAGCTCAATGAGCTAAGCAAAGAACGAGATAAATTAGAGGCCATTTTGGCTTCAGAGAAAAAGCTGACCAAATTGATCCGTGATGAATTAATAGCCGATGCTGAAAAATATGGTGATGATCGCCGCAGCCCCATTGTATTGCGGGGCGAAGCCAAAGCCTTAAGCGAAAGAGAATTACTGCCCAGCGAGCCTATAACCGTCGTGTTGTCAGAAAAAGGTTGGGTACGCTGTGCTAAAGGTCATGATGTCGATGGCAATGCCCTAAGCTATCGTGCCGGAGATGCTTTTAAAGCCATGGTCAGTGGTCGCTCAAACCAGCAAGCGGTATTTTTAGATTCATCAGGCCGCAGTTTTGCCACCGAAGCCCATGACTTACCCTCTGCGCGAGGTCAGGGTGAACCGCTAAGTGGTCGTTTTGGTATTGTTGCTGGCGAAAGCTTTGAACACTTGTTAATGGGTGAAGATAAACAAGCCATGTTATTAGCATCCGATGCTGGTTATGGATTTATTGCTGAGTTTGCTGATTTACTTAGCCGCAACAAAGCCGGTAAAGCCGTGCTTAGTTTGCCTAAAGGCTCGAAAGTGCTGGCACCGGTAGTGGTAAAACAACCAGCAACCGACTTAGTGTTAGCTATCTCTAACGAAGGCCGAATGCTAGTGTTCCCCGTGGCAGAATTACCTAAGCTTAGTAAAGGTAAGGGTAATAAAATCATGTCGATCCCAAGTGCACGTGCTGCCAGTAGAGAAGAATATATTTGTCAGTTAGCCATCGTACCAGTTGATGGTAGCGTGACACTGATAGCAGGTAAGCGTAAACTGACGTTAAAACCAGATGATTTACAACATTATCATGGTGAGCGAGGTCGTCGCGGTAATAAATTACCAAGAGGCTTACAGCGTATAGATGCTGTACAGCTAAATAGTGATCCAACCAGCACAGATAATTAAACTCGTTATACTAGGCGCCCTTTTTTTGGCGCCTTTTAGTTCGCTTGTAGTGTCAACGGAGAATATAGTGATAGCGGTTTTACGAATAGTTTTATTAGTGTTGTTTTTATTTTTAGTACTTTAGCTGGCTTACTTATTTGTTTAGTAAGGCCATTTCACGCTGATAACGTGCGCATTTTTTCGCATTGGTATGGCAGTGTATCAAAAATTTTAGGCATCCAAGTTGAAATACGTGGCGTTGAAAATATCGACAGCTCAAAGCCTTATGTTTATGTCGCTAACCATCAAAACAATTTAGATTTATTTACTATTAGTAATGCCGTTCAACCACGCACGGTGACCTTAGGTAAAAAAAGCTTAAAATTTGTGCCTTTTTTTGGTCAATTGTATTGGTTAAGTGGCAATATTTTAATTGATCGTAAAAATAAAAGTCGGGCATTATCTACTATGCTAGCAGCCGCTGAGCGCATTAGCCGTGACAATATCTCAGTGTGGATGTTTCCTGAAGGTACGCGTAGCTATGGCCGGGGTTTATTGCCCTTTAAAGCCGGGGCATTTCATATTGCCTTAGAAGCGAATGTGCCAATAATACCGGTATGTATGAGCAGCACCCACCAGCAATTTAAATTTAATCGCTGGAATAATGGCAAGGTTATTATCCAAATGTTAGCGCCTGTGCATTTGCCAGAAGGTAAGCCTAATATCCGTCAGTTTTCTGAGAATCTGAACCAAAAAATGGCTCAGCAGATCGCAATGCTTGATACCGAACTGGGCAAAGATTACACTGCGCAAAATATTACCGTTAAAGAGTAGAACTATGGAAAACTGGCAAGAGTTTACTGAAGAAACAATCAATGCACTATTAGAAGATGGTAGCGATCCAGATGCAGAATATACTATTGAGCATCACTTTTATGATCAAGATTTTACCAAACTAGAAAAGCTGGCGGTTGCGTTATTCAAGTTAGGCTATGAAGTTACCGATGCAGAAGAAGTCGAATTTGAAGATGGCGACAGTGCTTGGGTATTTGATGCTATTCGTGAACAATCACTGGTCACAGAAACTATCGTTGCCGATGCGCTTAAGTTAGAAGCTTTAGCCAAAAAGCATGGCGTAGAATATGACGGTTGGGGCACGTATTTCGAAGGTGACGAAGCAGACTTTGACGATGCTGATGATGAAGACGAAGAGCATACCGCTCACTGAAAGCGCATATTGCACTAAAAAGTAGTTTTAGCCAAAGCCAGTTGCCAGCCGCAACTGGCTTTTTTATTGGTATTGTCATAACCACCTATAATCAGTGTATATCATTAAAATCTATATTTGATATTTCGCATATTTATGCATTTTAGCTGAGTTATATTTCATTATCTGTTGACGGCTAGCGTGCTTTTCATCAAGAATGGAGTGAACATTAAATATACAGGGATACTTATGACGTACATACACAGCACCATAGCAAAACTGATGCTAAGTAGCCCTGCACAAGCAGAGTTCTATCAAGCCGTAGAAGAAGTATTAGAATCTTTAACCATGGTGCTTGAGCAAGATGATAAATATCGGCGCCATGCCATTATTGAGCGAATGATTGAGCCTGAGCGGCAAATTATGTTTCGGGTGCCTTGGGCTGATGATAATGGCGTGATCCATGTTAATAAAGGTTATCGAATAGAATTTAACTCAGCATTAGGGCCGTTTAAAGGCGGCTTACGCTTTCATCCTAGTGTTAATGCCAGCATTATTAAATTTTTAGGTTTTGAACAAGTTTTTAAAAATGCGTTAACCGGTTTACCTATTGGCGGCGCTAAAGGCGGGGCTAACTTTGACCCTAAAGGCCGTTCAGATGCCGAAATTATGCGTTTTTGTCAGTCTTTTATGAATGAACTGTATCGACATATTGGCCCAAATACCGATGTGCCAGCAGGTGATATTGGCGTAGGGGCGCGCGAAATTGGTTATATGTTTGGTCAATATAAGCGCTTAGCCAATAGTTTTGATGGGGTTTTTACCGGTAAAAGTTTATTGTGGGGCGGCTCATTAGTGCGTAAGGAAGCCACTGGTTATGGTTGCGTATATTTCGCCAAATATATGCTGCAAGATCGGCAGCAGACTTTGCAAGATAAACAATGTTTAGTCTCAGGCTCGGGTAATGTGGCCATTTACACTATTGAAAAGCTGCAGCAATTAGGTGCTATTGCTGTTAGTTGCTCTGACTCTGCAGGCACTATTTATCACAAATCCGGCATTGTTCTAGCGACATTAAAACAATTAAAAGAAGTGCAACATGCGCGGTTAAGTGAATATATTAGTCACCATCCTGATGCGGAATACACGCCAGTAGCTGACTATCCCGACGATGGCCATGCGGTATGGCGCTACCCAGCAGACTTAGCCTTCCCCTGTGCCACCCAAAATGAGTTAACGGCTGCAGATGCTACTGTATTAGTTCAAAATGGCTGCATCGCGGTGTCTGAAGGCGCTAATATGCCCTCAACTCAAGCTGCGGTAGAAGTGTTTTTAGAAGCTAAAATCGCATATGGTCCGGGCAAGGCAGCTAACGCAGGAGGTGTCGCGACTAGTCAGCTAGAAATGGCTCAAAATGCCAGTATGCGTAGTTGGAGCTTTGCAGAAGTAGACGAGCAGTTAAAAATAATTATGCGCAATATCTACAGCAGCGCCCGCGATACCGCGAGTGAATTTGGTGCGGAAGGCAATTTAGTGTTAGGAGCCAATATTGCCGGCTTTCGCCGCGTCGCCGATGCCATGATTGAGCAAGGTTTAGTGTAATTAAGTAAAATAGAACGCCTAAAAAGGGGTCGTAGCATATTAATTTTTTGTTAATACGCTACAACCCCTTTTTATTGCAAATTTTTTATGACCTGAATGACTGTTTTTAATCAATAATCTGCCGTTGGCATTAAACAGTTATTTAAATCGATTATTGTTACATATAGTTAAAAGTCATTTGCAGTTTTAGGGGATTGTCTGTTATTGAGCTGCAAATATAATACTCAGCTCTAATTTGGCAAGTTGGAGCCGCTAACCCTTATTAAATGATTGGCTTAGCAAAACGAGTAAGGCCGATAGGTCTAATTAATTGATTTAATACAGAGGTTTTTATGACGCCATCCCTTACTCCACGTTTGGCACAGCTTGCAGATACAGGCCTAAACCAAACCCTAGTACATATTGTTCGCGGCATCGAAAAAGAAGGCTTGCGAGTAACCACAGCTAGTAAGTTGTCACAACAGGGTCATCCACTGGCATTTGGTTCGGCTTTAACCCACCCGTATATCACCACTGATTATTCCGAATCGCTATTAGAATTTATTACACCTGCGGGTGAACATATCAGCGATACCCTTGGCTTTTTAGAGCAGATCCATCGCTATAGTGCCAGCGAACTTGCGGATGAGCATTTATGGCCAGCGAGCATGCCTTGCGCGGTGCAAGGTAATAAAAGTGTGCCTATAGCCCAATATGGTAGTTCTCGAGCTGGCCAGATGAAGCATATTTATCGGCGCGGTCTGGATATACGCTATGGTCGCATAATGCAAAGCATCGCCGGTATCCACTTTAATTTCTCACTACCGGATAGTTTTTGGCAAGGCTACCGGCAATTGCTCGGCAGCCAAGATTCACTAGCCGACTTTCGCTCGGCGCAATATTTTGGCTTAATCCGTAATTTTCGCCGTTATGGCTGGTTGTTGCTGTATCTGTTTGGCGCTTCACCGGCACTTAGTCAGACGTTTATGCAGGGTCGGCCACATAAGTTGTCTGAACTTGGTGCTGATACGTTGTATTTACCCTACGCAACTTCGTTGCGCATGAGTGGACTTGGCTACCAGAGCGACGCCCAAACCAGTCTGAAGATTAGTACCAATAGCTTAACTGAATATAGCCGCGATCTTACCCTAGCTCTTAACACGCCTTATCCACCTTATACTCGGCTTGGCGTTGAGGTTAACGGCGATACACGGCAGCTTAACGACAACATCCTGCAGATAGAGAATGAGTATTACAGTGATATTCGTCCTAAGCGAGTTACTCGAGCGGACGAGACGCCATTACAAGCGATGGCAGAGCGCGGGGTAGAATATATTGAAGTGCGCAATTTGGATATTAATCCGCTGCTAGCCTTGGGTATCGATGATACCCAGATCCGTTTCTTAGATGCCTTTTTACTGTTTTGCTTGTTGCAAGACAGTCCAGAGATTGGTGAGCAAGAATCACAGCGTATAACTCGTAATCAAACCCGCATCACCGAACAAGGCCGCAAGCCCGACTTGCTTTTAGAAACAGCAAGTGGAGAACTAAGTCGGACAATCTGTGCTGAACAGATTTTTGCTGAATTAGCAGCAGTAGCTTTATTACTCGACAAGACGTCTAGCGGTTACGCTGATGCAGTACAGCACTATACACCTCTACTACAACAACCCGAACTAACTCCTTCGGCGCGTATTTTACAACAATTGACGAGTAGCAAGCTGGAATACACCACATGGACCCAGCAACGAGCCGTTGAGCTAACTCAGTACTGGCAACAAGCTCCACTTAGCTCTGAGCAGACGGGCTATTTCAAACAACTGGCCACCTCAAGCCTAGCTGCGCAGCAGCGTTTGGAAACGGAAGATGCAATAACACCTTTAGCCGCATGCCAATAAAGGAATTAAAATGGGTCGGAGTAACTTAACTAATCGGTTAATGTATTATGCCCCATTTATTACTATACTCAGCCTATAACGTTAGATTAGCTAAGGCGTTACAGGTTAAGTTTGAGTATGGATTATGAACAGTTTAATCAATTTTGTCGCTCGCTTCCTGCCACTAGTTATGTGATGCAATGGGGTGGTTCTCACGTCTGGAAAGTCGCGGATAAAGTCTTTGCAATCGGCGGCTGGGGTAAAGCTGCTCAACCTGCCTTCAGCTTTAAAACCTCTGAACAGAATTTTCATTTTTTAAATTTGAAGTCAGGTTATCAACCAGCACCTTATTTAGCCGCACGCGGTATGAAATGGATCCAGTTGTATGATGGGCAAGATATTGCAGACGAAGAACTGATCTATTACCTAACAGAATCCCATCGTATAGTATCCTTAGGTCTTTCTAAGAAAAAACAATTAGAGTTGGGCCTGAATCAACACCTAGATAAAGATCTGGATAAAGGTTAAACCTCTAATTTTGCAAAATAACAACGAGCGTTTAACTATGAGCGGAATTACTGAGCTAGCAACATTAATATCGGCCATGCAACCTAAGCTAATGGCGAATGAATTTGTATTTTGTACCGTGCAAGGCGAACTGGCCGACTATGTGTGGTTAAATCCGTTAGCGAGCTTTAGTGAAGTTGAAGGCTTAACATTAATAGTTAGTAAAACCACAGCCAGCGATGCCGGCTTAGCATTTTCTGGTATCTTTAAACAGATCACTTTGAATGTGCACTCTAGCTTAAATGCTGTTGGTTTAACGGCTGCAGTTTCTGGTCAATTAGCTGCCAAAGGCATCAGTGCCAATGTATTTGCTGCTTATTATCACGACCATATTTTTGTTGCTTCAGAGCATGCCACAGCTGCGTTATCAGCATTAACCGACTTAAGTGATGGTGTGTAAATCAGAATAAAAAATGTTAACGCACATTGTTTTTTAGATAAATATGGTTATCAGCTATTTATTAAGTGCTAGGCTTAATAATTCTGTTTACCACACTGGCCAAAAATAACGTTATTCATATCTGTTTAATCGGCTGTAAATAAAGCATATAACACCAGATTATGGGATACTGAAATCATGCTAATCAAATGTAGCGTTGCAACAAGGTGTGACTAGTGTTGTGAAGTTGGTTTATATCAGACTGATTTAGCCAAATTGAGAACTCAAAATTTTGTAGCTATAAAGTCGATGTTCAAAGGTACAGTATGAATGACAGCACTGAAAAAGGTCTTAGCTTGACTAAAGCCCTAACGGCACGGGCTTTAAAACACTTTTTCACTCTCCTCGCTATAGTAAGTTTAGTTGCTGTAGGTTTAATGATATGGCCAAACCAAGTACTTGAAGCCGAATTTAGCTGGCTAATATTTTATCCCGCGGTCATTGTTGCCGCCTTCTATGGCGGATTTTACGCTGGGTTAATTACCACCGTGTTTGCCTGCCTCGCTATCATTTTTTTGTGGCCGTTAGTTGTTGAACAGGCTTACATTATCGATAGTTTTGAATTGGTTAAAATCGCTATTTTTGTCATCACTTGTAGTTTTATCTCATATTCTATCGAAGCCATGCAACGGGTAAAAAAGGCGCTTAAGCAAGCTGAGTCGGTTTCGCAAACTACGAGTCAAACTGAGCAGTTTATTAAATCGATTATCAATAATACGCCAAATATGATCGGTTATTGGGATAGAGATCTACGTTGCAGGTACGCAAATAATGCCTATAGTGAATGGTTTGGTATAGCAGCAGAAGACATCGTTGGTATGACATTTCAACAACTCGCCGGTGAGCAGTTATTTAATCGCAATAAGCCCCATATTGAAAAAGTACTGACCGGTGAGCCGCAACGTTTTGAACGCAGTCTGCGTAAGGTGGATGGTAGTGTTGGCCATATTATTGGTCATTATATTCCAGATTTTGCCAGCGATGGAACCGTGCAAGGTTTTGTAATTCAGTCTAATGAAGTCACATTGCTTAAAGCAACTGAGGCCAAACTGAAACTGGCAGCGTGTGTGTTCGACAGTATGCTTGATGGTGTGCTAATCACCGATGCTAATAATATTATCATTTCGGTTAATCCAGGCTTTACTGAGATTACCGGCTACACGGTACAAGACGCAATTGGCCAAACGCCAAAATTATTACAATCTAACCGGCAAAGTCAGGCCTTTTATGCTGCTATGTGGCATGAGATTACTACTCAAGGTCGCTGGCAAGGCGAAATGTGGAATCATCGTAAAGATGGAGAGTTGTACTTGCAACGTATGACTATAAATTTGCTACGCGATGGTGACGGTGAGCCTGTCCGGTATGTTTCGGTATTTAGTGATATAACAGAGCTAAGGCGTAAAGATGAGCATATTAAGCATTTAGCTTTTCATGATGCCTTAACCGATTTACCTAATCGTACTTTATTGATGGATCGTATAAATCAAAAATTGCTTAACTCTCATCGCGAGCAATGCAAGTTAGCGTTGATGTTTCTTGACCTTGATGGCTTTAAACCCGTTAACGATAAATTTGGTCATAACGTTGGCGATATTTTATTAAAAGAAATGGCGAAAAGGCTACAGGCGTTAGTTAGGCAATCAGACACGGTGGCGAGAGTTGGTGGCGATGAATTTATTTTTATCTTAAACAACCCGCAAGGTACCAGTGATGTTACTGAAGTGGCCAACCGAATTATCAGCTCCATTAATCAACCAATAACCATTTTAGGTAATGAATTTCAAATTGGCGTATCAATTGGCATTGCCATGTATCCAGAGCATGGCGATAGCTCGCTAGAATTAATCCGCAATGCAGACACCGCAATGTATATAGCGAAAAGCTCAGGTAAAAATAAAGTGAGTTTTTTCTCGTTAAATAATTAATCGGTTTTAACCGTTATCGCTAGAGATAAATCTAACGATAACGGCAATTGCGCTAGTTTTAGTAGCAACTATTAAGACTATTCTAATAATTTATTTAAACACTAAACACTAAACACTAAACACTCAGTTACCACCACCAAACTTGTCTTTTAAACGATCTTTTAATTTATCTTTGGCTTGGTCTTTAAAATCAGCCAACTTAGCGGCTAACAATTGTTCAATATTAGCGCTGGCGTCTTCTGTGCTAGCAGATTGCTGGCTTAATAGTGCCGACCAATCTGCTTGGCCAGCTAAGCCTGATTGTAATTGGCCATCAAGCTTAGTTTTAAGATCTGCCTGTAACGCCGCTATTTTTTGTTTCGCCTCACCCAGTAACGCATCGCCTAGTAGCTTATCTAACGACGAGCGAATGCTAACGTCAGGTGCGCTAATTAAACCACTAGCATCAATAGTTAACGGAATGCTGGTTTGCTGGTTTAAGATGCTGGCTAATTGTTGTAGATACTTATTACCCACGCTAGTAAAGTTAGCATCATTTAAGGCTAAGCTAGCATGCTGGATTAATTGTTTGTCAGTAAGGTTAATCTTACCGTTAGAGCTGACTAAACTGCTGGCTAAGGCTAATGCATTTTCGCCTTTACCTAGTAACATATCTTGAACTTGTAAGCCGTCTAACTGCCAATTTAAGTTGGTTACCATCTGTTGTAAAATGGCAAAATCACCGTTTAAGCTAATGCGCTTTAATTGCGGTAAATCGGTAGCGTCCAATGCAAACTTAGTCGCTTTATCAATAATGTTGTGTTGAGCAGTAATATCTTGCAGTGACATAGCCACATTACCACCACCAATCAACCAATTTATCTGGGCATTTTTAACCCAGAAGTCAGGGTAGGGTTGGCTAGGTAAAGGTAAAATTCTATTGGGTAGAATAACGACATCTTCGGCTGCTGAGTCAGATTTAACCGGAAGGTAAGGCTGAGCATATTGGTACAAAGCATTTAATTGACTTAAACGATCTGCCCATTCTTGGCCAAGCAAAATTTGGCTAATACCGGCTAGGCCACCGTCTGATAAATTTGCCAGTTGTTGCGCTTTTTGCCAATCGGCTGTGCTGGCTTGCTGCAATTCAGCGACGGCCAGTTGCAGTTTATCTTTGCTTTGTTCTAGTTGTTGCTTAGCCAACATAATCCGTTCTTTTTCAGCTAGCAATTGCTCTTTTAGTTGTTTTAACTGCGCGGTCTTTTTGGCTAAGTCGGCAGCATCTTCAATTTTGCTTTCGGTAAGAGCTTTAATGTCTGCTTGGTATTTAGCTAATGAGGCTTTATTAGGTAACTGCTCTGGCAGTTTTTGCAGTGCTGTTTGCTCACGAGCGGCTAAATCTTGCAAGGCTTGGGCTTTAGCGGGGCTTTTTAAATCAACCCGGGCCAATAATTCATCTGCAGTAGGTAATTCAGATTTTAATAAATCTGCTAACGATGCTGCACTGCCATCGGCATTAGGTTGGCGATACACCTCACCGGTTTTAGCCCGCTTGCTACCGTAAGCAGCATCAATCACTTCTAAGTCGTTAATCACATAATAACCTAGCATCGCAGGCCATACTTCTAAGGCTGCTACAGCGTAATTAAAACTAAAACTATTGTACTCAGGTGCCGCAGGATCGGTTAATTGTAGTTTATTAATTTTTAATGCTAATGGCGCCAATTGCACTGAGACCTTAGCAATATTTACTTCAGCACCGGTCACTTTTTCTAAGCTGTAGATCATGCCAAGGCGTAGTGCTGGGCCAATAAATAAATAAATTAACGCTAACAGAGCAGCAGTAATGCTAATAAAAATAAGCCATCCAGATTTACGGATCATTGTGCGCTCCTTAGTGAATTTTTTGATATAGAGAGAATAACTTACTGGCTTTTAGCATCTGGGTCAGCTTCCATTTTTCAACATTACTCATCACGCGTGTACGATACTGTTTAACCAACAAACTGCTTAGCCAAGCAACCGGTACTAGCAAGATCAGGCCTAGCACAAAGCTGCCTAAGGTTAATGTATGGTGTAGATGCAGCAGCTGTAAGGTTTCACCTTCCGCCAAGATCTGTAAAAACCGCTCATTTTGCGCTAACTGCCAGGTTAAGTTTTCTAAGGGCGTGGCAAATAGCAGCATTAACCCTTCGGTTAAGCCCCATACCACTAAAAATATGGATAAGTTGACCGTTAATAAACAGACGATCAATAGCAGGAGAAAGGTTAATAAACCTAAAGGTAAAATACCAATAAATAAGCCTAACGCCACCGCCCAGCCTATTTGCCAGGTGGAAGTTTGTGAATTAAGCACTTTGAGAACTTTTGCTAGTAAGGTCAACATTATCTATCCCTGAATATAGAATGATTTGAATCTATTAAGGTTACCAGCGTATGAGCCGTTTGTCAGGGCAAACAACGCTCTAACAACAAGTTTTACCTATAATGTACTAAAGAGTTAATACAATAATATACCGACACCGACTAATGCCAATAGAGTCCATCTCCAGCTGCCGCTAGGGATGGTATCGCCGGCTAGCCTGCTTAATATTAAAGACAAAATAACGCTAGTGGTTAGCAGGGTTTGCACTACCGCCGCTTTGGTATAACTAAAGGCCACCATTTGTAAATACAACGAGGCAGTGGTGCCAATGAGGGTGGCGACCAATAACAATAACCAAGGGCGTAACGGGGTATTAGCGCTAGGTAGCCAGCGGCTGCGCTTAATGGTCATCAAGATGATAATTAGCGCCATGCCGCCAACTAAGCGCCAGCTACTGCCGCTAAGAGCGTCTATTTGGCTATTAACTAATACATCACGACTAATAACTGCACCTATCGCCTGACATAATGCCGCGAGGGCAGCATAACTGATGCCACTAAGTTGCAAGGTTTTATCACTGCGTTGTAATCGCAGTACCGCATCGACGGCAAATAAAATAATAGCAATAGCTAGCCACTGTTGGCCGGTTAGCCATTCTTGCAGCCAAGCGATGGCTAATAATGCGGTTAAAATAGGGGCTAAGGTTTCGGCAATCAGTAACGATAATCTGTCGCCAATTTTACTTAAGGCTAAAAAAAAGCAGGTATCGCCCAAACCTATGCCAATGGCACCGCTAATTAATAACCAGATAATATGCTCGTTTGCGGCGGCAGTGTCGCTGTAGATTAGGCTTAATGGTAATAAAACCATTAGGCTAAGCAAGCCCTTCCAGAAGTTAAGCGTTAAGGCCGCAAAGTGCGTGCCGAGCTGTCGATATAAGCGCGCCGCTATTGCCCAGCATAATGCAGTGGTTAACGCCGCGAAAATTCCTAACATAAAATCCTATAAAATAAAGGCGTTAGCTTTGCAACTAACGCCTAGTTCTTCAATAACGCCTCAGCGCTACGTTGTTCAACGCCTTGCTATTAAGCGCCTTGCTATTAAGCAATAAGAATAAAGCCAATAAAAGCCAAGGTCGCGGCAATTAACGCATACGGTAATTGCGTGATGGCATGTGACACCAAGTTACAGCCCGAACCTTGAGCGGCTAATACAGTTGAATCACTGTAAAAACAAGCTTGGCTACCAAAAGAGCTCGCTGACATTAAAGCACCAATTATTAATGGAATATTAGCATCAACGGCATAAGCTAATGGCATAACAATAGGAATGCTGACGGCAAAAATACCCCAGCTAGATCCGGTAGCAAAAGCCAGAAGAGCCATGGATAAAAACACCATTGCTGGTAACAATTGTGCTGTCATATAAGGCGCTAAGTTGTTGATCACATATTGTGGCAGCATTAACTTGTCACAGACGTCTTTAAAAATAAAGGCGGCAATAACGGTGCCTATTGCAGGCAGCATAGTTTTAAAGCCATTAATCATGGTTTCCATCATGTCGGCCAACGGCATTAAGCGCTGGATAGCATAAAACGGTAACGTGACTAGTAGCGTGACAATTAAGCCTTTCCAGACATCAATATCAAAATAAACCGTAAATAATACCAACATGATCATGGGAACTAAAAAGTTATGTAACTTGCCTTTAGTCTGAGCATCATCGAACTCTTCTTCAAAAGCTTTCACTGCGTAGTCATCTGGTGCCGTATTCTCTGGATGACTATCAGCAAACGCAACGGTGGCTTGTGGGCCTTGCTGTGCCGCTAATTCGGCCTTTTTCATTGGTCCAAATGCTGGAATAACACCCATAATGACTAAAAATACCACTAGCAATGCCAAAATCGGGTAAAACATGTACGGAATGGCCTGCATATAGACATGAATGCCTTCGCCAACCGCAGCGACATTATTATTTTCTAGCAAGCCGCCAAAAAAGATGGCCCAAGTAGAAAGTGGTACTAATACACACACCGGTGCTGCGGTAGAGTCCACTACATAGGCTAGCATTTCTCGCGAGACTTTAAATTTATCGGTTACACGCTTCATGGTTTCACCCACGCTCAGCGCATTAAGATAATCATCAACAAATATCACTAAGCCCAGAATAAAGGTCATAAATAAAGATGATTTTTTACCTTTGGCAAAACGTTGGGCTTTAATACCAAAGGCTAAGGCGCCACCGGTATGAACTAATAAGCCTATTAAGGCACCAAAGCCGCCACAGACTAAAATTAACCAGCCGATAGTTTCATCTTGCATTACGTTTAACGAGGTTTCGGCAAAGTTTTCTAGGGCATGATTAGGTGCATACAATAATAAACCCACCACAGCGCCGACAATAAGCGCCAATATAGGCCGTTTTAACCAAATGGCTAAGGCTAAAACAACTAAAGGTGGAATTAAACTGAGTGCGGTAGGAGACGCTGCGGCCGCTTCGGCCGCAGCCGCAACAGGTTCGGCTAGACTCTCAACTAAGTTATCTGCTGACATCATGTGTAATACTCTTAAATTTCCCGATGAACCGGAATAAGGTTAGTGGAACCGTTGCAGCAGATAAGCCAATTCAACGGCACGCTTTGCTTGTGACAGTTGGCGGTAGCACCTAAATAATGTAGGCCTAACCATTAGCTGAATAGCGTGAATAAGCTATGCAAGCATTACTTCAACAGTAAGTTTTAACCGTGTTGAAATAGCGCGCAATAATAACAAAAATATTTTAATTAACAACCGTATTATTAGTATGGAAATTGTCGCTAATTACAGCAAAAGTTAAGGTGAAAGTTAAGGTGAAAGTTAAGGCAAAAGTTAAGACATAAATTAGCTGGAGAATGAAACTGCGGACATAAAAAAGCCAAGTGATTAACTTGGCTTTTTTAACCCAGACTTATGATAACAAGACTGAGTGTGGTTGGGTTTATAAGGCGGCGATTTCAGCTTGTTGTTGCTGCAGTTTAACCACCGCTTGTTCTAGCTCTGCTTGTTTTGCTTGCTCCTTAGCTAAAACTGCTTCTGGTGCTTTAGCCACAAAGCCAGCGTTAGCCAATTTTCCGCTTACCCGGCCTAAATCTTGTTGGTTTTTTTCAAGCTGTTTAGCAATTCGGCTTAGCTCAGCTTCTTTGTCGATTAAGCCGGCCATCGGGATTAATAAATCCATACTGCCAATCGATTGAATCGCACTAGCAGGAGCAACTTCACCCGCAGCTAAAAAATTAATACTGTCTAGTTTGGCCAAATTTTGTAAAAAGTTTTGGTTTTCACTTAAACGGCGTTGTTCTTCAGTATTAACGTTACGCAGTAAAATATTTAAGCCTTTGCTTGGCGCAATATTCATTTCACCACGGATATTACGAATAGCCGTAATCACTGCTTTTAACCACTCTAAATCGGCAGTCGCGGTGTCATTAATTAAGCTGCTGTTATGCTCAGGATAAGGTTGCAACATAATGCTTTCGGCTGCAATACCGGCAATGGGTTTAACCGACTGCCAAATGGTTTCAGTAATATAAGGCATAATAGGGTGCATTAAGCGTAATAAGCTTTCTAATACCGTAATTAGGGTATGTCGAGTAGCAAGTTGCTCCGCGGCTGTGCCTTTGAATAAAACCGGTTTAGTTAATTCTAAATACCAATCGCAGAATTGGTTCCAGGTAAATTCATACAAGGTAGCTGCCGCTAAGTCGAAACGATAGTTATCAAAGTACTGACGTACCTGAGTTACCGTCTGCTGGTATTGGGCTAAAATCCATTTGTCGGCTAACGATAACTGGAATTGCGAGCTATCGGCATGGTTAGCATTAAAACCACAATCTTGGCTTTCAGTATGCATTAACACGTAGCGACTGGCATTCCATAGTTTATTACAGAAATTGCGATAGCCTTCTAAGCGCTTCATATCCCAATTAATGTCTCGACCGGTTGATGCTAAGGCGGCTAACGTAAAGCGTACGGCATCAGTACCGCTGGCGCTAATGCCTTCAGGGAACTGATCTTTGGTTGCTTTAGCAATTTTCTCAGCCATTTTTGGCTGCATCATATTGCTGGTCCGTTTTGCTAATAAGTCCTCTAAGCTAATACCATCAATCATATCTAACGGATCGACTACATTACCTTTAGATTTAGACATTTTATCGCCATTTTCATCGCGGATAAGTCCGGTGACATAAACGGTTTTAAACGGTACTTGTGGCTTGCCGTTTTCATCTTTTATAAAGTGCATGGTCATCATGATCATGCGGGCAACCCAGAAAAAGATAATATCAAAACCGGTCACTAGCACATCGGTAGGATGGAAAGTGCGCAAGTCTTCTGTATTGTCTGGCCAACCTAAAGTAGAGAAGGTCCACAAGGCTGAACTAAACCAAGTATCTAATACGTCATCGTCTTGGCGTAAGGCAAAATCGTTGGCTAAATTATATTTAGCGCGCACTTCGGCTTCATCACGGCCAACATACACTTTACCGTTGTCGTCATACCAGGCCGGTATGCGGTGTCCCCACCATAATTGGCGCGAAATACACCAATCTTGAATGTCACGCATCCAACTGTAATACATGTTTTCGTATTGCTTGGGCACAAATTCAATTTGACCGCTTTCAACCGCTTCAGTCGCTGTTTTAGCTAACGGGGCTACGCGAACATACCATTGATCGGTTAAAAGCGGTTCAATGACTACGCCACTGCGATCGCCATAAGGCACTTTTAAGCCATGGTCATCAATTTTTTCTAATAGGCCTGCATCTGCAAAGGCGGCAACAATAGCTTTACGGGCAGCAAAGCGTTCCATACCAGCAAAGGCTGCAGGTAATTGGCTATCTAGCTCGGTATTAACGGTACCGTCGATATTATAAATTTCAGCATTAGCTAAAATCATCGCGTCATGCGATAAAATATTATACAGCGGTAACTGGTGGCGTTTACCCATGTCGTAGTCGTTAAAGTCGTGTGCTGGGGTAATTTTTACGCAGCCAGTACCAAACTCTTTATCGACATATCTATCGGCAATAATAGGAATGCGCCGGTTAACTAACGGTAGTTCAATAAACTTACCAATTAAAGCTTGATAACGCTCATCATCTGGATCGACTGCTACGGCGCTGTCACCTAACATCGTTTCAGGACGCGTGGTCGCAACCACTAAATAGGTTTGGCCATCAGCGGTGGTTGCACCATCGGCTAATGGGTAGCGCAAGTACCATAAGTGGCCTTTTTGCTCTTTATTTTCGACTTCTAAATCAGAAATAGCCGTGTGTAATTTTGGATCCCAGTTAACTAAGCGTTTGCCGCGATAAATTAAATCGTCTTCATACAGGCGCACAAACACTTCTTGAACCGCTTCAGATAACCCTGGGTCCATAGTGAAACGTTCGCGAGTCCAGTCAACCGAGTTGCCTAAACGACGCATTTGATCAGAAATAGTGCCACCAGACTCTTCTTTCCACTGCCAAACTTTATCAATAAAAGCGTCACGGCCTAATTGATGCCGAGTGGGTAAGTTTTCTGCAGCTAATTTACGTTCTACGACCATTTGGGTGGCGATACCGGCATGATCACTACCGACTTGCCATAAGGTGTTTTTACCTTGCATGCGTTTATAACGGGTAAGTGCATCCATAATGGTTTGCTGAAAAGCATGGCCCATATGCAGGCTACCGGTGACGTTTGGCGGTGGGATCATAATGCAATAATTGCCGTTGCTTTGATCACCTGATGGCTGAAAATAGCCTTTGGCTTCCCATGCGTTATACATGGCTTGTTCAATTTCGCTAGGATTAAAGGTTTTTTCCATGAGAGTACCTGTTTGTCAGTCGATCGTTATCGTGCTTGGAGTGATACCGCGCTGACGATATTGCTTATATCGTTCCCGAGCTTGAGCTTTTAAGTGCTCTTCGGTAGGAACGAATTCGATAATTTGTTTATAACGGTGCGCAAAGTCTGGCACATGCTCGGTTAAGTTTATTAACACTGGGCGGTTTTGCTGCGGGGCTTGCCAGCCAATTTCAACTGCAGCGCCATAGTTTGGACCTTCACCGCTTAAGTTATGCGGGACAAAGCGTTCGGCATCAAATTGCCACAGCTGCTGGTCAAATGCTTCGGCTTGAACTTGGTCGGCAGTATAAACGAAAACCCGTTGTTTTGCCCGATACAGATCAGCACAAAGCTGACAGGCTAAAGCAAAATGAGCTGGCGTAATGCTCAGCTCATTTTGCTTGCTTGGCGCAGCTGTTAGTACGTAAAAGGTAACAGGCATTAACTATCCTGTTGCTGGTTAACGCGGTTAATTAAAAACTGGGTTAACATAGGCACTGGACGTCCGGTTGCACCTTTATCTTTGCCGCCACTGCGCCAGGCAGTACCAGCAATATCTAAATGCGCCCAATTATATTTACGGGTGAAGCGCGATAAAAAGCAGGCTGCGGTAATAGTACCTGCAGCACGGCCACCTAGATTAGTAAAGTCAGCAAAAGGACTTTCTAACTGATCTTGATAATCATCCCATAACGGTAAACGCCATGCCCGGTCGCCACTTTGATCTGAGGCATTCAAAATCTCGTGCGCTAGCGGGTTATGATTGCTTAATAATCCCGTTGCATGTTTACCTAATGCCACAATACAGGCACCGGTTAAGGTTGCCACGTCTATGACTACATCTGGGTCAAAGCGCTCAACATAGGTTAAGGCATCGCACAATACTAAGCGGCCTTCGGCATCAGTATTTAATACTTCAACGGTTTGCCCTGACATAGTGGTTAAAATATCACCTGGTCGATAAGCATTGGCATCTGGCATATTTTCGGCAGCAGCAAGCACTACGACTAAGTTAATCGGTAATTCAAGCTGCAATACGGCGCGTATTGTGCCAAGTACTGAGGCCGCACCACACATATCGTATTTCATCTCGTCCATGGCTTCGCCCGGTTTAATGCTTATACCACCCGAGTCAAACGTTAAGCCTTTACCGACTAATACTACTGGCGCCGAATCATTATCGGCACCACGGTAATTAATCACCGACATCCGCGGGCCATTTACCGAGCCACGGCCAACGGCTAAATAGGAATTCATGCCAAGCTTAGCCAGTTCTTCTGGGCCTAGTACTTCAACGCTAACTTTGCTGGATAATTGACATAAAGCTTGAGCTTGGTCGGCTAAGTATTGCGGCGTGCAAATATTTGGCGGCATGTTGCTAACGTCTTTGCTTAACTTACTGCCGGTGGCGATGGCTAAACCGTGCTCTACTGCTTTTTCACCAATAGTGAGATCGCGACGGGTAGGCACATTAAACACCATTTTGCGTAACGGCCGACGCGTTTCGTCTTTTTTACTTTTTAATTGGTCGAACACATATAAGCTATCTTGCGTGGTTTCTACAGCTTGGCGCACTTTCCAATAGGTATCGCGGCCTTTAACATGCAATTCAGATAAAAAGCATACGGCTTCCATCGAGCCGGTTTCATTTAACGTGCTAATGGTTTTAGCGATAATTTGTTTATATTGGCGTTCGTCTAGTTCACGCTCTTTACCACAACCTACCAATAGTACGCGTTCGCTTAGGATGTTCGGGACGTGATGTAATAATAACATTTGCCCCGACTTGCCTTCTAAATCGCCACGGCGTAATAAGTTGCTAATATAACCTTCACTAATTTTATCCAGTTGTTCCGCTACTGCAGACAAGCGACGTGGCTCATACACACCAACTACAATACATGCACTGCGTTGTTTTTCTGGACTGCCGCTTTTTACACTGAACTCCATGCTAACTCCTGATTCTAACAGACGGTATAAACGTCACTTGGTACATTAATAACCAAATTCTACCGTGATTATATAAAAAAGCTCGGTTTTCTGTGTCGTTTAGTCGATAATAATTGTTATAAACATTAAGTTTACTTAAAAATCGCCAAGCTTCCAGTAAAAAGGTCGGTTTTAGGGGGCGCATTGATCATTTTCCGTTATCTGTTAGGTGAGGTTTTAAAATCTCAGCTAACCGTATTTGTTATTTTAATGACCATTATTTTAAGTCAGCGATTTGTAAAAATTTTAGCTGATGCATCTGAAGGCGAATTGCCGGGTCAGTTAGTGATGAGCATAGTCGCGCTTAAATTACCGCAATTAGCGGTAATTATTTTGCCATTAAGTGCTTTTGTTGGCGTGTTAGTGGCTTATGGCCGGATCTATGCTGACAGTGAAATGACCGTATTACATTCCACCGGTGTCAGTGAATGGTATGTGGCACGTATCACTTTATCATTATCTTTATTATTAGCTCTAATAGCAGGTGCAGTGACGTTATATATTAGTCCTTGGGCGACCGAAAAAGAGTATCAATTATTAGAAAAAGCCGATGCCAGTGCCGGCTTATTTTCATTAGTACCGGGTCGGTTTCAACATACTTCGAATGAAAAAGCGGTGATCTTTGTTCATGACATCAACCGTAATGGTGAATTAAGCAAGGTGTTTGTGGCCCAAAACAGCGGCCAAGGTGGCCAAGAGAATAATCCTGCCCATGCCATTGTTTATGCGCAAGTGGGTAAAGTGACCGAAGATGCGACAGGTGCCCAACAGTTAGAATTAGCCCAAGGGCGTCGTTATGCGGGTGAAGGTAAAACGGCAGCGTTTGAAGTGACCGAGTTTGGTCGTTATCAAATTCAAATTCGTGAACAAGAAGTTGAGCAGCGCCGGCGCAAGTTAGGTAGTTTACCAACTGCAGAGTTAATGCAGCTTGATAGCAATGAAGCCGTAGCCGAATGGCACTGGCGTATTGCTATTTCGTTGTCGATCCCGCTACTGACCCTTATTGCTGTGCCCTTGAGCCGGGTTAACCCGCGCCAAGGTAAGTTTGGCCGTTTAATGCCGGCATTATTATTGTACCTAGGCTATTACGCCCTGCTGATTATTGCGCGTTCAGCGCTGGAAGACGGTACTATTCCGGCCATATTAGGCATGTGGTGGCTGCATGCCTTGGCCTTAATTTTAGGCATGGTGTTAATTTTTAGAAATAGGTCCAGTGCGCAACGATTCCAAGCTTGGCTAGCGGGGCGTAATTAATATGTTAAAGATATTAGATGTTTATATTGGCCGAACGATTTTAAGCACGTCAATGCTAACCTTAAGTGTGTTGCTGGTAATATCGGCCATGTTTAAATTTATCGACCAAATGCGTTCTGTCGGTCGCGGTTACTACGATATGGTGCATGCTGCACTTTATACCTTGTACAGTGTACCTGGTGATTTAGTGACTTTTTTTCCGATGGCGGCATTAATTGGCGGCTTAATCGGTTTGGGCATGCTGGCCAGTAATAGCGAACTGGTGGTGATGCAAGCGGCGGGTATGTCGCGGTTTAATATTGTCAGTTCGGTGATGAAAACCGCCGTTATTATGATGCTAATTGTTATGGCGGTTGCTGAGTGGGGCGCACCTGTTAGTGATAGAGCGGCGCGCGAACTGCGGATTAAAGCCATTTCTGATGGTAATTTATTTGCCGCCCAGCAAGGTGTTTGGGCTAAAGATGGTGATCAGTTTGTCAATATTAAACAAGTTGATGATTTTGGTAACTTAAATAATATTGTTATTTATCAATTTGATGAAGAATTAAAGTTACTGTCGATTGTCAGTGCAGAATCAGCTGTGTTTAAAAACGATGCTTGGTTGCTACAACAAGTAAAGCGACTGCAATTTACGGAGCCAAAAATTGAACAGCAACAATTAGATAAGCAACGTTGGCGGTCGTCATTAACACCGGAAAAACTTGGCGTGGTTACCATTAAACCAGAAATGCTATCGCTAACTGGCTTGGTCGATTACGTCGATTATCTTGAACAAAATGGTCAGGACGCCAGCCGTTATCAATTAGCCTTTTGGCGAAAAGTGTTACAACCACTGACCATAATCGCCATGTTATTAATGGCGTTATCTTTTATTTTTGGCCCCTTGCGTAGTGTGACAATGGGCGCTCGGGTGTTAATGGGTATTTTAACCGGCTTTGCCTTTTACATGACTAATGAAGTGTTTGGGCCAATAGCTTTAGTGTATCAATTACCCCCAGCAGCCGGCGCTATGCTGCCCAGCCTGTTATTTATTTTATTATCAATATATTTGATGCGCAAAAAAGTTTAAGCCCGCGCGGTTATTAGCCGCGCAGATTGCTTAAAACTAAGGCTTAAACTTATTCTTGATGAGGTAGCGGTAGGTTTGGACACTCTAAGTGAAAGGCCACCTTGCGCAACTGCTTTTGCTCGCTTTGTAAATAGGCGGCTAATAAGCTCTGTTGTTGTAACCAGTCAGGTTCAATATGCAATTGCAGTTGTTGCTCGCTGGCGCTAATGCTGATTTCAGGTAAAAAATCGTCACGACGCTTTTGGTTCAGCAATATTGCTAATCGCAATAACACAATTAAATTTACCACTTGGGGTAACTGAAATAAGCTAAAGTTTGGAATTTCTTCGGCACGAATTTTTCTCCGATGAAACCTAACTAAGGTAGCGACTAACAGTTGTTGTTCTTGGTTAAAGCCCGGTAAATTAGCATTTTGCAGAATATAGGCCGAATGTTTTTGTACACTGGACGAGTTAATGTGTAAACCGACTTCAAATAAATTTGCCGCCCATTCTAATGCATTGGCATGTTCTTGCTGTAATTGCCAATGAGTATTCACTTGGTTAAACAAGGTTAAAGCAGTACGACTCACTCTATTGGCTTGGGCTATATCAATATCATAACGGCGCTGCATACTGGCCACGCTTTGCTGGCGAATATCGACATGCTGCAAGCGGTCGCTCATTTCGTATAAAATACCTTCGCGTAGCGCGGCATCTATATAATGTAATTGCTGTATTTGCAGTTGTTTAAATGCGGCAATTAAAATAGCTAAGCCAGAACAAATCAGTAATTTACGATCTTCATTTAAGCCAGGTATGATTAATTCACTACAGTTATTGTATTGCAATAAGTAGCTTTTTAACGTTTCAAGATGGCATAGCTCAATGCTATCGCTGCTAAAACCTAAAGCAACAATAATATCTCGTACCGCCTTTACGGTGCCAGAAGTACCTAATACTTGCTGCCAACCAATGTTTTTAAAGTTATTCGCAATATGCTCTAGTTCTTGCTCGGCATGTAAAATAGCCCGATTAAAACGCTTTTCACTGATGCGACCTTGGCTAAAATAATCCATACCATAACTAACACAACCAATATTTCGGCTGCTAAGGCTTAGCGGTTCTTGGCCGCAACCAATAACAAACTCGGTACTGCCACCACCAATATCGATAACTAATCTTTTATCATTAAAATGCTCAAAATGGGCGACACCCTGATAGATAATGCGCGCTTCTTCTTGGCCAGAAATAATTTCAATGGGAAAAGGAAAAATCGATTTAGCTCGGCGGATAAAAGTGGCGGCATTCTTGGCTCGGCGTAACGTGAAAGTGGCTATAACCCGAACGGATTCTGGTTTAAAAGGAGCTAGCGTATCAGCGAATTGGCTTAAGGCTTTTAAGCCGCGCTCAATAGCTTCTTCACTTAAGACAAAGTGTTCATTTAAGCCTTGGGCTAATTGTACTTTTTGTTTTTCACGATGTAGAAGCTGTATATCACCATCAATAATACGGGCCACGACCAAGTGAAATGAGTTTGAGCCTAAATCAACCGCAGCTATGTAAGGGTGTTGATCAGCTTGCTCGAGGTCTGAACGGGTAAAATTCATTCAATTTCAATATCTAGTTGCTGCCGCGCTTGGCGGGCTAAATAATTATAGATCTGCTGTTGCGAGCGGATCTTACGTTTATTACCGCGCTTGGCATAAGCATTATCATGACAAGGGCCAATAATACGTGCCTTTACGTTATCTCGCCACTGAATATCTAAGATGTCTAGAATGTTTTGCTTTAAGCGCGGATCAAAAATAGGCACACCTACTTCAACCCGCTGGTCGATATTTCGGGTCATCCAATCGGCAGACGATAAATACACTTCACTATCACCGGCGTTATGAAAAACGTAGACCCGAGCATGTTCTAAAAAACGATCTAAGATGCTAATGACTTTAATATTGGCACTTTTATCGACTAAACCGGCAATTAACGAACACATACCACGAACAATTAAGCGAATTTTTACCCCGGCTTGGCTGGCGCGATACAGTAAATTGACGATTTCATCATCCGCTAAATTATTCACTTTAAGCAGTATCTCAGCTTTTTTACCGCTATTTGCTACATCAATTTCACGCTGAATTAACTCCAGCAGTTTTGGCCTAGCCCAAGTGGGTGAGACGATTAAGTGTTTAAATATATAAGGCCGATAGCTATGCTCAATAAACTCAAATACTTGATCAATTTCGCTGGTTATTTCAGGGTGACAGGTAAATAAACTAAAATCGGTATAAATAACGGCAGATTTTTCATTAAAGTTGCCGGTACCAATATGGCCATACTGCACGGCTTTGCCTTTTTCTTGCCGGGTAATTAAGCATAATTTGGCGTGGACTTTTAAGCTTGTTAGGCCAAAGACTACTTGAATGCCGCCTTCGGTCATCCGGCGGGCCCAGTTAATATTATTCTCTTCATCAAAGCGGGCTTTGAGCTCCATTACTACGCTGACTTTTTTACCGTTGCGTACTGCATCCAGTAAAGAGTGAATAACCCGAGAATTTTTGGCTACGCGGTACATAGTTATTTTAATGTGGCTAACTTTAGGATCAAATGACGCTTGACGTACCCATTCGGTAAAATAGCCAAAGCTATGATACGGATAGTGCAGCAAAATATCGCTATGGTTAATAGCATCAAAACTGGTGGAGTGTCGTTCAAATTCAGCGCTGACTAAGGGAGTAAATTTAGGGAACTCCAAACTAGAATGGCCAAAGTTAGGAAAATTAATAAAGTCTTTAAAGTTACGATAGCGGCCACCTGATACTAGCGAGTCATTTGAGCCAGTACCTAAGAGTTTATTCAGTACCTTAAGCATTTGCTCGGGCATAGCGGCGTCATAGACTAAACGTACCGGCTCAGACTGTAAGCGCTGGCGAATACCTTTAGACATTTTATCAATTAAGCTTTGATCTAAGGTATCACTGATATTGTATTCAGCATCGCGGGTTAGCTTTAACGAGTAAGCGTGAATATGTTCAAACTGAAAAAAGCCACTAAATAAATCGGCAATACAGTGCACGATAACGTCATCAAGCAGCAAAATTTGCCGCCGATAATGACCATTTTTTTTCCGAGTGTTTAAATCCAGCGGTAATTCAATAAAGCGCGACAGTTCAGAAGTAGGGACTTGCACTATGGCATATTCAGGTTTGCCATTACCGGTCATTTCGACCATTAAGTAGGTGGTATTATCTTCAAGCGCTTTGGTTAACTTAACTTCATCACCGGATAAAATCATCGGTGAGATATGTTTAATCACGTCTTGGCGAAAATAGCGTTTAACCCAATTGCTTTGCAGCTCGGTTAATTTGAAATGATCAATTAACTCAATGTTGTGCTTACGCAGTTCCAACTGGATATCAATATAGATGGCATTAAAACGCTGGCCTAGGTGCAACACTTGTTGCTGAATTTGACTCAGTAACGCTTCGGCATCTTCTTGTTCGCTCGCTTGATACTTTTTTAGCAAGATGCGCCGTTTAACATCGGCCACTCGAACCCGAAAAAATTCATCCATATTATTAGAATAAATGCCAAGAAAGCGTAGCCGCTCTATTGCTGGATTACGTTCGTCTGCCGCTTCTTGTAAGACACGGCCATTAAAGTCGAGCCAACTTAATTCGCGGGGATAACTAGGAAACTCAGCGTTATAAATTGGACTTTGCTGTTGCATTATTTACCACTCCAAGCACTAACTGGCATCAGCATAAGCTGTTTTAATGAAAACTAACTGAATACAGCGGTAAATTACCGCTGTATTCTTGGTTGCTAAAATGAATTAACCAGATTAATGCTCTGTTTCGACATCAACCACAATATCGGTAGCAATTGCTTCTAGCGCTTTTACCACTTCATTGCGACTAACACCAGCAGGAAGTTCTACCGTGGCTACTGCGGTAAATAAAGGCACACCCCAATTAGGCGCACTTTGCTTACTACTTTCAAAATGAATAATATTAGTGCCTTTGTGTTTAATCACAGATGATAGCTCGCGTACTATACCTGGGCGATCATTACCGGTGATCACAAAACGTAAATGCTGTTGTTCATTTAAAGTGTGGGCAATGCCATGCTGAATTTTAATATCAAGATCGGTAATTTGCTCTAACGCTTGGGTTAATTTAGGTAAATCTTGTTCTGACACTTCAAGTTGTAAGATACCGGCAAAGTAACCGGCTAAATGACTTAAATTACTGGCGGTCCAGTTACCATTGTTTTCATTAACTACAGTGGCAAGGTGATCGACCAAACCAGGTTTATCTTGTCCTATTAGCGTAAGTACTAACTGCTTCATTATGTATTCCTATTCAAACCTAATGTGAAAGTATTGCTAACGACAAGTTGTCGTTGCCAAGCTAATGCCATTTAACGTCAATTCATTATCAGTGTAGCGCTATGTTTTTATTTTGGAAAATATAACGGTAAAAATTAACATAAAATACTTAGTTTCAGCAGTGAGAAATTAATATTTAGCGAGTATTTAGTTAGTAGTATGCGAGCTTTACTAGCTCTGACAGCGAGTTTTTGCCTATACTTAGACATTATTTTCATAATTCGCGAATTTCGCGGATATAGTTGGGCTAAATAAATGATAACTTGCATTTTTAATCGGAGCCATTAGTGGATAAGCTTAATTTAAGCAAACATATTTCCAGTTCATTTAATGAAGAAATAGATCAAGTTCGCAATCAAGTGATGGCGATGGGCGGCTTGTTAGAGCAGCAATTACGCCATGCTTTGCAAGCAATTTCTTCTGCCGATACCGAATTAGCCCAGCAAGTTATTGCTACCGACTTAGCCGTTAATAACTGGGAATTAACCATCGATAAAACCTGCACTGAAATTATTGTGCGTCGTCAGCCTGCTGCCAGTGATTTACGTTTAATAATGGCTATTATTAAAGCCATAGCCGATTTAGAGCGGATAGGCGATGAAATTCGCAGAATTGCCAGAGCAGCCTTAGAGCAATTTGATAGCCATCAACAAGGTTTACTGGTTAATTTAGATAATATGGGCCGTCATGTTGGCCAAATGTTGCATGATGTTTTGGATGCATTTGCCCGCATGGATGTGGAAATGGCACTGCAGGTACACAAAGAAGATAAAAAAGTTGATGTTGAATATGAAGCCATTACTCGGCAGTTAATGACCTATATGGCTGAGCAGCCTAAAAGCATTCCGCTGGTTATGAATGTGCTTTGGTCGGCGCGTTCATTAGAGCGTATTGGCGATCGCTGTAAAAACTTAGCTGAATACGTGATATTTTTTGTTAAAGGCAAAGTGGTGCGCCATAGTAGTGACGCGCAATTAGAACAAGAGGCCAGAAGCTGATTGTTACCTAATATAGAGACTAAAAGGCAGTGTTTATTGCATTTTCACTGGCTGTTTTCATTAAGTGTTCATTTTTCATTTTTCTTGCGCTTTGAATATCGTTACAATGCGCCCTGACTACCGTCAAATAAATATACGAGGCCAGGCTATGGCAGCTAGTACTTTTTTATCCGTGTTTGCTAAATCACCTATAAAGCCGATAGAGGAACATATCCGCAAGGTGCATGAAACCAGTGAACAGTTAATACCTTTTTTTGATGCGGTGTACCAACAAGATTGGAATGCTGCTGCAGAGGTACGGAAGAAAATAGTGATGTTGGAAAAGGAAGCCGATATCCAAAAACGGGAAATTCGTACCAATTTACCCCGCGGTTTATTTTTACCTGTCGATCGTGCCGATATTCTTGAGCTGGTATCACAGCAAGATAAAATTGCCAATAAAACCAAAGATATTTCCGGACGTATTTTAGGCCGTGAATTATTAATACCAATAGAATTACAAGCTGATTTCAAATTGTATGTGCAACGTTGTATTGATGCTACTCAATTAGCCAGCGATGTAATCAATGAGTTTGAAGAGCTGCTGGAAACCGGTTTTCGCGGTCGCGCAGTTGATATAGTGATTAAAATGATTGAGCGTTTGGATCGGATCGAAAAAGATACCGATGAGATGCAAATCAAATTACGTAGAGCATTACGTTTACTTGAGCGGGATTTAAACCCGATTGATGTGATGTTTTTATACCGTACGTTAGAGTGGATTGGCGATTTAGCCGATATCGCGCTGCGAGTGGGTTCACGGCTCGAAATAATGCTTGGTCGCTAAAAAGGTTTTTCTGATGGATATTATACAATCGTACGGTTTAATTTTAATAATCATTGCTGTGGTATTTGGCTTTTTAATGGCTTATGGCGTAGGCGCGAACGATGTGGCCAATGCTATGGGCACATCTGTTGGCTCAAAAGCATTAACGATTAAACAAGCGATATTTATTGCTGCAATCTTTGAATTTGCCGGTGCTTATTTAGCCGGTGGTTCTGTTACTTCGACTATACGTGGTGGCATTACTGACCCTTCTTTCTTTGTTGATGCGCCAGAATTAATGGCTTACGGCATGATAGCCGCATTACTAGCTGCTGCAACGTGGTTAATAGTAGCTTCTTACTTTGGTTGGCCAGTATCTACCACCCATTCTATTGTCGGTGCTATTATTGGTTTTGCTGCAGTAGGCGTTGGTATGGACGCGGTGCATTGGGATAAAGTAGGCGGTATTGTTGGCAGTTGGATAGTCACGCCCATGCTGGCTGGGGTCTTAGCGTATTTGTTTTTCATGAGTGCTCAAAGGCTTATTTTTGATACAGAAGAACCATTGGAAAATGCTAAGCGATATGTGCCGTTTTATATGGCGTTTGCGGCCTTTATGATGTCCTTAGTCACCATTCAAAAGGGTTTAAAGCATGTCGGTTTAGATTTTGGTACAGCTAACGGCTATTATTTAGCTTTCGCTATCGCAGCGGTGGTGGGTTTAATCGGTAAATTTGTTATTTCGCGCTTAAAGTTTGACCCTGCAGCCGATAAGAAAATGCAATTTAATAACGTTGAGCGTATTTTTGGCGTATTAATGATTACCACGGCTTGTTGTATGGCCTTTGCTCACGGTTCTAACGATGTAGCTAATGCGATTGGGCCTTTAGCGGCAGTCGTCAGCGTGGTGACTTCAGGCGGTGAGATTAATAGTAGTTCAACGTTAGCATGGTGGATATTGCCCCTAGGTGCAGTCGGTATTGTTATCGGTTTAGCAACTCTAGGTGCGCGAGTGATTAAAACGGTAGGAACGGCTATTACCCATTTAACCCCAAGTCGAGGTTTTGCCGCTGAGTTATCAGCTGCATCGACGGTGGTTATTGCTTCGGGTACCGGCTTACCTATTTCGACTACGCAAACATTAGTGGGCGCAGTATTAGGTGTTGGTTTAGCGCGCGGTATTGCAGCGCTTAACTTGGGTGTAGTGCGTAATATCTTTATTTCTTGGGTTATTACCTTACCGGTTGGTGCCGGTTTAGCTATCATCTTCTTTTATATCTTAAAGGCCATTTTTGGTTAACGGATTTTTTTAATTACGGATATTCCATAATACCGCTATCGGTTGCTGATACCTGCCGATAGCGGTTTTTTTATTTTAGCAATGCCAGTTCGATGCAAGTTCGATATTGGTTAGATGGTACAGTAATGCGATAAGTGAAAGATTAATTGGAGACTGTTATGAAGCACCTGCCGAGTTTAAAACAATTACAGTATTTATTAGCATTGCACGAACATCAACATTTTGGCCGTGCCGCAGAGGCTTGTTATATTAGTCAGTCTACTTTAAGTGCTGCGGTGGCTAATTTAGAACAAAGTTTAGATGCCCAGTTGCTAGAGCGCGACCATAAAACCTTTATCTTCACTGCAGTAGGTGAAGAAATGGTGCGCCAAGCGCGGCAAATTATTGGCCAATGTGAAACCTTAGTCGATTTTGCTCGTTATCAAGGCAAGCCAATGGCTGGACCGTTTCGGTTAGGCTGTATCCCCACTATTGCGCCTTTTGTGTTAAGCGAAGTGATGCAAGCCTGTCGTCAGCAATATCCCGAATTACAATTATTATTGCGAGAAGATACTTCTGATAATTCATTGCAGGCTTTAGCCGATGGCCGTTTAGATATGGTGTTATTAGCACTGCCTTATGAAACCGCAGGTTTTCATAGCCGCATTTTAGCCCAAGATCCGTTTAAACTGGTGTTACACAAAGAATGGCAGCAACGTGGTTTTAATCAAGATATTAGCCAATGGCCTGATGAAAGCATCTTTTTACTCGAGCGCGAGCATTGTCTGGCTGGCCATGCGGTTACCGCGTGCGAGCTAACGGATAGTCGTAAAGTTAATCCGTTTTTTGCCACTAGCCTGCATACATTAACCCAAATGGTTAATAATAAGCTGGGTGTCACGTTTATGCCGCAAATGGCTATAAACAGCGGCTTATTAACTGGCACTGATTTAATTATACAAACGCCAGTAGCTGAAAATGCCTATCGTGATATTGCGGTGGTATGGCGGCCAACGTCAAGTAAAGTAGAAAGTTATCGCTTAATGGCCGATTTAATTGGCATAGTATTGCAGCAAAAATGCCAATAACGCCGTGTTTCTGGTAATATCGCCGCTGTTTTTTAGCACCGTGCACGTGCTCGGTACAGTGTGGTCGGTAAAGCCAACTAGGATCTAAAGTATGCAAGTGAGTGATTTTTCTTTTCAACTGCCTGAGCAACTTATTGCTCGTCACCCTAAAGCCGAACGTTCATCTAGCCGTTTATTGGCAATGGATAAAAGCAGTGGCGCCTTAAGCCATCATATCTTTAAACAGGTAATCGATTTTATTCATCCTGGCGACTTGTTAGTGTTTAATAACACTAAAGTTATTCCTGCCCGTTTATTTGGCCAAAAAGCCTCAGGCGGTAAAGTTGAAGTATTAGTAGAGCGGGTATTGGATGAAAAACGTTTTTTAGCTCATATTCGCGCCAGTAAAGCACCTAAACCTGGCACTAAGTTGATTTTAGAGCAATCTGCCGAAGTGGAAATGCTGCAACGTCATGATGAACTATTTGAATTAGCCGTGTGTTCAGATGAACCCGTTTTAGACATGCTAGAGCGCTTAGGCCATATGCCTTTACCGCCGTATATAGACCGCCCTGATACTGCCGAAGACAAAGCCCGCTATCAAACCGTGTATAGCGAAAAGCCAGGCGCGGTTGCTGCGCCTACTGCCGGCTTACATTTTGATACGCCTTTATTACAGCAGTTAACGGACAAAGGCGTTGAGTTTGCATATGTCACGCTACATGTCGGTGCCGGTACTTTTCAGCCGGTACGAGTAGACAATGTGCTAGCGCATAAAATGCATGCTGAATATATCGATGTACCCGATAGCACCGTCGCTGCCATAGCGGCATGTAAAGCCCGAGGAGGTAAAGTTGTAGCGGTGGGCACAACCTCAGTGCGCTCATTAGAATCTGCGGCACAAATAGGTAATGGTGACTTAATTGCCTATAAAGGCGATACCCAAATATTTATTTACCCTGGTTATGAGTTTAAAGTTATTGATGCTTTAATTACCAATTTTCACTTGCCGGAATCAACCTTAATTATGTTGGTATCCGCCTTTAGCCAGCGCGAGTATGTGATGCAAGCTTATGCAACGGCAATTGCTGAGCAATATCGGTTTTACTCCTACGGCGATGCTATGTATATCGGCTAGGGTGTATAGGCTGACGTTTATTAGTTAGTTTTGTTACGTATGCTGTTATAATTGCCGCGAAAATTAGCCAGACTGTTTTTCTGGCGTAAGAGGATAACAATGAAATTTGAATTAGATACAACTGATGGTAAGGCCCGCCGCGGCAGGTTGATTTTTGATCGTGGTGTAGTCGAAACACCAGCTTTTATGCCAGTGGGTACTTATGGCACGGTAAAAGGCATGACGCCAGAAGAGCTAGAAGCCACCGGTGCGCAAATTTGTTTAGGTAATACTTTTCACTTAATGTTGCGCCCTGGCACCGACATAATTAGTAAGCACGGCGATTTACATAACTTTATGCATTGGCAAAAGCCAATTTTAACCGACTCAGGTGGCTTTCAAGTCTTTAGTTTAGGTGAGTTGCGTAAAATCACTGAAGAAGGTGTTAAGTTTCGTTCTCCGCTAAATGGCGAGCGCATTATGCTAACGCCAGAGCGCTCAATGGAAGTACAGCGAGCGCTTGGTTCAGATATCGTTATGATCTTTGATGAGTGTACGCCTTATCCCGCCACTGAGCAGCAAGCTAAAAAGTCGATGGAGCTATCGTTACGCTGGGCTAAGCGCAGCAAAGATGCCCATGGTGATAACCCATCTGCACTGTTTGGTATTATTCAAGGCGGTATGTATCCAGGTTTACGAGATGTGTCACTGCAAGGCTTAGAAGATATCGGTTTTGATGGCTATGCCATTGGCGGCTTATCGGTAGGTGAGCCTAAAGATGACATGATTAATATTCTTAATCACACCACAGACCAAATGCCGGCCCAGAAACCGCGTTATTTAATGGGTGTGGGTAAGCCAGAAGATATTGTTGAAGCAGTACGCCGCGGTATTGATATGTTTGACTGCGTAATGCCCACTCGGAATGCGCGAAACGGTCATTTATTTGTCAATACTGGCGTGGTTAAAATTCGTAATGCGAAATATAAAGACGATATTACGCCATTGGACGCAGAATGTGATTGCTACACTTGTAAAAATTATTCTCGGTCATATTTACATCATCTAGACCGTTGTAATGAAATTTTAGGTGCACGGCTTAATACCATGCATAATCTGCGACATTATCAGGTATTAATGCAAGGATTGCGCGACGCTATCGCGGCTGGTAACTTGGAGCAGTTTGTAGAACAGTTTTATGCCAAACGGGATTTACCGGTACCAACATTAGAAAATTCGCTAACGAATACAGAACAAAATTAATTATAATTAAGGGGACACAACCATGAGTTTATTTATCAATAAAGCATACGCAGACGTAGCAGGCCAAGCCACACCAGCAGGTGGTGGTTGGGATTTAATTATAATGCTGGTCGCATTTGGTTTAATTTTTTACTTTTTAATTTACCGTCCACAAGCTAAACGCGTTAAAGAGCACCGCAACTTAATGTCTGCACTAGGTAAAGGCGATGAAGTATTAACTCAGGGTGGTATTGTTGGCCGGATTAATAAAATTGCTGATGATAAAGATTATGTTGTGATTGCCATTAACGATAGCACCGAAGTAACGGTACAAAAATCGGCAATTAGTGCGGTATTACCTAAAGGCACGCTTAAATCGCTGTAAGCCGATAGAAAGGATAACCAGGTGTTAAATAAAAACCCTTTATGGCGATATGTGCTAGTGATTGGCGTGCTGTTAGCGGCGCTAATCTATGCCTTGCCAAATTTGTATCCGGAAGATCCGGCTTTGAATATCAGTGCTACCCGAGGTGGAGTGGTATCTGAGCAAATTCGTGCCGATTTAGAGCGTAGTTTTGATCAAGCCAATATCAGTGCTAAGTCAGTTGTATTAGAGCAAGGCCAACTTTTGGCCCGCTTTAATACCACTGAAGATCAACTGCAAGCGCGTGAAATTGCCACAGAAAAACTAGGTGATAATTATGTCACAGCATTAAACTTAGCCCCAGCAACACCGGCTTGGTTAAATGCCATTGGCGCTTCGCCAATGAAGTTAGGTTTAGACTTACGTGGCGGGGTGCACTTCTTAATGGCAGTGGACATGAAAGCTGCTATAGACAAAAACCTTAACGACATGGAGCAAACGTTCCGGGCCGACTTACGTGAAGATAAAATTCGTTACCGTAACGTTCAAGCTGACCTTGCAAATGGTTATGTCAAAGTCACTATGCGTAATGCAGAAGATTTAGCTGCCGCTCAAGCTGCTTTGAAAAAACGTGACCGGGAATTGGTTTTCACACCCAGTGCTGAAGAATTTACGGTACATGCTAGTATCAGTGAAATCCGCTTAAAAGAAATTCAAGAGTATGCGTTAGAGCAAAATATCACCATTATTCGGAATCGGGTAAACGAAATTGGTGTGGCTGAGCCTTTAGTTCAGCGCCAAGGTGCTGACCGTATAGTGGTGCAATTACCGGGTGTGCAAGATACCGCTAAAGCAAAAGAAATCTTGGGTGCTACGGCAACCTTAGAGTTCCGTTTAGTGGATACAGATGCTGACTTAGGTGCTGCATTAGAAGGCAGAATACCGCCGGGCACTGAGCTGTTTTATAGCCGTGATGGCCGACCAGTGTTACTGGAAAAGCGCATTATGCTAACGGGTGAACATATCACCGGTGCTAGCTCAAGTTTTGATGAATATAGTCGGCCACAAGTTAGCATTAAGTTAGATGCTAAAGGCGGTAATATGTTATCAACAGCGACCCGTGATGCTATTGGGCGACGTATGGCATCGGTATTTATCGAATATAAGCCAAGCGATGAGCTAGATGCCAAAGGTAATCCCATCTTAGTTAAAAACCAAGAAGTGATTAACGATGCTACTATTCAGGCGCGTTTGGGCCGTGATTTCCGTATTACCGGTATCGATTCGCCAGGCGAAGCACAAAACTTATCCACTTTACTGCGTGCCGGTGCTTTATTAGCACCAATTCAAATTATTGAAGAGCGCACCATAGGCCCAAGTTTAGGTAAAGAAAATATTGAGCTAGGCACCACAGCTATTATGTGGGGTATGGTTGCGGTATTAATCTTTATGGTTATTTACTACAAAGCCTTTGGCTTAGTGGCCAACGTAGCGTTAGTTGCGAACTTAGTGTTAATAGTGGGTGTGATGTCTATGATACCCGGTGCCACCTTAACGCTACCAGGTATGGCCGGGATTGTACTAACCGTAGGTATGGCAGTAGATGCTAACGTTCTGATATTTGAACGTATCCGAGAAGAACTTTTAGATGGCCGTTCTGTGCAGCAAGCCATTCATCATGGTTATGACCGCGCTTTTGCCACTATTACCGACTCGAATATTACCACGTTATTAGTGGCGTTAATCTTGTTTGGTATTGGTACTGGGCCGGTTAAAGGTTTTGCTGTCACATTAGCAATCGGTATTTTAACTTCAATTTTCACTGCCGTTGTAGGTACGCGTTTATTAGTTAATTTATTCTGGGGTGGCCGCCGCGTGCAGTCGCTACCAATATAAGGATTACGGCATGCAAATTTTTAATTTTAAACAGCCGTTAAACTTTATGCGGTTAAAATGGCCAGCCATTATACTATCAGCAATTATGCTAGTGGCGTCAGTGGCTTCGATTAGCATTAAAGGCATTAATTGGGGCTTAGACTTTACCGGCGGTACGGTAATTGAAGCCGGCTTTAATCAGCCAGCAGATTTACCCGCGGTAAGACAAGTTTTAGCCGATAAAGGTTATTCAGACGCGGTAGTACAATTATTTGGTACTAGCCGTGATGTATTAATCCGTATACCGCTGCGAGCAGATATCGATCAGGCCACCTTAGGTGATGAGGTGATGGCAATCTTAAACCAAAGCAATGCCGAAGGCGTGACCATGCGCCGTATCGAATTTGTTGGCCCAAGCGTTGGTGAAGAGCTAAAAGAAGATGGTGGTCTTGCCATGTTAGTGGCATTAATCGGCATTTTGCTTTACGTTACTATGCGCTTTGAATGGCGGTTGTCGGTAGGGGCTGTAGTGTCATTAGCCCACGATACTATTATCACGATGGGCTTGTTTTCACTACTCGGCTTAGAGTTCGACCTAACGGTACTAGCCGCTATTTTAGCCCTGATTGGTTACTCGATTAACGATACGATAGTGGTATTTGACCGTATTCGTGAAAGCTTCCGGAAGTTGCGTGATACTAGCGTTGATGACACTATTAATGATGCTATTACCTCTACGTTAAACCGGACTGTGATCACGTCATTAACTACAGTGCTAGTGTTAGTGGTGCTATTTTATATGGGCGGCGCGTTAATCCATGGCTTTGCCACCGCATTACTGTTCGGTATTGTTATTGGTACTTACTCTTCTATTTATGTTGCGAGTTCGATAGCAGAGATCCTCGGCATTAGCCGTGAAGATATGCTACCGCCACCGCCAATTGAAAAAGAAGGCGAAAATACTGACGCTCTGATGTAGTTAAGTATAAGTGCAGTTAAGTGCAATTAACTGCAAAAGATGTTAAAAATGCCAGTCATTGACTGGCATTTTTTATTAAAGGAATAGCAAATGGCACCACAACATGCACCGGCATTTTTAGCGTTAGTGGCACAAGTTAAACGGCATATAAACGAAATTACCATTCCTCAGTTACAGCAGTTTACTCAGCCTTATATCTTATTGGATGTGCGAGAAGACCATGAATGGCAGCGCGGCCATATTGCCAATGCCGTACATTTAGGTAAAGGTATTATTGAGCGGGATATTGAGCAGCAAGTGCCGGATAAAAACCAAACCATAGTATTATATTGTGGTGGTGGCTATCGTTCGGCATTAGCCGCTGACAGCTTACAGAAAATGGGCTATAGCCAAGTGTATAGCCTGGACGGAGGTTATCGAGATTGGTGCCAACGCGAATTACCGCTAATTGCCGCTGCAGAATAACGCGCGTTAAAAACCTGCTAAGCCAATAGGCTAACCATAAAGGATTATATAACCATGATGATGCGTCGCATTATTTATATGTTTTGCGCCACGTTATTACTTTTTTGTAGTAGCGTCTTTGCCAAGACCTCGGTATTCGAAATTAGCAAAGGCGAACATAAATTGTTTGTTGCCGGTACTGTACATATGTTACCTAGCTCCGCTTTTCCGCTACCTGCGGCTTTTAATACCGCTTATGAGCAAAGTAGCATTATGGTGTTTGAAGCCGATATTCGCCAACTAGAAACCGCCGCAGGTTTGCAATTACTGATGCAACATGCCCGTTATCAAGACGGCAATAGCTTAACTAACGTATTAAGCGCTAAAAGCTATCAAATATTATTAGAACAAGCGACAGAGTTTGGTTTAAACCTTCAAGCGCTAGATAGTTTTAAACCGGACTTTGTATTAATAAATTTAATGCAGCTAGCGTTAAAACAAGCCGAGTTAAATGGTCAGGGTGTTGATAAATTTTATCTAGATAAAGCGCTGCAAGATCAGCGTGAACTGGCTTTTTTAGAGACTATCGAACAACAACTGTCATTATTATTTAATGTCTCAGCCGGTGATGAGGATGTATTTGTTGAGCAATCGTTAAGCGAATTACAGCATATTGAAGTCCAACTGCACAATATTATTAAAGCCTGGCGAGAAGGTGATTTAACGGCCTTAGCCGATTTTGCTATGGAATATGCAGATACGCCTGCAGGACAGCAGTTTTACCAACGAATGTTAGCGCAGCGCAATCAAGACTGGCTGCCGCAAATACAAGCTATGCTGACAACCGCTGACGTTGAGATGGTGCTAGTGGGTGCCTTACACTTAGCCGGAGAGGCTAACTTACTACAGTTGCTGCAACAGCAAGGTTATCAAGTTAAGCAGTTATAAGCAGCCCGATTTATAAGCTGCACACCCTAACGATACTTGGTTAAGCTGAATATAAAAAAAGCCCCGCAATAATAATATTACGGGGCTTTTTAGCAATACTTATAGCAGTACTTATAGCAGTACTTAGTTAGCGTTTAAGCCAAACTAGCACTTAACGAGATAAGTAATCTGTTAAGTGTGGACGGATATTTTTTAACATGCCAGCCAATACTTTCGGGCTAGCTGCAACAATATTACCGCTACGTAGTTGGTTATTACCACCAACGAAATCACAGACTAAACCACCTGCTTCACGGACAATTAATTCACCCGCGGCAATATCCCAAGGCTTTAAGCCGATTTCAAAGAAACCATCAAATCGACCTGCAGCAACATAGGCTAAATCTAATGCAGCAGAGCCAGTACGACGCACATCAGCGGCTTCGTTAAATATGCTATTGAGCATGCCGCTATAAGCAGGCATATGGGTTTTATTTTTAAATGGGAAACCGGTAGCAATAATACTACCTGACATATCGGGTAAATTTACCACTCGGATCCGAGTACCATTTAATTGGGCTCCGCGACCACGAGAAGCAGTAAATAGCTCGCCACGCAGTGGATCGAAGATCACAGCTTGGTCTAATTTACCTTGATGTTTTAATGCGATAGAAACGGCAAAATGAGGAATGCCTTTGATAAAGTTGGCAGTACCGTCTAGTGGGTCAATAATCCATTGAAATTCACTGTCGCTATTGCCGTAATCACCATGCTCTTCACCGACAATACCATGAGTGGGAAATGACTTCTTTAATATCTGAACAATGGCTTGTTCAGCTTCTTTGTCGACATTAGTGACAAAGTCATTAGTGCCTTTTTGTAGTTTCTGGACCATATCAAGTTGGCCACAGGCACGAGCGATCACGTTACCCGCACTGCGAGCAGCACGAACCGCGATGTTTAACATCGGATGCATAGCGATTACCTTACTTTTAAAAGAGCTGAAAAAACTGTATAAATTTCGTTCAAAAGAGCGGCGCATATTGTAACGGTTAAGCGAGAAAAGTAAAGTAAAAATGAGCAGCATTTGCTGCGTAGCAGCGCTATAGGCTAAACTAGAGCCAATAAAATAGGCGGGATGCTATTCGCTGAGCTGTGTAGTTATAGTTAAGTGATAGTTGATTTTGGCTAATTATAATTCAGCTATAATTCAGTTATGGTTCAGATCAGCTGACTAAATTAACGGTTATAGCAATAGAAAAATGGAGTAGTGCAATGAATAAGCTAAAAGGCCTGCTAGTACTAGGTTTGGTGATAACGCTAAGCGCATGTGGTGCTTTACATACTTCAGTGGCGAAGCGCAATTTGGATGTGCAAACCAAAATGAGCTCAACCATTTTTCTTGATCCAGTTGATCCTGAACTGCGGACTATTTTTGTTGATATTCGCAATACCTCAGATAAACCAGAGTTTGATTTAAAACCGCAAGTTATAGCAAGCTTAATTAACCGTGGTTATCAGGTCATTGATAGTCCCAGTCGTGCTCATTACTGGCTGCAAGCAAATGTGTTGCAAGTCGGTCGAACCAATGGCCGTGACGTTAACACAGCAATGCGTATGGGCCATGGGGTAGCCGGTGGGGCGGTAACAGGTTTTGCGCTGCATCGTGCAACTGGTGGTGCGTCAGGTGGTGCAACGGTAGGCGCTGTGGTCGGTGGTGCTTTAGTGGGCACAGTAGTGGATGCATTAGTGGAAGATGTTTATTATAGCGTGATTACCGATATTCAAATTATGGAGCGCTTTGACGGTACCGTACGCGAAAGTTCACAGCACCAATTATTACAAGGCGATAGTGGTAGCACGACCTCAAGTTATAAACGTAATACCGATATGCGTAAGTACCAAACTCGGGTCGTAAGTTATGCTAACCAAGCTAACTTAAAGTGGCCAGAGGCCGAGCCTATGTTAACCCAAGGCTTAACTCGTGCTGTAGCAGGTTTATTTTAAATGCGAATTTGGCTGCTGTGTTCGTTATTGCTGTTAACCAGTTGTTCAGCGTTACATACGTCTGTTGCTAAACGGCAATTAGATGTGCAGACACGCATGAGCGAGACAGTGTATCTAGATCCGGTTGAGCCGGAACAACGCAGCATTTTTCTGGATATCCGCAACACTACTGCAGAATATCAGTTACCGTTAGCTGATGATTTACGTAACTTTTTGTTTGATCGCGGCTATAACCTGGTTGATTCGCCATTACAGGCGCAATATTGGCTACAAGTGAATGTGCGTACCGTATTAAAAGAAAAACCAGCAAAAGTGTTGGCGCAAGAATATGGTATGACCGAAGCAGAAACGCATGCTTTATTACACCCAGATAGAGCACCAATAGTTAAAAATGACTACAGATCGAACTATCCGGCACAAGGTGCTGTGTTCGTTAATGCTGGGGTTGCGACCCATGTGGATGGTCAGGATATCGTTAAAGGTTTAGTGGTGTTAGCGGCTTTTGCAGGTGCTGAATATGTGGGTAATCAGTTAGTAAAAGATAAATATTATACCATGTTAACCGACATTCAAATTGCTGAGCGAATAAGGCCCGATTCAATAGCGTTAGTCGAAGAAACCAGTCAGCATCAACTCAACCAAGGCGACAGTGGCAGCTTTGAGCAATTGTGGCAACGTGATACTGATATGCGCAAGTATCAAATAAAGGTGGTTAGTTTTGCCAATAAAGCCAATCTACAGTGGCAAGAAGCCGAGTTACCTTTGCATCAAGGTTTATTACGCTCGTTAGCTGGGATATTTTAAGGGCATTCTTAATGCCTTACTTAAGGGCTTAGCTTCAGAACTAAAGCTCAACAGCTGTTTTACTTGAAATTCATGCAGTAAGCCCCCATATAGCTGCTATATTATCCCTTATCTTTAATTAAACTTAGCTGTATCTCAGCTAAGGAAGAGAACCGTGCATGTTCGTAATTGACCATATTATATTGTTGGCTGCAGTGCTGATCCTGCTTGGCATCATGTCGAGTAAATTGTCGGCTAGATTAGGCTTACCGGTATTAGTGCTATTTTTATTAGTCGGTATGTTAGCCGGTGAAGATGGCCCCGGCGGCATCGTGTTTGATAATGCAGGCGCGGCTCATGCACTGGGTACCTTAGCGTTAGCAATAATATTATTTGATGGCGGATTACAAACACCGTTACGGGCGATAAAAAAAGTTTGGAAACCCGCGGCGACATTAGCCACTTTAGGCGTATTAATTACTGCTGCTGTAACCGGAGTTGCCGCGGCATATATTCTTAATATTCCATTATTACAAGGTATGTTGCTAGGAGCGATTGTTGGCTCTACTGATGCTGCCGCTGTGTTTGCGTTATTACGTAATGCCGGTATTAATTTAAATAAAAAACTAAAATCAATTCTCGAAATAGAAAGTGCATCTAACGATCCCATGGCAATATTTTTGACCATCGGTTTGTTAGAAATATTAATGCATGATATGAAACCGGGCACGGGTTTATTAGTGATGTTTGTATCCCAAATGGGTTTGGGTGCAGTGGTCGGCCTTGCTGTAGGTTGGTTATCGGTAAAAATGATTAATAAAATTCAGCTGGTCGCCTCAGGTTTATATCCCGTGATGGTCGCAGCCTTTGGTTTATTAGCATTTGGTATTGCCGCAAACATAGGCGGCAGTGGTTTTTTAGCCATCTTTATAACCGGTGTTGTAATAGGTAATAGCCGCTTTGTGTTCCAACGCAGTACCTTTTTATTTCATGACGGTTTAGCTTGGCTAAGCCAAATCACCATGTTTGTGGTATTAGGTTTACTGATTAACCCATCATCATTATTAGACGTGTGGTTTGAAGGTTTAATTATTGCCTTGGTATTAACCTTTATCGCCAGACCATTAGCGGTAATCCCTTTCTTAGCGTTATTTGGTTTTAATCGTCGTGAAATCACCTTAGTGTCTTGGGTTGGTTTGCGAGGATCAGTACCGATTATTTTAGCCATATTCCCGTTGATTTTTGAGTTGCCTGGAGCCGCGCTAATTTTTAATGTGGTATTTTTTGTGGTGTTAATTTCCGCCACCGTGCAGGGCTCTACCTTACCTTGGGTAGCAAGAAAGCTAAAATTAACTGTACCACCACCCGCTACGCCTGCAGCTACGTTAGAAATTACCGCCTTAGGCAAAGTAGATGCAGATATTGTTGAATATACTTTAGGTGCTACGTCAAGAGCCGTGGGGCGTCGCTTATCACAAATGGCGCTACCCGATACTACCGTGGTTGCCATGATTACTCGCAATGAATCCGTTATCACTCCACGCGGCTCAACGCTGCTCTGTGCCGAGGATCATTTATTTATAGTTTTAAAGCCCGGCACCCGTAGCTTTGTTGACTGTGTATTTTCGGCAACTATCGATGATGATGAAAGCAATGAATTACCTGCGCGCGAGCTTACGATTAAAGGTAATACCAAAGTCGCTGACTTAGAGCATGCCTATGGTATTAAACTTGCGGCTGACGATGACGATAGTTTAGAACAAGTATTGAAAAAAGCCTTAAACTCAGCACCAGAGATTGATGCTGTAGTCGAGTTTGGCGATATACAATTAATTGTGCGAGAAATGGTCGGACATCGCATTATTACCGTAGGCGTTGTACTAGTAATCGATGACGATGACGACAGCACTGATGGTTAGAAAAGCATTACCAATATTGCTCAACGGTAATATTACCCGGGGTGCGGCGCAAGTTTTTTACTAAACCCATGCTTTCAAGTTGGGCGCGGGTATCGGTAATCATAGCGGGGTTACCACAGATCATTACTTGAGATTGGGTGTCTAACTTCTGGTTACAGGCGCGTTGTAATTCGCCGCTACTAATCAGTTCTGGTAAGCGTTTATTCAGTGCGCCGCTATGCGCTTCACGGGTAACTATGGCTTGATAGTGTAACTTGCCTGGATACTGCAATTGCTGTTGCTCAATAAAGTCGCGATAGACTAAGTCGGCGCTAGTGCGCACACTGTGCACAAGTATGACATGGTCAAAGCGCTGCCAAAGTTGTGTAGTGCCTAGCATGGATAAATAGGGGCCAATGCCGGTACCACTAGAAATTAACCATAAATTATCGCCATCAGGCACTTCATCTAAAGTGAAAAAACCTGAAGCTGGCTGACTCAGTTGCAGCTTGTCACCCATTTTTAACTGTTGTAAAAGCGGCGATAATAAGCCATCGGCAACAGTACTAATTAAAAACTCTTGATCCTCAGCGCCCGGACTATTCACTAGCGAATAAGCACGTTGCTTACGGCCATCGGCCGTCTCTATTGCTAAACGCACAAACTGGCCTGCGGTAAAGTCAAAGCCAGCTGTTTTTAGCTTTACACTAAATAAGTTAGCATGCCAGTGTTTATTCTCTGTAACCGTAGCGTCCAACCACTTTGCCATAATAACGCCTCCAAATTGCTCAAATTACTAGTAACACTTAGCCTATCATAGTTCCACTTTTCGCGCGGTCAATCGAACCCATTCTTCTTGCTCGACTATTGGATCAAAGGTAAATTCGTCGGCATAGGCCGCCATAACAACGTGGGCTTGGCTAGTTAAGATCCCAGATAATGCTAATAAACCACCTGGCTTAACGTAAGCACTAATAATATTTTTTAAATCTGCCAATGGGCCAGCTAAAATATTGGCAACGACGACATCAGCTTCAAGCTTGGGTTGATCTTTAGGTAAGTACAGTTCAATTTGGCCTGCAACATTATTGCGCTCAGCATTTTTGCCACTGGCTTCTATAGCCTGCGGGTCTATGTCGATACCCACGACCCGTTTTGCACCTAGTTTAAGGGCTGCAATACCTAGAATGCCTGAGCCACAGCCAAAATCGACCACGGTTTGATCAGGTTGGATCACTTGATCTAACCATTGCATGCATAGGGCAGTAGTGGGGTGGGTACCAGTACCAAACGCAAGGCCAGGGTCTAGCATCACATTAACGGCGGTGGGATCTGGAATATCACGCCAGCTAGGGCATACCCATAACCGCTCGCCAAATTTAATCGGATGAAAATTATCCATCCACTCGCGTTCCCAGTCTTTATCTTCTAATTGCTCAAGTTTGTATTCTAGGCCATGTTTAAAAAAGGATACATTTTGCAATTGGCTAATAACCTCAGCCATTGGGTGTTCAGCGTCAAATAAGCCCACGACTATGGTGTTGGTCCAATAGATAACTTCGCCCGGCATAGGCTCGTATATGGGCGTGTCGTGCGCGTCTAAAAAGCTTACGGCTTGAGCACCCCAGCCCATTAGCATATCGCTAACTTGTTCGGCTTTTAGTTCAGTGGTGTTAACGCGCAGTTGGATCCAAGGCATAATTCGTCTCGTAGCTAATTTTATTTTGGCTATTATAACAAAAAGGCCGCTATTGCGGCCTTTAATCTGTGAGTAAACTCAGAGTTTAACAAAGTGATTAAAACACTAGGCTATACCAAGTTTTTTCTCTAGGTAGTGAATGTTAGTGCCACCCTGACGGAAGCCGCTATCATTCATAATGATTTTATGTAAATCAATGTTGGTTTTAATACCTTCAATTAATAACTCATCTAACGCATTACGCATCCGCGCTAAGGCGATATCACGACTTTCGCCATACGTTATTAATTTACCGACCATGGAATCGTAATTTGGCGGCACAGTATAATTTGAATAAATATGCGAATCCCAACGAATACCGTTACCACCTGGCGGGTGGAAGCGGGTAATAGTGCCGGGTGATGGCATAAAGGTTTTAGCATCTTCAGCATTGATACGACATTCAATGGCATGGCCACGAATAACAATATCTTCTTGCTTAAGCGTCAGCGGCATACCAGATGCGATACGCAGTTGCTCTTTGATTAAATCGATACCGGTGATCATTTCAGTAATAGTGTGTTCTACCTGAATTCGGGTGTTCATCTCGATAAAGAAAAACTCACCGTTTTCAAATAAAAACTCAAAAGTACCCGCACCGCGATAATTCATCACTTTACAAGCAGCAACACAACGATCACCAATAAATTTACGTAATTCTTCAGTGATACCTGGTGCAGGAGCTTCTTCTACCACTTTTTGGTGGCGACGTTGCATCGAGCAATCACGCTCACCTAAATGAATAGCATTGCCTTGGCCATCGGCTAAGATTTGGATTTCAACATGGCGAGGATTCTCTAAAAACTTCTCCATATAGACCATGTCGTTACCAAAAGCAGCTTTAGCTTCAGCTTTAGTCATTTCGATTGAAGTAACTAACTCTTCTTCGCTACGCACCACACGCATACCACGACCACCGCCGCCGCCAGAGGCTTTAACGATAACCGGATAACCAATGCGCTTAGCAATAGTTTTATTGGTGTCTGCATCGTCACCCAGCGCGCCGTCTGAACCCGGTACACAAGGTACACCGGCTTTTTTCATCGCTTCAATGGCAGCAACTTTATCACCCATAGTGCGAATAGATTCCGCCGTAGGTCCGATAAAGATAAGGCCACTTTCTTCAACTTGCTGAGCAAAGTCGGCCCGCTCAGCTAAAAAACCATAACCTGGGTGAATAGCTTGCGCATTGGTTACTTCAGCTGCGGCAATTAATGCCGGAATATTTAAATAGCTTAATGGCGACGGTCCAGGACCAATACAAATGGTTTCGTCGGCCAGTAAAACGTGCTTTAAGTTGCGATCCACTGTTGAGTGTACCGCTACCGTTTTTATGCCAAGCTCTTTGCAAGCGCGTAATATACGCAATGCAATTTCGCCACGGTTGGCAATCAGTACTTTTTCTAGCATCAGTCTGCCTTTTGCGTTAGCCGATGACAAAGAGAGGTTGATCAAATTCAACCGGCTCACCGTTTTCAAGTAAAATTTCTTTAACCACTCCGGCTTTATCAGATTGGATTTGGTTCATCATTTTCATGGCTTCTACGATACATAAGGTATCGCCAACATTAACAGTTTGGCCGACTTCAACGAAAGATTTGGCCGTTGGAGAAGAGGCGCGATAGAAAGAACCGACCATAGGTGATTTAACAGTATGGCCACTAATCACTTTTGGCGCTTCTGGCGCAGCTGCGACTGGAGGCGCGACCGCTAACGGGTGCTGTTGTTGTTGCATTGGCATACTGTATTGCATTGGAGCATGCTGTGCTGGACCATGACGGCTAATACGTACCGATTCTTCACCTTCAGTGATTTCAAGCTCAGTAATACCAGATTCTTCTAGTAGCTCGATTAGTTTTTTTATCTTTCTAATATCCATTTCTTATGCCTGATTTAGTTATGACTATTTGGTTGTGTTTAATAGTGATACTGCTGCGTCAAGTGCATAGTGATAACCCTTGGCCCCGAGGCCGCAAATTACACCTTTAGCAATATCAGATAAATATGAATGCCGACGAAAGCTTTCCCGGGCATGCACGTTTGATATATGAATCTCAATAAAAGGTACTGCAACAGCAAGCAAAGCGTCGCGAAGCGCAATGCTAGTATGAGTAAAAGCGCCAGGATTAAACAGAATGAAATCCTGTTGACCTAAGCTTTGCTGAATAGCAGTAACTAATTCATGCTCTGCATTTGACTGCAGATGTGTCAGTTCGACACTTAGCACGTTCGCCCGTTCCGTCAGGTCGTTGATAATTTCTGTTAAGGTTGCACTGCCATATACTGCGGGTTCACGAACACCCAGCATATTTAAATTTGGTCCATTTAGAACTAACACGTTATATTTTGGTGCCGTCGATTTTGCTGACATAGCTGCGATTTTCCCGCTTATTATTTTTCGGCATTATTTTGCCAAAGCTTGGTTGTAATTGCATCTGTTGTCAATTCAGTTAGCTTTTCTGTTATCAAAAGTGACCGCGAACCGCACAGTTAGCTTAACAATAGCGCCTTATTATAGTGAAATCGTGACAAATGGCAGCAAAATACTGGTCTTATCAGACAGAATGGCTGAAGAAGAGAGCGGCGTTTAGGGTGAAACGCCGCCTAAAGTTTAGTTTTGTATTTGCTGTAAGTGGCTTGCGAACTCGCCTGCAGCCATAAAGCCGGTTACCCGAGCTTGGCTAAGCTCTTGTTCATTTGGGGTAAAAAACAAAATAGTCGGTAAGCCTAAAACGTTAAATTTATCTAATATCGCCTGATCTTTGCGGCTCATTTTGGTGACATCGACTTTAATAAGCTGCATTTTTTCCATTTGGGCTTGCACCACAGGTTTAGAAAAAGTTAAGTGTTCAAACTCTTTACAGGCAATACACCAGTCAGCATATAAATCGACCATGCTGTAGCGACCATCAGCTTGCTGTAGCTGCTGCTGTAACTCTTCTAAGGTCGCAACGGTGATAAACTCAGTGCTTGATTGGCTGGTTGCGTTCGCTGTTGGTGCGGCTGTTGGCCACCAATATTGGATGTTTAACCATAAGCTAGCAATAAGTAAACCTTGGCCTAGTATCAATAACACCGCTTTGGCATTGCTACTGGTTAAGTTAAACATGACCCGATATAAATAAATCAAAAAGGCCAGAATTAATACCGTTCCGGCAATCAGCACATAGCTAAAGGGTAACATCCGCTCTAATAATACCAACGGCACGGCTAGCAGTAAAAAACCAAAGCCTGTTTTTACCGCATTCATCCACTGGCCTGCTTTAGGTAACCATTTTCCGCCCGAGCTGCCTAACAATAAAAGTGGCAAGCCCATACCTAAACTTAAGATATACAAGGTAATGGCACCAAGCCAAAGATCGCCACTTTGCGCCACATAGAGTAAGGCTGCAGATAGGGGGGCGGTAGTACAAGGAGAGGCAATAAGGCCGGATAAAGCGCCCATAACAAAAGCACCTTTTAACGAGCCACCTTGTTGCTTGTTACTCACCTTACTAATTTTTTCTTGCCAGCTAGCCGGTAAAGTGAGGTTAAATACGCCAAACATGGAAAGGGCCAGTAAGACAAAGATGATGCTAGCAACGATAAGAACAGCAGGGTGCTGCATATAGCCTTGAAACTTAACGCCTAAGCTGGCAACGACTAAGCCTAAGGCGGAATATGTAATCGCCATACCTTGGACATAAGAGAACGATAAACTAAAGGCGCGTTTATTAGATAACTGCTTGCCTTGACCGACAATAATGCTGGTTAAAATGGGGTACATTGGGAATACGCAAGGGGTAAAAGCTAAGCCTAAGCCAAGTAAGAAAAAGCCAAACAAGGTGGCTAAGCTAGCACCATCACTCAGTTTGTTAGCCAAAGTATTTTGGCTAGAAATAGGCGTTTGCTTAGAATCACTCGCTAATCCTGCATTGGCAGTAGCATTATCTTTGTTTATAACAGTTGAAATAGGCAGTTCTTTAGTTACCGGCGGATAGCATAAACCGGCTTCAGCACAACCTTGATATTGAATTTTAAATACCGCATCTTCACTGATATCAGCTAATGGAATGCGTAAAATTAATTGATGAAAGTAGACATCTGTGATGCCAAAGTATTCATCTTCAATCTGCATGCTGGCCGGGTAAGTAGGATGAGAAAAACTTACTGCAATGCCACCTAGCTTTATTTTGTCTTTGTATAAGTAATAACCGTCGGCAATGGTCCAGCTGACAATAAGTTGCTCATCTTGCTGGTTAAAATCAAATTCAAATGCTTGCTCAACCGGTAAAAAAGTGGGTTGAGTATTCAGCAAACTATCTAATACAGAACTATTACTCTGGGCTTGTAATAATCCGCACCAGAGAATTAACGGCAGTAAAAACAGCTTATACATTGCTTACAGCTTCCTATTCATCTTTGAGGGTCAGCAGCATAGACCTGCTATAGCCTAAAACTATTTCAAATAATCGAATTTCATATAACGAATTTCAATTTATTTAATGTCCGAGTAGCGGATTTCAGTCTATCAGGCTTTATCCAAGGTTTTTAGCTTATTTATCAGAACAGGATAAAGCAGTTAAAAACTGGGTTAAACAATTTTTTAAACTTAAGCCTTGGGTTTTATCTTCCGTCACCCCATATAGTGAGCAGACAATTTACACCTGAGTTAAACAATCATGTTTAGCAAAGGTGTCATACAACCGAAACCGCTTTAGGAGATAGAGCATGAATATTCGTCCATTACATGACCGTGTCATTATTAAACGTTTAGAAGCTGAAACCACATCAGCTGGTGGCATTGTTCTTACAGGCGCTTCAGCAGAAAAATCAACTCGTGGTGAAGTCGTTGCTGTAGGCAATGGCCGTGTGTTAGATAACGGTGATGTAAAAGCATTAGATGTAAAAGTAGGTGACAAAGTGTTGTTCGGTAACTACGTAGAGCGCACCGAGAAAATTGAAGGTCAAGAGTATGTAATCACTAAAGAAGACAATATCTTAGGTGTTATTTTAGACTAATTATTTCAATGTGTTTTTATATTAATACTACATTGACTACTTTATAAGGATTAGAAAACATGGCAGCAAAAGACGTACGTTTTGGTGATGACGCTCGCAATAAAATGCTTAAAGGCGTAAACATTTTAGCAAACGCAGTACGAGTTACTTTAGGCCCTAAGGGTCGTAACGTGATTTTAGATAAATCTTTTGGCGCGCCAATGATCACCAAAGATGGTGTTTCAGTGGCAAAAGAAATAGAGCTAGAAGACAAGTTTGAAAACATGGGCGCGCAAATGGTGAAAGAGGTTGCCTCTAAAGCCAATGATGAAGCCGGTGACGGTACTACTACAGCCACTGTATTAGCGCAAAATATTATTGCTGAAGGCGTTAAAGCCGTTGCAGCAGGTATGAATCCAATGGATTTAAAGCGCGGTATCGATAAAGCTGTTATCGCAGCAGTAGAAGGTTTAAAAGCCTTATCTCAGCCTTGTGCCGACAGCAAAGCTATTGCCCAAGTGGGTACTATCTCGGCTAACTCTGATGAAGAGATTGGTAATATTATTGCCGAAGCCATGGATAAAGTGGGTAAAGAAGGCGTAATTACTGTTGAAGAAGGCCAAGGTTTAGCGAATGAGCTAGATGTGGTTGAAGGTATGCAGTTTGACCGTGGTTATTTATCACCTTACTTCATCACCAACCAAGAAGCTGGCCAAGTAGAATTAGATAGCCCGTATATCTTAGCCATTGATAAGAAAATCTCTAATATTCGCGAATTACTGCCAGTATTAGAAGCAGTGGCTAAATCAGGTAAGCCATTATTTATTATTGCTGAAGACGTTGAAGGCGAAGCCTTAGCCACATTAGTCGTCAACAATATGCGCGGCATCGTTAAAGTATCAGCCGTTAAAGCACCAGGTTTTGGTGACCGTCGTAAAGCCATGCTACAAGACATTGCGACATTAACCGGTGCTACGGTTATTTCTGAAGAAATCGGTATGGAATTAGAAAAAGCCGGTTTAGAAGAATTAGGTACTGCTAAGCGCGTTGTGATCACTAAAGACAACACCACTATTATTGATGGTGCCGGTGAGCAAGAGGCGATTAACGGCCGCGTTAAGCAAATTCGTCAACAAGTTGAAGAAGCCACGTCTGAATATGACAAAGAAAAACTGCAAGAACGTTTAGCTAAATTATCTGGCGGTGTTGCAGTAATCAAAGTTGGCGCCTCAACTGAAATTGAAATGAAAGAGAAAAAAGCCCGCGTTGAAGATGCATTACATGCAACACGTGCTGCAGTTGAAGAAGGCGTAGTACCTGGCGGTGGCGTAGCATTAGTGCGCGTTGCAGCTAGCTTAGTTGACTTAAAAGGTGCTAACGAAGACCAAACCCACGGTATCAAAATTGCCCTACGTGCCATGGAATCACCACTGCGTCAAATCGTAGAAAACGCAGGTGAAGAAGGTTCTGTTGTTATCAACAAAGTTAAAGAAGGCACAGGTAACTACGGTTACAACGCGGCAACTGACGTGTATGGCGATATGCTAGAGATGGGTATTCTTGACCCAACTAAAGTTACTCGTTCTGCACTGCAATTTGCAGCCTCTATCGGTTCATTAATGATCACTACTGAAGCGATGATCACTGATAAGCCAGCGCCAGAATCATCAGGTGGCGGCATGCCTGATATGGGCGGTATGGGTGGCATGGGCGGCATGATGTAAGCCTCCCACTTAACACATAAAAAGCACCGATTTTTCGGTGCTTTTTTTATGGCTAAATACCGCTTAACAACTATCTACCCACACTTTATTCCAGCATATTGCTACAAATTTAAACAGTTTAGCCTGATCTCTATCCTAGAATAAGGATAGAGTGGCTGACACGCGCTTTAAAACAAAGCTGAACTGTTAGTAGTAATTAGTTGTCTAAATAGTAATTTGCTACTTAGCGCTTAACGTAACTAAGTGTAAACTTTTAAGTTAAGGAGAAATAATATGCGTAAATTAGCTTTAATTTGCAGTGTGGTTAGTCTAGCTAGTTTAGCGGGGACAGCTGCTTATGCTGCGCAAGTTGAAGTAAACTGGCAACAGCCAGAGAAGTTTACTGATATTCGTCCGGCTAATGAATCTAAAAATAGGTATCGTGAAAGGGTGCTTAAAATTTTTGACGGTTACTTTGTTGATATGGCAAAAAAGCTGCCGGAGGATTATAGCTGGAAGATTACGGTAACGGATTTGGATTTAGCCGGTGAGATTGATCCTTTTGCAGGAGGGGCGGGCAACGAGTTGCGGGTCGTTAAAGAAATATATTCACCTGCGATAAAATTTAGTCATATTATTCAAAATAACTATGGCGAACAAATTATCAATCAAGAAGAGAAGCTGCGTGATATGGGCTTTATGCATACGTTACGCAGTTATCGAGATAATGATGAGTTTCGCTATGAAAAACAGATGTTAGAGCAATGGTTTAGCCGTGATGTATTGCCCAAAATACAAGCAGCACAAGCGGAACAGCCTAAAATTAGCGATAACTAATACCCACTAGTACCTGCTAAATTAACCGGCTAAACAAGCCGGTTAGCTACTTTTAATTGCTAGACGGAAATCAGCTAAGGTTTTATGCAGTAACTTTAATTGCTTTACCACACGCTCTAAAGTAGCAGTATTAAACTGTTGGTTTAAACGCATTGCTGAAACTTGCTCAGCGGTTTCGGAAAGATAAGGCATAAAGCGATTGCTGGTTGCTTGGAATACACTATTGTCGACAAATATATGCTGATGTTTAGCTTTACCCTGTTGCTGTAATTTATCTAGCACAGCATCAGCGTCAACCGTTTTACGGTACAGCTCTTTTAAGTTGTCATCGAGTTGATTTAATAACGTATCCATTACTACTACCTGTTAATACTACTGCTGAAAACTCGGGATATTATGCCACATTAACCGCTAACCTTCAGCAGACATTAGCGTTGAAATAAAATATTTTCATTGCGCCATTCCCAACCGAATTGATTTGTTATATTATATCGTTTCAACGTTCATAGTGTGAGAGACATTGCCGTGTTAGCCAGTTTTCGTAGCTTATTTGATAAAGTGGGTATTACCATAACCTCGTTATGTGCTATACACTGCATCATGCTGCCTGTGTTATTACCGGTATTGCCTCTGCTTGGCTTAAGCTTTATGCATAACCATGCTTTTGAAAATATCGTGTTATTAACCACAATGGTGTTAGGCTTTATAACGCTATTTATTGGTTTTCATCGTTATCACCGCAAGCTTTATCCATTTTACTCATTGTTTTTGGGTGGGTTTATTTATTGGCAAAAAGCCGCTTGGGGTGCTGAATATGAACATACCATTTTGATAATAGGCGCTATTTTAGTAGTGTTAGCTCATGTAATGAATATGCGCTTATGTAGCCAATGTACTAGCTGTGATGACGATAAAGAAGAACTCTGTTAGTCTGGGTGTAATTTAAAAAATACTACTTACTTATTTTCGTTTAATACCAATACTAACTGGCGGCTTCTGGCTGGATAGTTAGTAAAAATGCCATCCACACCATACTGCCGTAACCGCGCTATATCGTCTGCTTGATCAACCGTATACACATACACTTTTAAATTACGTGCTTTGGCATCAGCTACAAAATCTGCATTAATAAAACTAACATCACAATTAACGGCATAGGCATTTAGCGCGCTAGCAAACGCAGCATAGTGCAGTGGTAAGCTGGCAGTAAGGGCAGCCAATTTAATATCTGGTCGCTGCACGGCTAACTCAGCCAATAAATGATGATTAAATGATGACACCAGTAGCCGACTACAATCAAATTGTAATTGCAGCTCGGCACGCGCTAATAGCGCTACTAAAGCGGCTACGGTATCGGCACCTTTTAACTCTATGTTTAACCACAGCGTGGTGGGATGCAGTAGTTGTAGCACTTGCCACAGCGTAGGGATGGTTTGACCTTGGCCAGCATCAAGTTGTTGCAATTGCGCTAGGCTGTACTGATAAATGCTACCCTTACCGTTAGTGGTGCGGGCAAGATGGTGATCATGGATCACGATAAGCTCACCGTCGACGGCAAAGATATCTATTTCAATACCATCGGCGGCTTGTTGAATGGCTTGTTCGATAGCCAGCAGCGTGTTTTCAGGAAACTCGCCGCTGGCACCACGATGGGCAATAATTTGCATGTTAGCTTTGGTCTGAACTGTTTTTCGAACTGGTGTTAGAGCTGCTCTTAGAGCCTGATACCGATTCAGTCTCAGCGCTATTATCTACACTCTCTGTACTATTTGACTCAATCTCTGAGTTATTAACTGAACTAGTATCTGAGCTCTTTACATAGTTAGTCTCTGAAGCCATCTCTGAGCTAGTATCCGTGTTGTGCACGGTTACTTTTTTCGAAGCAAAAGGTGCGCCCATACGGGTTACGCTGCCTGCTTCTTGCTCAGGTAAAAACTGGAGCTTGTCTGCAGCAAAAGCCAGTACTACGGTAGAGCCTAGCTTAAAGCGACCCATTTCTTCGCCTTTTTCTAACTTAATAGCTGTTTTGCCATGGGCTGGATAGGTCCAACGGAAAATATGCTTTCCTGCCGGTGGTGTAACAGTACCGGCCCAAATTGTTTCAATGCTGGCGACGATGGTTGCTCCCACTAGCACTAGAGCCATAGGGCCTAGCTCAGTATCGAAAATAGTAACCACTCGCTCATTACGGGCAAATAAGTCTGGTACGTTAGCCGCTGTTAAAGGGTTAACCGAAAATAGATCGCCTGGAATATAAATCATCTGGCGTAAAGTACCGGCAACCGGCATATGGATGCGGTGATAATCTTTAGGTGCTAAATAAATAGTGGCAAAGTCGCCGCCGGCAAAGGGTAGAGCGTCATGGCTATCGCCGCCGAGTAAGCTTTGCAAAGTATAATTATGGTTTTTAGCTTGTACTAATTGGCCATCTATAATCGGGCCAAGCTGGCTAATACAACCATCAACTGGATGAGCAATAATAGCTTCATCTGTAGCTAAAGGTCGAATACCGTCTTTTAAAGGTCGAGTAAAAAACTCATTAAAGCTGGCATAATCTTTGGCCTGCTCAAACTTGGCTTCTTGCATATTGATGTTATAAGCGCTAATAAAGCGATTAATTAAAAAATGACTAAACCAGCCTAATTTTGCTGCGGCTAATTTACCAATTAACCGTGACACTAAATGCTTAGGCAGCAAATATTGCAAAGAAATTTTTACGTTATCCATATAACACTCAATAAAAGTTAAAAATGATTGGGTTTGTCTTGCGCCATGCTGGCTAAAATTTTTAAGTAACTATCATATCGTTCAGTACTGATTTCGCCAATTTCAACAGCATGTTGAACGGCACAACCGGGATCGCTAATATGTTTGCAGTCACGAAATTTACAGCGTCCTAGCCAAGGAATAAATTCATTAAAGCCACGGGTAACCTCTTCAGCCGTTAAATGCCATAAGGCAAATTCACGAATGCCGGGTGAGTCAATTAATTTACCTCCCTCTGCAAGATGGTATAATCGCGACACTGTGGTGGTGTGTTGGCCTAGACCAGAGTTAGCAGAGACATCTTGGGTTTGTACTTCTAAACCAGGCATTAAGGTGTTCATCAAAGATGATTTACCTACACCCGATTGGCCAACGAAAATGCTAGTACCACTTTGAATATAAGTTAACAGTTCACTCATACCTTCATTAGTATTGGCACTGACCATCAGGAAGTCATACCCTAGGTTTTGATATAAAGCGAGTTTAGCGGCAATGACTTGTTGCTCTTCAACCGGCAGCAAATCAATTTTATTAATCACTAATAACGGTTTAATACCGGTGATTTCAGCCGCCACTAAATAGCGGTCGATAATATTGAGTGATAATGCCGGTAAAATAGCCGAGACAATAATCATTAAATCAATATTGGCGGCGACGGGTTTTAAACCATCGTAAAAATCAGGACGTAATAACACAGATGTACGTGGTTCCACGGCATCTATCACGCCATCAATACCGCCGGTAGGTTGCAGTGCTCGACGCCACATCACGTTATCACCGGTAACGAGTGAAGCAATCGACCGCCGCATATTGCAGCGGACAATTTGACCGTCACTGGCTTCAACATCGGCATGCTGGCCAAAGCGACTTATAATTAACCCATTCTCTGCCGGAGCAAAGGCGGCATCATCCACACTTTCGACCATTTTGCTTTTATGTTGGCGCAAGCGCTTGTCGGCATTATCTGATATCCGCTGTTGTTGGCGTTGAGTTAAATGTTTCTTTTTCGTCACTTAATATTCGTCACTGTTTTGGCCAGGTGTTCGGCAATGTGTTCGTTAACAATAGTCACTCGGTATAGTCACTCGGACTGCTTCGGGTAAAAGTTCGCTATCAATACTTAGCGTTGGCCGTGTATGATACCTGTATTCTGTGCATGAACAAAGTGACAACGATAATAGGGGTGTTTAATGAGCAAAAATGACAATAATTTAATTTGGCTAGATCTTGAAATGACCGGTTTAGATCCTAAAACGGATGTAATTTTAGAAATTGCCACTATCGTCACTGACAGTCAATTGAATATTCTTGCTGAAGGGCCGATGTTTGCGATTAAGCAATCAGATCAAGTATTAGATAATATGAGTGAATGGTGTATTGAGCAGCACGGTAAAAGCGGCTTAACAGCGCGCTGTCGTGCCAGTACGGTTACTTTAGCTCAAGCAGAGCATCAGACCATCGCATTTTTGCAAGACTACGTTGCAGCGGGTAAGTCGCCAATGTGTGGCAACAGTATTGGCCAAGATCGCCGCTTTTTAGCCGAATATGCGCCAACTTTAGAAGCGTTTTTTCATTATCGAAATTTAGATGTCAGTACCATTAAAGAATTAGCAAAGCGGTGGAACCCTGAAGTATCAGCATTAGTGAAAAAATCGGGCAGTCATTTAGCATTGGATGATATTCGCGAGTCAATTGCTGAATTAGTAGTCTATCAGCAGCATTTTTTCAAATTAGCGTAAAAAACACTTGCATTAATAAGCTGGTTTTGTAAAATGCGCGCCATCAACACGTAATTACATTAGTTAATTACACTGTTCGATGCGAGTATAGCTCAGTTGGTAGAGCGCTACCTTGCCAAGGTCGAGGTCACGAGTTCGAATCTCGTTACTCGCTCCAAATTTACAACAAAAGCCGCTTATTAGCGGCTTTTGTTGTTTCTATTGCCCTTAGTATTTTTTTAATATTCTTTTTCCTATTCTTATTAGACATAAGTCTAAGTCTGCTAGGCACTGACTAATATTTCTCATAGAATACCTCACTTTTTGTTGTACTGAGAACACACATAATGTCTTTAGACCGGATCCGGCTTGCGTCGTTGCATAGTAAAGTTATGTCTGCTGAACTTGCAGCCGATATGATAGAAGATGGTATGACCGTTGGTATGAGTGGTTTTACCCGTGCAGGTGAAGCGAAAGCTGTGCCACAAGCCTTAGCCATTAAAGCGTTAACGACCCCGATGAAAATCACCTTAATGACCGGTGCTTCATTAGGTAACGATTTAGATAAGCAGATGACCGAAGCCGGTATGTTAGCGCGGCGGATGCCTTTTCAAGTTGATAGCACCTTACGTAAAGCCATTAATGATGGCAAAGTCATGTTTATTGACCAGCATTTATCAGAAACGGTAGAACAATTACGTAATCATCAGTTAAGAATGCCGGATGTGGCGGTTATTGAGGCCGTTGCTATTACCGAACATGGCCACATAGTGCCTACCACCTCAGTGGGTAATTCCGCTAGCTTTGCTATATTCGCCCAAAAAGTGATTATTGAAATTAATCTTGGCCAAAATCCAAATTTAGAAGGCTTGCATGATATTTATATTCCAAGCTATCGGCCAACTCGAACGCCAGTACCCTTAGTAAAAGTGGATGACCGCATTGGTAGCACGGCTATTCCAATTGATCCGGCTAAAATAGTCGCCATAGTGTTTACCAACAAAACCGACTCACCATCTACCGTGACTGAACCAGATAGCGATACTCAAGCTATTGCTAATCATTTAGTGGCGTTTTTAGAGCAAGAAGTATTGGATGGTCGTTTGCCGAAGAATCTTGGCCCATTACAAGCCGGTATTGGTAATATTGCTAACTCAGTGATGACAGGATTAATAGCATCCTCGTTTGAAAATTTAACCATGTATTCTGAAGTATTGCAGGATTCTACCTTTGATTTAATTGATGCCGGTAAATTAGATTTCGCTTCTGGCAGTTCTATTACGTTATCCGAGCGGCGTAATAAAGATGTATTTGGTAACTTAGACAAATATAAAAATAAGCTAGTATTACGGCCTCAAGAAATTTCTAACCATCCTGAGTTAGTGCGTCGTTTAGGGATTATTGCTGTTAATACGGCGTTAGAGTTTGATTTATACGGCAATATTAACTCAACCCATGTTTGCGGTACTAGAATGATGAATGGTATTGGTGGCTCGGGTGACTTTGCTCGTAACGCGCATTTAGCTATCTTTGTTACTAAATCGATAGCTAAAGCTGGTTCAATTTCTAGTGTCGTGCCTATGGTTAGCCATGTTGATCATACTGAGCATGATGTTGATATCTTAGTAACTGAACAAGGTCTAGCTGACTTACGAGGGTTAGCGCCACGCGAGCGGGCTATTCAAGTGATTAACCATTGTGTACACCCAAGCTATCGTGAAGCATTATTAGATTACTATAATCGTGCCTGCGAAAAAGGTGGCCATACGCCACACTTATTGGCAGAGGCATTGTCTTGGCATCAGCGCTTAGATGAAACCGGCAGCATGCTAATTAACTAAGCAAGCTGAATAAACAAAAAGGTTTTGTATGTTAGCTTCGCCCTGCGTCAGAAATTGCTGCTTAGATCAGCAAGATTGTTGTCTTGGTTGTGGTCGGTTATTAACCGAGATCACCGGCTGGGCAACGGCGAGCGAGCAACAACAGCAGCAGATTTTAACGGCTGCTAAACAGCGTAGAGATGCGCGACAAGCTGAGCTTAAGCGTCTCGAGGCAAACCTTTTTCGATAATACGTACTAAGCGTGCTGTCTGGCGCGGGATCAATGAGTCTTGCTGCCAGCCTTTACGCTTTTGCTGCTGTAATGCCCATTGAATATGCTCAGCCACTAAGGGTGTCGCATCGGTTAATTGCTGTTGTAACACGGCAATAATATCAGCACTATAAGGTGCGTTACCTAAAGCAACGGCTATATTTCTCTGCCAACGCTGGTGGCCAATCCGCCGAATAGCACTGCCTTCGGTGTTACGTAAAAACACCGATTCTGGCCAAGCAAATAAAGACAGTAAAGACTGATCTTGCCAGTGTTCACGGCGTTGAAAATCGGTTTCAGTACTAAGTGGTGCTTGGCGGTTTTCAGGACAAACTAATTGGCAATCATCGCAACCATAAATACGGTTACCTATTAATGGCCGGAACTCTTCGGGTATGGCTTCTTTTAGCTCTATGGTTAAATAAGAAATACAGCGCCGAGCATCTACAATATAAGGGGCAACAATAGCGCCGGTAGGGCAGGTGGTAATACAAGCCACGCAATGGCCGCAGTCACCTTGATGTGGTGGGTCCACTGGCAAAGGAATGTCGACTAGCAATTCACCCAGAAAAAACCACGAGCCATGATCTGAGTTTAAAAGCAGACTATGTTTACCTATCCAGCCTAAGCCTGCTTTTTGGGCCAGTGGACGTTCTAATATGGGTGCAGAGTCGACAAAAGGCCTAAAGCCTAAAGTGGTCACCTGTTGTTTAATTTTATCGCCTAATTGTTTAAGCCGATTACGCATGAGCTTATGATAATCACGGCCCAGCGCATAGCGGCTGATATAAGCTAGATTAGGATCCGCTAAGTTAGTGGCAAAAGCGGCAGTGGTAGGTAAGTAGTTTAATCGAACACTTAATACCCGTAGCGTGCCAGGATGGAGTTCCGCTGGGCGGGCGCGCATCATGCCATGGCTGGCCATATAGTCCATTTCGCCATGGTAACCAGCATCTAACCAACGTTGTAGGTGTGGTTCAGCTTCGGATAAGTCGACATCGGTTATACCCAATTCGGCAAAGCCAAGTTCTTTGGCCCACTGTTTTATTTGCAGAGCTAATTGTGGGTAATCAATGTTCATCATTTATGCCAAAAGTGAGCGCCTAAAGAATAGCGCTACTTAATTTAACATAAATGCTAACATGGCGACTAGTGATGATGGAACTAAGACCAGTTTAGATAGTCTGAGCTAAGTTGCGGTTTTACTGGCTGTAATAGCGGTTAATTTGTTAATATACCAGCGCTATTTACCATTAACAGAGAGTATAAGTCGTGGCAGTATTTTACGCTGAGCTAAAAGATGAAACAGCAACGCTACAATTAGCGGCTAAAATTGCCAACTATGTTCGTGGTGGCCAAACCGTATTTTTACAAGGACCATTGGGCGCAGGTAAAACTACCTTTAGTCGAGGTGTATTACAGGCTTTAGGCCATAAAGGTAATGTTAAAAGTCCTACCTATACCTTAGTTGAGCCTTACCAATTGCCAGAGTTAGCTGTTTATCATTTTGATTTATACCGGCTAATGGACGCTGAAGAGTTAGAGTTTATGGGCATTCGTGACTATTTTCGTCCTGATAGCCTATGCTTAATTGAATGGCCTGAACGCGGCCATGGCTGTTTACCTGAGCCCGATCTCGACATACACTTAATCTATGCTGATCAACAGCGTTGTGTTGAAATACGCGCGGCAACACCAGCCGGTAACACGATAGTAAATGCGCTAAATAATAATGAATAATAATGAAAAACAATAAAAATATATTCAGAACACTCTTTATCTTCTGCTACCTGTTGGCGGCATGGCCACTTTTTGCTGCTAATCAAGTGCAGGGTATTCGTATTTGGCCATCACCGGATAATACTCGGGTGGTGTTTGATCTTAAAGAAGCGGCTGAGCATAATAGCTTTAGTTTAGATAAACCTGACCGCTTAGTCATTGATTTACGTGACACTAGTGGCGGTAGCCAATTACCCAATATAACCGGAGAGTCGGCGCTGATTAAAGCCATTCGCAGTAGCGGCGATAACAATAGTATGCGTATTGTGCTAGACCTGAGCAAAAACAGTCAAGCTAATGTGTTTACCTTGCCACCGACTGCACCCTATGGCCATCGCCTAGTGGTCGATTTACCCGATAAACTGCCAGAACAATTTATCCCGCCACCGGCTATTCGTGCTGCGCGAGATATTATTATTGCCATTGACGCCGGCCATGGCGGTGAAGACCCGGGCTCCATTGGTCCTAGCGGTTATTACGAAAAAAATATTACCTTACCTTTAGCTAAACGGTTGCTGGCGTTAATTAATGCCCAAGCGGGCATGAAAGCCATGTTAGTGCGAACTAATGATTATTATGTCCATGTTAATCGCCGTACTGAAATAGCCCGAGGGCAACAAGCCGATTTATTAATTTCAATTCATGCTGATGCTTTTACCTCACCACAACCCCGAGGTGCTTCTGTTTGGGTGTTATCACTTAGGCGCGCAACGACTGAAGTGGGTCGGATGTTAGAGCAAACAGAACGTCATTCCGAATTATTAGGCGGTGTGGCCGAAATTATTAAAGATTCGGCTAATGAGCGTTATTTAGCCCAAACGGTATTAGATTTATCGATGAATCATTCGATGACGACAGCGCATCAAGTGGCGAATCAAGTATTGCAGGAATTAGAAAAAGTCGCCTATCTGCATAAGTCTAAGCCACAGGCTGCTAGTCTAGGCGTGTTAAAATCTCCAGATATTCCGTCTATTTTAGTCGAAGTGGGTTTTATATCTAACCCACAAGAAGAAAAGCAATTACGCTCAGCGAATCATCAACACAAGTTAGCTCAAGCCATGTTTAAAGCGGTCAAACGCCACTTTGAACAGGCACCTCCTGCAGATTCATTATTTGCTTTACATCGAGCCCGACAACATAAAGTCAGCGCAGGCGAATCATTGTCTGTGCTGGCGCAACGTTATCAAGTGTCGGTGGCTGATTTACGCCAACATAATCAGCTAAGCAACGATAGTATTCGTGTTGGTCAGGTGTTACGGATCCCATAAACATGTCTATCCAAATCTTATCACCGCAGCTTGCTAACCAAATTGCTGCCGGTGAGGTAGTGGAGCGGCCCGCTTCTGTGGTTAAAGAGTTGGTTGAAAACAGCCTTGATGCTGGCGCTTTACATATCGAAATTGATATTGAAAAAGGCGGCAGTAAGCTTATTCGGGTGCGCGATAACGGCAGTGGTATTGCAGAGCATGAATTAGTGCTGGCGTTAAGTCGACATGCCACCAGTAAAATAACTGAATTAGATGATTTAGAAGCCATTAGCAGCTTAGGCTTTCGTGGCGAAGCTTTAGCGAGTATAAGCTCTGTATCACGTTTAACCTTAACCTCACGTACTGAGCAGCAAACGGCCGCATGGCAAGCCAGTGCAGCAGGTCGAGATATGGACGTGGATATTCGCCCAGCGGCCCATCCGGTCGGCACCAGCATTGAAGTAGTGGATTTATTTTTTAATACTCCCGCCAGACGTAAATTTTTACGCACCGATAAAACCGAATTTGGCCATATTGACGAGCTGATCAAGCGCTTAGCGTTAAGTCGCTACGATGTCGGCTGGGTATTAACCCATAATGGCCAGCGCATACGGCAATTAAAGCCGGCACTGACGCCAGAGCAAAGACAGCAACGAGTGGCCGCGTTATGTAGTAAAGCATTTGCTGAGTATGCAGCTGAAATTGAAAATAGTTATCAGGGTATAAAACTGTGGGGCTGGATATTGCATCCAGATGCGTGTCAGCCACAACTAAATTGCCAATATAGCTATGTTAATGGCCGTATGATGCGGGATAAATTGCTTAACCATGCTATTCGTCAAGCGTATGGTGAGCGGTTAACTGACGATAAAGTACCGGCTTTTGTGTTGTATTTAGAAATAGATCCACGCCAAGTCGATGTCAACGTGCATCCAGCTAAACATGAAGTGCGTTTTCATCAATCACGCTTAATCCATGATTTTGTGGTGTCAGCATTAGCGGATGCATTAAGGCAGATAGCGCCACAAGAGCAGCTCATTGTAGAGCAAACAATACAGCAAACAGCACAGAATAGTAGTTATGTTGCAGGTATAAATACAGATGAAAATGGGTTTGCAAACAGACACCAAGAGGCGCAAGAGTCGCTAAACGCTGCGAGTGGTTATGCTTTACCACAATCTCATTCACCCCAGCGACCTCAATCTAGCGGATCTGGCGCTTCTGCATCTCGCCCGTCTGCCGCTTTTTCATCATCGGGTATGCCTACCTATGCTAAAGCACGACCGGCTATTGCCCAGTTGCAGCAGCAACAACAATATTTAAGCGCTACAGCTGAAGTGGCAACAGCAGCTGTAGCCGCTATAGCGCAACCAATTATTGCTGATAATCGTTATTGGTTGCGCCAACATCAAGGCCAAATATTTATTATAGATTTAGTCACCACTTTAAGTAATGAGCAGGTATTAAGTTCAGCGAAAACGGCTAATTTACTATTGCCTTTACGTTTTAATATTAGCGACAACCAAATTGCAGTATTAACAGCTAACGCTACGGCCATTAAGCAATGCGGTTTTGATAGCGTTATTGCCGATAAATTGCTTATTGTTAAAGCCGTACCTGTGTGGTTAAGACACACTAATATTAGCCAATGGCTACCTGACTTTTTACAGCAGCTAATAAATAATGACAAAACCGTAGGCTATAATTTGTTGACGATACTACTTGTTGAGGCTAATTGGCTTGATGCTGCAGTACTGATAGATAGCTTTTATGCACAATTGAATACACCTGAACAGTGGCATGCTGTGCCATTACAACTGCAAAGCAGTTTAGCCCTGTTAGCTAAGCGTGAAATATGACGGCCACTAATACGAGAACTATTACTAAAAGTATGACTTCGGATAACACTCCAAAGAGCTCAACAGATAGCGCTAAAGATAACATTAATAAAAATAATGTTATCTTTTTAATGGGGCCAACGGCTTCGGGCAAAACGGCATTGGCTTCAGCATTATGCCAACAATTACCCATTGAACTGATTAGTGTGGATAGCGCGCTGGTGTATCGCGGCATGGATATTGGCACGGCTAAGCCCACTGCGGCTGAGTTAAAACAGGCTCCACATTTTTTAATTGATATTTTAGACCCTGCCCAAAGCTATTCTGCGGCAGATTTCCGTCAAGATGCGTTGCAATTAATTGCAGGAATACAACATCGTGGTAACATTCCGCTATTGGTCGGCGGTACTATGTTGTACTTTAAAGCCTTGTTAGAAGGTATCTCACCATTACCCGAAGCTAATGCCGCTATTAGGCAACAATTAGAACAAGAAGCCGCCGAGAAAGGTTGGCAGCAATTGCATGCGGAACTGGGCCAAATAGATCCAGTTGCTGCAGCACGTATTCATGCTAATGATCCGCAGCGAATTAATCGTGCGCTGGAAGTGTTTCGTATCACTGGGCGCACCATGACAGAATTAACTGCAGACAAAGGGGAACCTTTACCTTTTTCTGTACACCAATTTGCTATCGCGCCGACTGATCGTGCTTTGTTGCATCAGCGTATAGCATTAAGGTTTGAACAAATGCTAGCAGATGGCTTTGCAGCTGAAGTAAGTACGTTAATGCAAAGAGCAGATTTGCATCTAGATTTACCGTCGATGCGTTGTGTCGGATATCGACAAATGTGGCAGCATTTAAGCGGTGACTGTAGTGAGGCGGAGATGAAAGAGCGCGGTATAGCGGCAACGCGACAATTGGCTAAACGGCAATTAACTTGGTTAAGAAGTTGGCCTAATTTACAGCGTTTAGCCAGCGAGCAGGATATGGCAAAAAATATTCAGGCAGTGTTATCGACACTAAGCTAAACTTTAAATTAATTTAACAACATAATTTAACAACTTAATTAGTTTTTACAACTTGAATTAAAAAAACTCATACCAATATATGACATACTAATAATAAAAGGAAAGCGGCACATGGCAAAGGGCCAATCATTACAAGATCCATTTTTAAACACCTTAAGACGGGAGCGCATTCCTGTTTCAATTTATTTGGTGAATGGAATTAAATTACAAGGTCAAATCGAGTCATTTGATCAGTTCGTTATTTTGTTAAAAAACACTGTGAGTCAAATGGTATATAAACATGCCATTTCAACAGTGGTACCAGCACGTGCGGTAAATACCTCTATGCATCACGGTACAACACAAGATGACGAAGAGGATTCAGAATAATCGTCAGGAGTTGTTTGCTTGTCTGATACTAGCGTAAATCTGGAACAAGCGATCCTTGTCCATGTGAATTTCCCCCAGCAGCATAATAGTGAGGATTTAACCGAGCTAAAGCTGTTGGTGTCTTCTGCCGGTGTTCAGGCGTTACAGACGGTTACTCTTAACCGCAGCGCGCCTGATTCGAAACATTTTGTCGGTTCAGGTAAAGCCGCCGAAATTGCCGACTTGGTTGAACAAACACAAGCTAATCTTGTGGTGTTTAATCATGCCTTAACGCCTGCTCAAACCCGTAATCTAGAGCGCTTATGTCAAGCGCGAGTAATAGACCGTACTACCCTTATTTTAGATATTTTTGCGCAACGAGCCCGAACTTACGAAGGTAAGTTACAAGTCGAATTAGCACAGCTAGAGCACTTAGCATCACGACTAGTCCGGGGCTGGGATGGCTTAGATAGGCAAAAGGGCGGTATTGGTATGCGCGGACCTGGTGAAGCGCAGCTAGAAACCGATCGTCGTTTATTGCGAGTGCGGGTGAAAGCCTTGCAAGCAAAATTAGAAAAGCTAACAGTACAGCGGGAGCAAAGTCGTCGAGCAAGACAAAAAGCGGCGACACCGGTTATATCGTTAGTCGGTTACACCAACGCAGGTAAGTCGAGTTTATTTAATCGAATGACAGACTCTGAAGTGTATGCCGCTGATCAATTATTTGCGACGCTTGACCCTACGTTACGTCAATTAAACTTACCCATGGTGGGCGGCGTAGTGCTGGCTGATACGGTCGGTTTTATTCGGCATTTGCCGCATAATTTAGTCGCCGCATTTAAATCCACTTTGCAGGAAACCCGTGAAGCAGATTTACAATTACATATTGTTGATGCGGCAGATCCGCGAAAAACCGATAATATGCAACAAGTGGCTGCGGTATTAGAAGAAATTGGCGCCGATCAAATTGTCCAGCTAACCGTGTATAATAAAATTGATCTATTGGATCAAGCACCACGGATTGAATATAACGAATACAATTTGCCCATAGCAGTGTATGTTTCAGCTAATACTGGCCAAGGCATTGATCTGCTAATCAAAGCTATAACGCAGCTATTGTCGCAAACCCATTTATATCTTAAATTATCATTGCCACCAGAGCAGTCTGCATGGCGCGCACGCTGTTATGAACAGCATTGTGTACAAGAAGAATATTTTGATGATGAGGGTAATTGCCATTTAAGACTAAGCATTGCTGACCCAGTTTGGCAGCGCTGGTTAAAGCAAAGCCAAGGGCAATTACAAAACTATGTCGTCAGCTCTACAGATATTTGATAGAGTAACCCTTAACTAGTAACTTTTAACGGAGTACAGCATGGCTTGGAATGAGCCGGGTAACAATGGTAAAAATAACGATCCTTGGAAACAAGGTGGTCGTGACCAGGGCCCACCAGATTTAGATGAAGTGTTTCGCAACTTTGGTAAAAAGTTTGGCGGAATATTTGGCGGCGGAAAATCGTCAAATAATAATGGCTCAGGCGGTGCTTTTGCGGCCTTAATATTAATCGTGATTGTCGCTGCTATTGTCTGGGCACTTAGTGGTTTTTATACCGTTAAGGAATCAGAGCGCGGTATCGTATTGCGCTTTGGCCAATACCATAGTGAAGTGGATCCGGGTATTCATTGGAACCCCACTTTTATTGATCAGATAATTCCAGTTGATATCACTAGCGTACGTTCATTACGTACTGATGGTTTTATGCTGACTCAAGATCAAAACTTAGTACGGGTGACGTTTGAAGTTCAGTATCGGGTATTTAACCCACGCCAGTATAAGTTCTCGGTAGTGGATGCCGATAGCAGTTTACATGAAGCGACAGATGCTGCCTTACGTTATGTTATTGGTCATTCTATTATGGATGACGTATTAACACGGGGCCGTGAAGTCGTTAGGCAAAACACCCGCGAAGAGCTAGAGTCGGTTATAGAACCTTATAAACTAGGTTTAGCCTTAGTTGATGTGAACTTCCGTGACGCCAGACCACCAGAAGAAGTGCGAGACGCTTTTGATGATGCGATTAAGGCTCAAGAAGACCAAGAACGTTTTATCAAAGAAGCTGAAGCCTATGCACTTGAAATAGAGCCTCGTGCTCGTGGTCAAGTAAACCGGATCATGCAAGAAGCAGATGCCTATAAACAGCAAATTGTGTTAAAGGCTCAAGGTGAAGTCGCGCGGTTTGAAAAACTATTACCAGAATACGTGGCAGCACCAAAAGTGACACGAGATCGGATGTATATCGAAACGATGGAATACGTGTATAGCAACACTTCTAAGGTAATGGTTGATGTTAAGAACGGCAATAACATTATGTATTTGCCACTTGATAAAATGATCAACTCATCATCTTCTGCGACACGTGATAGTAATTCATCGGGCGGCATGCCGTTAGTTCCACCACGTAGTAGCTCTGATAATCAAGCAGCACAAGATCGTAAAGAGCCATTACGCAGCTCATCAACACGCAGTAGTGGTCGGGGGTAAATGATGAGAAACTTATTAATAGCCATAATAGCGGTTGCAGTATTTATATTGATTTCGGCACTGTTTGTTATACCTGAAGGTGAACGCGGTATTGTTATCCAATTTGGTAAAATCCAGCGTGATGATGCACAACAAGTGGTTGTGTATGAGCCAGGTTTACACTTAAAAATACCATTTATTGAAACGGTGCGTAAACTTGATGCAAGGATCCAAACCCTAGATGACGCAGCTGACCGCTTCGTTACAGCTGAGAAGAAAGACTTATTAGTCGATAGTTATGTCAAATGGCGGATTAAAGACTTTGGAGCTTACTTCCTTTCAACTGGCGGTAACAAAGCTCAAGCTGAAGTATTGTTAAAGCAATATATCAATAACGGTTTACGGACTGAATTTGGTGCGCGTACCATTCAAGAAATTGTTTCTGGTGAGCGTACGCAATTAATGGAACGGGCATTGCAGCAAGCTGGTCAAGCAGCTAAAGAGCTAGGTATAGGCGTGGTTGATGTGCGAGTTAAGCAAATTAACTTACCGCAAGAAGTTAGTAGCTCTATCTTTGCGCGCATGGAAGCCGAGCGGCATGCTGTTGCCCGTGAACATCGTTCTAAAGGTCGTGAAAAAGCTGAAATAATTCGAGCTGACGTTGACGCTCGGGTGACGGTAATGGTCGCGGATGCTGAGCGTAACTCGCGTACTGTTCGCGGTGAAGGTGATGCTTTAGCGGCAAGAGTGTATGCTGATGCTTACAATAAGAATGCTGAGTTCTTTTCTTTTGTCCGTAGTATGGAAGCCTATCGTAATAGCTTTAACAGTAAAGACGATATCTTAGTTGTTCAGCCAGATAATGATTTCTTTAAATATATGAAATCAGATAAAGTGCAAAACTAACAACTAGCAATAGAATTAAAAGGCCCGCAAGGGCCTTTTTTATAGCAAAAAAAGGGTGGCAGCATGTATCAACACTTTTATCAGCGCTTTTTACAGGCGAATCAAGGCAAGCAACACTTTGCTTGTCATTCTCATCATTACTGGCCAGATGTCACGCGTGACGCTATGCTGGAGTATTGGGATGATAGCGCACGCTTAGTGGATGATAAATGGCGTTATATCTTCAATGATAAACTGCCAGAAACCCAACATTTAATTGCTGATATTCTGCAGTTACCGCAACCAGAACAACTGGTATTTGCGCCTAATACTCATGAATTAGTGATGCGGTTATTAAGTTGCTTTGATTTACGTAAACCGTTAAAAATTTTAAGCACCGACAGTGAATTTCATAGCTTTAGTCGCCAAGTTAAACGGTTGGCCGAATACGATAATGTGCAACTCGACAGTATAGCGACTGAACCCTTTGCCAGTTTTGAACAACGTTTTATTCAAGCGGCTGGGGCTGAGCAATACGATATGATATTTGTTAGCCAGGTATTTTTTAATTCTGGTTATGCCATTACCGATCTTGCCAAATTTGTTCAGCAGTTGGCAGCGCAGAGCCAAGCTATGATTGTGATTGATGGCTATCACGGGTTTATGGCCATACCGACAGACTTATCTAGTATTGCAGAGCGGGTATTTTATGTTGCCGGTAGTTATAAGTATGCCCAAGCTGGCGAAGGCTGTTGTTTTATGGCCGTACCGCTCAGTAGCGAGCATCGGCCATTGTACACTGGCTGGTTTGCTGAATTTGGTACCTTAGCGGCCGAGAGGTCAGCAACGGCTTTATATAGTGAGGATGGCTTTAGGTTTGCTGGCTCAACCATGGACTTTAGTGCTTTGTATCGCCTCAATGCAGTGTTACGTTTGTTTAAGCAACAGGGCATCACTGTGGGCCGGAGTCATCATTATGTTCAAGCCTTACAACAGAGCTTTTTACAAAAGTTAGACCAGGTAGCGCACGAGCAACTTAATCGGCATAATTTGCTGCAACACGATTTAAGCCATCATGGTCACTTTCTGACTTTTCGTTTAAACAGCACTGCCGAAGCAGCAGAATTGGCGGCACAACTGAAACGGGCTGGGGTAGAAACGGATTATCGTGGTGAAAGAATACGGTTTGGCTTTGGTCTGTACCATAATAGTGCTGATTATGATCTAAGTTGCCTAAGTTAAAGCTATTAAATCTCTATGTATATTAGGTGCTTGCTAAATTTATAGCTTTATTTCATCTTGATGGCTGAAACTTTGCAAACGATTTGGTAGAATTCTCACCTAATTTTTTCCATGATGTAGGAACCATGGCCAAAAACGTTGTAGTGCTCGGCACCCAATGGGGTGACGAAGGAAAAGGTAAAATCGTTGACTTACTAACAGAGAAAGCTAGTTATGTGGTGCGCTATCAAGGCGGTCACAATGCTGGTCACACTTTAGTCATTGACGGTGAAAAAACTGTATTGCATTTGATCCCATCAGGTATTTTGCGCGCAAACGTAAAATGTGTGATTGGTAATGGTGTTGTGCTGTCGCCAGAAGCTTTTTTAACCGAGATGACGATGTTAGAGCAACGAGGCATCCCAGTTAAAGAACGTTTACTACTTAGCGAAGCGTGCCCTTTGATCCTGCCATTTCATGTTGAGTTGGATAAAGCGCGTGAGATTGCTCGTGGTGACAAGCCAATTGGTACTACCGGTCGCGGTATAGGCCCAGCCTATGAAGATAAAGTTGCCCGCCGTGGTTTACGCGTTGGCGATTTATTTAACCCAGAGCGATTTGCTAAAAAACTGAAAGAAGTGATGGAGTTACATAACTTTACCCTTACTCAGTTTTATAAAGTACCGGCTGTTGATTATCAAAAAACCTTAGACGATGCTTTAGCGATTGCTGATATCTTAAAACCGTTGATTGTTGACGTGACTGATCTGCTAGATCGGGCGCGTTTAGCCGGGAAAGAGATCATGTTTGAAGGCGCCCAAGGCACCTTGTTAGATATTGATCACGGTACTTACCCTTATGTTACTTCGTCTAACACTACCGCAGGTGGTGTAGCGACAGGTACGGGCTTTGGTCCACGTCATCTAGATTATATTCTAGGTATCGTTAAAGCCTATACCACACGCGTAGGTGAAGGCCCATTTCCAACGGAACTAACCTGTGCAGCTGGCGAACACTTAGGCGTTAAAGGCCATGAGTTTGGTGCGACAACAGGTCGTAAACGTCGTACCGGTTGGTTTGATGCAGTAGCGGTCAAGCGTGCAGTGCAGCTTAATAGTATTTCAGGTTTTTGCTTAACCAAACTAGATGTCTTAGATGGTTTGGACAGTATTAAAATCTGTATTGGCTATAAAGATGCAGCAGGTAACATCAGCGATGTGCCACCTTTAGCAGCTGAATGCTACGATGCGGTGACACCGGTGTATGAAGAGATGCCTGGTTGGACCGACGTTACCTATGGTGTGCAACAAGTTGAAAAACTACCTGCAGCAGCCCGTAGTTATATTGCCCGCTTAGAGCAATTAACCGGCGTACCGATTGATATTGTTTCAACCGGGCCAGATCGTAATGAAACCATAGTGTTGCGTCATCCATTTGACTCGTAACATTCGCCTTACAAGGCAATATAAAAATAACGCTGCCATTTGGTAGCGTTTTTTTTTATGATGAAGCGGCAATTCTATAATTGGAGCTTAAAATGAAAGGGCTAATTGGTTTCTTCACGCTAGTGTTACTGGTTGGTTGTGGTGGCGGTGGTAGTATGAGCAATGGTAGTGGTGGTGCTGCTATTGCCGTGTGTCAGCAAAATAATGTTAATGCCAAAATACTTTGCGCCTTACAAAAAAATTATTTGTGGTACAAAGACTTACCTGCAAATATTAACCCTACTGCGTATAGCAGCCCTGAAGCAATGCTAGAAGCAATAAAAGCCCCGCAAGATCGCTATAGCTTTATTACTACTGAGCAAGAATATTATGATCGCTATGTCAATGCGACATTTTTTGGCTATGGCTTTGGCAACCGACCTAATGAAGAGAATAACGCTTATATCGTCAGTTATGTATATACCGATGGCTCTGCAGCAGTTAATGGATTACGTCGTGGCGATAAAATCATTGAAATTGAGGGCGTCAGTGTCGCGGAATGGTTGCAGCGCTTAGCGGCTGGCACCGCCACTAATGATGATATTTTTGGTGAGAACAAAGATGGTGTAATGCGCCAGTTTGTTTGGCAAAAGCCTAACGGAGACATTATCACCGCCGATTTTATTAAAGGCAATGTCACTACCAATACCGTATTGCATCGTGAAGTGCGGGTTCGTGGCGATAACCGTATTGGTTATTTAGTTTTTAATAGCTTTATTGAGTTATCTGAAACCGAACTAGAGCAAGCTTTTACCTTTTTTAAACAGCAAAATGTTAACGAAATTGTGCTCGATTTACGTTATAACGGCGGCGGCTTAATTCGGGTAGCCAATCAATTAGCCTCGCATATTGCTATGCCGAGTGTGCTTAACCAAACATTTATTAAATATCAGTATAATGACAAAAATAACAATAAAAATTCTACTACTTTGTTTTCATTAGGCCGAGGCAATACTACGTTAAATTTACCTAGAGTGGTGGTACTCACTACAGCAGGCAGTTGCTCGTCTAGTGAGTTAGTGATCAACTCCTTGGCGCCGTTTATAGATGTAGTACAAATCGGCGATACTACCTGTGGTAAGCCGGTCGGCCAACAGCCAGAAATTATTAGCGGTTATGTATTATTTGCGATTAATTTTCAAACCGTGAATGCCTTGGATCAAGGCGCGTATTTTGATGGCCTAGTGCCTAACTGCCGGGTAGATGACGAGGTCGTCGGTGATTGGGGTGTCAATGACGATCCATTATTGGCCGAAGCCTTATATTATTTAGATAACGAACAATGCAGTGCAGCCGGTGCCGCCCAAGCTTTTACTACTTTTAGCGCGATGCCTAATCAAGGTTTAACCCCAGTAAATGCGCCTATTGTTGGTTTGCCAGCTCAATTTGGTAATGAGCACTAAGTTTCAAATAAGGTTTTAAAACAGGGTTTAAATACGGCTAAGTGCTGTGATAGGATAAATAATCGTTAGATAAGACGATAAAAAAATACTATCACAGCAATAAAGATACTGTAGAATAACCCAGATTGGCCGATAACAGGTGATGTCGCAATTTTTAGGCGTTGTCATGATTAAACCGCGTATTATATTTCTATTATCACTGCTAGTCGCACCCATTTTTGCTTGTAGCCAAGAGCTAGAAGCAGTGCAATTATACTCTCAAGATGAATTATTAGGTTTAATTCGCACCAATAGCCATTTACAACGGGTACGCCAAGACGATTGCCAATTAGTGAAAGATATTGAAGCACGAGCGGATATTATGCAGCTACCTGCTTATCAATATTTATATGGTGACATGTTAGCGTATGCGGTGTGTGTACCACGTAATGTGGAGCGAGGCTGGGACTTAATGTTACAGTCTGCTGGACAGGGTTTGCCTGAGGGTTTAGAGCAGGTAGGTCGTTATTATCATCTTGGCCACTTTGTGCAGCCAGACCTTGATAAAGCCATTATCTACTTACGTGAAGCTTCGGCATTAGGTAATGTAAAAGCCCAATTACGTTTAGCTAAATTGCTGGCATCAGGTCAAGGAAGTCCAGTCGATTTTGAGCAAAGTTATCGTTGGTTGCATTATGCTGTGACGGCGGATGCACAACAACATAAACAAATTAAACAAACATTAGCAGCGTTAGCAAATAAAATGCCTGCTGGCGTAGTCGCTAGAGCAAAGCGACCCATAAAATGACCAATACAAGGATCGGTTAAAAGACCGGTTTAATGAATAGATACGCAATATTGCGTATCACTGTTACACTTAACCTAATTTAGGAAGACAAAGATACTTTAATGACGGTAAATGATCCGCATCTTGCGCGAGAGCAGGAAAAATATGAAAATCCCATCCCTAGTCGTGAATTTATTCTGCAACATATTGAAAAACGTAATGAACCAGCCTATTTCGATGAATTAGTCCAAGAGCTAGGTTTAGTTGACGACGATGCTATTTTCGCCTTAAAAAAACGACTACGTGCCATGGAGCGCGATGGCCAGCTTATCTACACCCGAAACCGCCGCTATGGTTTAGTCGATAATATGGATTTGGTAAAAGGTACAGTACTCGGTCACCGTGATGGTTTTGGCTTTTTAAAGCTAGACCAAGGTGGACCTGATTGGTTTTTACCCCAATTTGAAATGCGCCGGCTATTGCCCGGCGATAAAGTACTAGCAACAGCGCAAACAATTAAAAGTAAAGATAAAATAGAAGCTAGGGTTGTGCGTATTTTAGAAGCACGCTCAGAACCGGTGGTTGGCCGCTATTTTAAAGATTTCGCCTTAGGTGTCGTTGTGCCTGAAGACCCGCGTATTACTCAAGATATTGTGATACCTGATGGTGAACAAGGCGCGGCTCGCCATGGTCAAGTCGTCTTAGTCGAAATGACGCAACGGCCTTCCAAACGGGTTAATGCCATTGGTCGTATTACTGAAGTGTTAGGTGAGCATTTAGCACCTGGCATGGAAATTGAAGTGGCTATTCGTAACCATCAAATCCCGCATGAATTTTCTAATGCCGTGCTTGAGCAAGTTGCGGTGTATGGTGAAGAAGTATCAGAGCAAGCTAAACAAGGTCGGGTAGATTTAACCAAGCTTGGTTTAATTACCATTGATGGTGAAGATGCTCGAGATTTTGATGACGCTGTATACGCTGAATCCAGAAAAGACGGGGGCTGGCGGTTATACGTTGCCATTGCTGACGTCAGTGCTTATGTGCAACCCAATACTGCTTTAGATGACAGTGCGTTAGAACGTGGTAATTCAGTGTATTTTCCTGATCACGTAGTGCCAATGTTGCCAGAAGCGTTATCTAATGGCTTATGCTCTTTAAATCCTCATGTTGATCGATTATGTTTAGTCGCCGATATGAAGATCAGTGCCAGTGGTGAATTAGAAAGCTATCAGTTTTATCAAGCTGTAATGAATTCTAGTGCTCGTTTAACCTATAACCGGGTACATAAAATCATCCAAGGCGACGAAGAACTGCGCCAACAATATGCAGAGAACTTAAGTAATATTGAAGCCTTACAGCAGTTATATACCAAGTTAGCAGACGTTCGTACTAAACGTGGCGCGCTGGAATTTGATACTGTTGAAACACGCTTCATATTTAATAGTCATCGTAAAATTGAACAAATAGTGCCAGTGCATCGTGTCGAGTCACATAAGCTGATAGAAGAATGCATGATTATGGCTAACGTAGCAGCAGCACGCTTTATTGAAAAGCATGAAGCCCATGCCTTGTTCCGCGTTCACGAGCGGCCAGATGCTGACCGATTTGCTAACTTCCGCCGCTTTTTAGCTGAATTAGGTATTGAAGCTAATTTATCAGCCGAGCCAACACCATTAGAATTGACCCAAACTTTAGCCAGTCTGGGTGAAAGACCCGATCGTGAGCTGATTGAAACCACTATGTTGCGATCTATGAAGCAAGCGGTGTATCAAGGCGATAATCAAGGTCACTTTGGTTTGGCGTTGGAAGCGTATGCCCACTTTACTTCACCTATTCGGCGCTATCCTGATTTAGTTTTGCATCGCAGTATTAAATCGATTTTAGCTAAACAAGGTCAAAAGGTTACCGGTGCGCGTTATTATACCGAAGCAGAAATTGTGCCTTTAGGCGAGCAATGTTCCATGACAGAGCGTCGTGCCGATGATGCTACACGTGAAGTCGCTGATTGGCTAAAATGTGAATATATGCAAGATCACATCGGTGCAGAATTTGCTGGCGTGGTAGCAACGGTGACTAACTTTGGTTTATTTGTTCGCTTAACCGAGTTGTACATTGAAGGTTTAGTCCATATCTCGTCATTAAAAAACGATTACTACCATTTTGATGCCGAGCGCCAAGCTTTAATCGGCAAGCAAGGCAATAATAGCTATCGCATGGGTGATGTATTAAGCGTAAAAGTGGCAGCGGTAAATTTAGAAGCCCGCAAAATTGATTTAGTGTTAGCGGATGATGGTCAAGACGCATCGTCGAGAAAACCACGCAAAAGCAGTAAAAAAGCCAATGCTGCCAGCGCGACAAAATCTACTGACACGGCAAAGTCTGACAAAAAGCCAGCTAAAAAGCCTGCTAAAGCAAAAGGCGCACGTAATATAACGGCGTTGAAGAAAGCTAAGCCTAAATCTAAAGTGAAAAAGGCTAAAAAAACGCCTAAAGCTGATTGATATAACAATTTTAAATTTAAAATACAGTTTAACAGGTGATAAATGAGTGCAGATTTAGTATTTGGGATCCATGCGGTAGGCGCATTATTACAGCGTGCACCGCAAGACGTGCTTGAACTCTTTGTAATGAAAGATCGTGACGATAAACGCACTCAACCTTTAGTTCAGCAAGCGCGTGACAATGGTGTGTCAGTCCAGTTTTGTAATCGCAAGACTTTAGATGATTTAGTTAAAGGTCAGCACCAAGGTGTTGTGGCAAAAGCTCGGCCACAAAGTACCGGTAGCGAAGCTGATTTAGATGAAATTGTGGCCAAGCATGCCAAGCCATTTATTTTAATCTTAGATGGCGTAACCGATCCGCATAATTTAGGCGCCATTTTACGCAGCGCCGATGCGGCCGGTGTCCATGCCGTAGTTTCACCCAAAGATCGTTCAGTTAAACTGACATCTGTCGTACGTAAAGTGGCCTGCGGTGCCGCAGAAACCGTGCCTTTTATTACCGTAACCAACTTAGCGCGTACCTTACGCCAGTTACAAGATGCCGGTTTATGGATAGTGGGCACGGCAGGTGAAACTGACACCTTAGTTTATGATGCCGATCTTAAAGGCCCATTAGCCTTAGTATTAGGTGCTGAAGGCGATGGTTTACGCCGTTTAACCCGCGAAACCTGTGACAGCTTAGTTAAAATCCCCATGTTTGGCAGTGTATCTAGTTTAAACGTATCGGTTGCGGCCGGTATTTGTTTGTTCGAAGCCGTACGTCAACGCCAATAATTTCAGTCATTTACCCTACATTTTCAAGGGGTCAGAGTACTTGAAACTGCTTTTAGAGTTTCAAGTACTCTGACCCCTTGAAATGCTGCTTGTTATTTGACTACTAGGTGCGTATTATATGCGACCTTCGGCCATACACTATCGTTCCTTGCCTCTATGAGAACCACGGCCGAGTTCTTTGAGGCTTACTAACCGTAAGGAGCTACAATGCGTCATTACGAAATCGTTTTTATGGTTCACCCTGATCAGAGTGAACAAGTACCTGGCATGATCGAGCGCTACACTGGCGCGATCACTGAAGCGGGTGGTTCTATTCACCGTCTTGAAGATTGGGGCCGTCGTCAATTGGCTTACCCAATCCAAAAGTTACATAAAGCACACTATGTGTTAATGAACGTGGAAGCTCCACAAACTGTGATTGATGAGCTGGAAACTAACTTCCGCTATAACGACGCAGTATTACGTAACCTAATTATGCGCACTAATGATGCCGTAGTTGAGCCATCTCCAATGGCAAAGGTTCGTGACGAACGTCGTGAGCGTGCTCCTCGTGAAAATGACGAGCCGGTAGCAAACCAAGAGTAATATTTGTACATGGATAATTGCAGCGTGCTAGTTGGTAGCTTATGCCGTCAGCCAGATCACAGCGAAAGTCCAGCGGGAATTCCGCATTCAGTTTTAGTATTAGAGCATCGCAGTATGCAGCATGAAGCCGGCTTACAAAGGCAGGTTTATGTTCGGATACAAGTGGTTGCCACTGGCACTGAATTTCAACAAATAACTCGAAAATTAACGTTGGGTGATACGCTAAAAGTGACCGGTTTTTTAAGCCGTCATCAAAGCCGCAGTGGTCAAGCTAGATTGGTTCTGCACGCGCAACGCATTGAACAAATAAGTTAGGAGACAGACAAATGTCACGTTTTTTCCGTCGCCGTAAATTCTGCCGTTTTACTGCAGAAGGCACTGTAGAGATTGATTACAAAGATACCGCCGTTCTGAAAAACTATGTTACAGAAAGTGGCAAAATCGTACCTAGTCGTATTACTGGCACCAGCGCTAAGTATCAGCGTCAATTAGCTCGCGCTATCAAACGTGCACGCTACTTGGCTTTGCTGCCTTACAGCGACTCACACAGTTAATACGAAAGGGGTATAAGCAATGCAAATTATTCTATTAGACAAAGTCGCTAACCTAGGAAGTTTAGGTGATAACGTAGCGGTCAAGTCAGGTTATGCTCGTAACTTCTTATTCCCACAGGGAAAAGCAGTTCCAGCAACTAAAGTTAACCTTGAAAAGTTCGAACAGCGTCGTGCTGAATTTGAAGCTAAATTAGCTGCTGATTTAGTCGCTGCTAACGATCGCGCAACTAAACTTACTGAATTAGCAGAAGTGACTATCGCTTCTAAAGCTGGTGATGAAGGTAAATTGTTCGGTTCTATCGGTACTCGTGATATTGCAGAAGCAATCTCAGAAGCCGGTGTTAGTGTTACTAAAGCTGAAGTTAAATTACCAAACGGTACTTTACGTGAAACTGGCGAGTACGATATCGACGTTCAGTTACACGCAGAAGTAACAGCGACTATCAAATTAGTCGTTATTGCTGAAGCGTAAAAAGCTTTAAAGCGCACTGCATCTGTAGTGCGCTTCTTCTCTGCTCGTTCTAATACAAAAATATCCTCCACTTTACTTCTTATTCTGTGCTTAGCAGGGTAGCATTATGCTGTCTAATGCAAATTGATACAGGTGATATGAGTAGTCTAAAAGATAAACAAGTTGCTGCGGTTAAAATGCCGCCACATTCTATTGAAGCTGAGCAATCAGTGCTCGGTGGCTTAATGCTAGATAACGAAGCATGGGACCGAGTCGCTGAAAAAGTAGTAGAGCAAGATTTTTACTTACGCGCCCACCGCTTTATCTTTAATGCTATGTGGCGTTTGGCTGAGGCTAATCAACCCATAGATATTATTACCGTATCAGAATCGCTGGAAGCTAATCAAAAATTAGACGATGTCGGTGGCTTTGCTTATTTAGGCGAAATTGCAAAAAACACCCCTAGTGCTGCTAATATTTTGGCTTATGCCGTAATAGTACGCGAACGAGCGGTAGTGCGAGATATGATCTCTGTAGCACATGATATCGCTGATGCAGGTTATGATCCGCAAGGTCGCAATAGTGCGCAGTTGCTGGATTTTGCTGAAACTAAAGTGTTTAAAATAGCCGAGCAACGGGCTGATGCTAATGAAGGCCCAGAACCGATTAATAGCATTTTAGCTAAAACCATCGATAAAATTGATGAGCTGTTTCGTAATCCAAGTGATGGTGGCTTAACAGGTGTGTCTACCGGTTATGTTGACCTAGATAAAATGACTAATGGCTTACAACCTTCTGATTTAATAATTGTCGCAGCACGGCCATCAATGGGTAAAACCACTTTTGCCATGAACTTATGTGAGCATGCGGCGATTACCAGTGACAAACCGGTATTAATATTTAGTTTAGAGATGCCGTCAGAACAAATTATGATGCGTATTTTGGCGTCCCTAGGCCGTATCGATCAAACTAAGGTACGTACGGGGCAGTTAGAAGATGAAGACTGGGCGCGGCTATCGTCAGCGATAGAGCTATTAAATAGTAAAGGTAAAATGTATATCGACGATGCTTCTGGTTTAACCCCAACCGAAGTACGATCGCGTGCACGGCGTGTTGCTCGTGAGCACGGTGGTTTAAGTATGATTATGGTCGACTATTTACAGTTAATGACAGTGCCAGGCTTAAGCGAAAACCGGACCTTAGAAATTGCCGAAATCTCTCGCTCATTAAAAGCCTTAGCCAAAGAATTAAAAGTGCCGGTAGTGGCCTTATCTCAGCTTAACCGTTCACTAGAGCAACGCTCAGACAAACGGCCAATTAACTCTGATTTACGTGAGTCGGGTTCAATTGAGCAAGATGCGGACTTAATTATGTTTATCTACCGAGATGAAGTCTATAACGACGATAGTCCTGATAAGGGCACTGCAGAGATTATTATCGGTAAACAACGTAATGGGCCAATCGGCCGGATGCGCTTAACCTTCCATGGCCGTTTTTCCAGGTTTGATAACTACGCCGGTAGTACACGTTTTGAGGACGAATATTAATGCACCGCCAACCTCAGGTTCAAATTAATTTGCAGGCGTTACAGCATAACTATCTGCAACTGAAAAAATTAGCACCCAATAGTAAATTGTTAGCGTTGTTAAAAGCCGATGCTTATGGTCATGGCATGTTGGAAGTCGCCAGTGCTTTACCCGACGTGGATGCGTTTGGTGTCGCACGTCTTGATGAAGCGTTAGCATTGCGTACCGGTGGCATAGTCAAACCGATTGTTTTATTAGAAGGCTTTTTTCATGCCGACGAGTTAGAACAAGTGGTGGCATCTAATTTACAAATAGTGATTCACCATATTGATCAAGCTGAAGCGTTGTTGGCGGCCAATCTTTCCACACCAGTACCGGTTTGGTTAAAACTGGATACGGGCATGCATAGATTAGGTATTTTACCTTCAGACTATGTGGATGTGTATGAGCGCCTCATCGCAAGCGACAATGTGCAAGGGCCTATGCGTTTAATGACTCACTTTGCTAACTCAGATGATTTAACTAGCGATGCGACAGCGACTCAAATTGCCTTGTTCCAAAGCATTACCGTTGATTTAGTGGCAGAGCATTCATTAGCAAATTCGGCTGCGGTGTTAAGCCGGCCCGATACTCATGCGGATTGGGTAAGACCCGGTTTATTGCTCTATGGTGTTTCTCCGCTGCAAGGCCACACAGGGCGCGATCATAATTTACTACCGGTAATGAGCTTAGTCAGCAGTGTTATCGCCGTACGAGACGTTGCAGCTGGCGATGCGGTAGGGTATAGCGGTAGTTGGACTTCACCTAAGGCGACACGGGTGGCAGTAGTCGCTATGGGCTATGGCGATGGCTATCCGCGAGCGGCGGGTAATAAAGCCGAGGTATTAATTAATAATCAACGTTTTGCTGTTGTTGGCCGCGTGTCTATGGACATGATAACGGTAGATATTGGTGCTGCCGCGGTGCAAGTGGGTGATGAAGTCTTATTTTGGGGACCAAATTTGCCAGTTGAGTTGTTAGCTGAAAAAATTGGCACTATCCCATACGAGTTACTGTGCAACATAAGCAGCAGACGCCGAATAAAATTTAATTACGCCAATCAGACAGAGTAGTATTTGTTGCTAAAGATCCCTTGTTGCTAACCGTATTAGTTAGTAACAACGGATCATATTGATGGGTGTTTATTGTAGATTATTTATCAAAGCTAACTTCAATATGCACTTTGCCAAAATCAGAATCAAACGGCATCAGAATTTTTGCACCTTCCGATTTATGCGAAATAGTGTGGTCTTTCCCTGACACGACAACAGGTGTTGCCATGGTAAAATCATAACCTTTATCGGCCAATATACGCTTAGCACCGCCGGTAACCATATTGGTAATTTCACCCACCATATCAGTCACGTCTGAATTAATACCATCAGGGCGTTCGCCAAGCATTCTAAACATAACTTCAATTGCTAACGGGGCTTCAAACGTTATCGAAAACGAGCCTTTAATTTGCGGACTGATCATACCGATAAGGCCGGATACATCACCTCGCGCCACTTCATCTTTTTTGATTCGTGGTTTACCCGGAATAATCTTGGTGTTTGCCATAGTGCTAAGCACATTTACTAATGAGGACAGAAAAGGGTTAATAAATTCTACATTCATATCTTAGCCTAAGAGAAAGTCTATATTGAACCAGTAATACGCTAAAACCGCCCATTGCCGATACCTAATAAAGCGCGGTTAAAAATTTATTCTTCGCTACTACATTTATTGCAAATACCATGAGCTTCAATAGTTTGGTGCGAAATGGTAAAGCCCAGTGCTTGAGCTTGCTGATCAAATTCTTGTTGTAAAACATCGGAATGTAATTCATGTACATTGCCGCATTTATCACAGACTAAGAGTTGTGCCGGATGATGTTCATCAAAGTGATGGCAAAGTAAAAACGCATTGCTGGATTCTATTTTATGAATAAAACCCTGCTCAGTTAAAAACTCTAAGGCTCTATAGACGGTAGCAGGTTTAGCGGCAGGCTCGGTTTGCTTTAGTTGTTCAAGTAATTCATATGCACCGATACCGCCATCAATTTTTGCCAATAAACGAAACACTTTCTCTCGAATAGAGGTAAAGCGGGCTCCATTATTTTGACACACCGTGCGAGCACGAGAAACCAAAGACTCTGTATGCATATATAGCTCCAAGTAGCAATTATCGGCAGTGTACCATATCGGTATATAACTGCCACATTGCTATAAAACTGCCATTTGGGGCTACGGCAAGTTCATTACTGTAATAGTTAGTTACTTTAAACGATCGATTTGTTCTTTTAGTTGGTACGATTTATCAGTAACAATACTTTCTAATGTAGCGACTCGTTGTTTAACGTTATTAAGTTCAAGCTTTAAATCATCAACATCTTTGCTGCTAACTTTGTTTTTATTTTTACTATGCACTTCATACGCTGAATAAGCTAAACCACCAATAATAGCAATGGCGGCAATTTCAAATGGTCCCATGAGGTTTTCTCCTTGATAACGAAATAAACAGTAATTCAAGCATCACTAAAACATAACTAAGCATAACTAAAGCAAAGCCAATGCCACATTTATATTGCATTAATAATCAATAGCTTAGGTTTGTGCAAAATATCTTGATAGTATAATTAAACAAAACTTTAGCCAGACTCACTAAAATATAGTGGTAAACTAAGGTTAACGTCTAGCCATTAATTGTAAGCCATTATGACCGATGAAGATTGGATGCAGCTAGCCATAGGCTTAGCCGCTAAAGCCGAAGCACAAGGTGAAGTGCCTGTTGGGGCAGTATTAGTAAAAGATAATCAATTAATTGCAGAGGGCTGGAATCAAATGATTAGCAGCCAAGATCCGTCAGCGCATGCCGAGATGCAAGCGATACGAGAAGGAGCAAAGGCGTTAAATAATTATCGACTACTTGATTGCACACTTTATATCACCCTTGAGCCATGCAGCATGTGTGCAGGCTTAATGGTGCATAGTCGAATTAAGCGTTTAGTGTTTGGGGCTAATGACCTAAAAACGGGTGCCGCGGGTTCAGTATTGAATATTGTGCGCCAAGCAGAATTTAATCATCAGCTTGAAGTCGTATCGGGTGTGTTAGCCTCGGCATGTGCCGAGCAATTATCTGCTTTTTTTCGCCGCCGAAGAGCCGAGATTAAAGCGGCGCGTCTGCAGCAACGCGCTGGCGAATAAAGCCGTAATAATGCTGACGGCGTTGATGACTTTTTATAACACTGATATGCCGTTTTACTTTACGTCTATTGGCAGCAACATGAGATTGACGGCGGCGTTTTAATCTTAGTAAACTATTATTTTTTATTTTCATAGGCTTCCATTCACATTATTGTTTTTTGCTGTCGTTATCAGTAGTGTTACTCGGCTCAATATCAGGCTCAGACACTACAGGCGGCAATGTAGCTGAATCGAGTTCTTCGCTCAACCGAATTTTTTGCTGCTCCATTCTCTGCTCTGCTTGTTGGCGTTCATCGACCCACAACAACGTATCATAATAACGGCGAATATTTTCAACATAGGTAACGGCTTCATCGCCGCGGGCATAACCATAACGAGTATGTTGGTAGTGCCGACGTTGTCGCAGTAGCGGTAATTGCTGTTTCACTTCTAACCATTTATCCGGATCTGCGCCCATATTTTGGCTAAGTTTGCGGGCATCTTCAACATGGCCCCAGCCTATATTGTAAGAGGCTAAAGCAAACCATAATCGATCTGGCATTGGGATGCGCTCGGGTATACGACTAAATAAGCGGTGTAAATAACGGCTGCCACCGCGGATACTTTGTTCAGGGTCAAGGCGGCTATTGACGCCCATTTGCTTCGCCGTTGGCAAAGTTAACATCATTAAACCCCGTACCCCAGTAGGACTTTTGGCTACAGGGTTCCAATGTGATTCCTGATAACTGACTGCCGCAAGAAGGCGCCAGTCAAGTTCACCTGAATAATGTTCAAACCAAGGACGGTAATTGGGTAACACTTGTTCAATGGCATCAATATAGGCCAGCGTGTCTACATAATCAAACTCTTGCACATGGCCAAAATATTTATCTTCTAAAGCAATTAAATCACCGTTTTGATAAACATTACCAAAAAATTCAATTAATACTGCAAATAAGGAATCATCAGGGCTGTCTGCTAGCAACCAACTGACCGGAAGATTATCTTTTACGGTTAGCGCTAAACTCAGTTTAGGATAAAAGCGTCGATTTAAGGCCAGCTGATTAGAATCGGTAATAGTATAAGCAACGTCACCATCTATAACTTGTTGTAAAATTTCGTCAGCATCTAAAGTCGGTTCTTCTAACCACTGTAAATCAGGGTTTTCTTGTTGTAATTGGTGCAATGTTTCAGCGTGGCTGCTGTCTTTAACCACGACGATAGGCGCAGTTAATTCACTTAAGGTGCGGGGCCAAGTATTACCTTGCCGAAATACCAATACTTCATTTATCCAGCGATACGCTGGCGTGGCACGAAACTGGGCTTGGCGTTGCTCGGTTAAGGTTAAACCGCCGGCAATATAATCTACTTTACCTACGGCTAGTTTCTGGATTAAATCATCTAACTGATAACTGGGATAAAGCTCTAACTTAACGCCGAGTTTATCGGCTAAAGCTTGGCTAAGCTCTAATTCAAAACCAATAGGGCCATCTACCCCGACGTAATAGCTAGTGGGGCCATGCAAAATGCCAACTTTAATACTGTCTCGAGTATAAATCTGCTGGAGTTGGTTAGATGTTTGTTGTGGCGAGCAGCCAAATAACATCATTAAAATTAGTAACCAGAAGCTACTTTTGTGCATGTATTCTCACTTATTACGTCATTCTCAGCGCAGTTATAACAAACTTCTAGGCATCAGTCAGTTTTTACTCATACCACTTAGCGATAAATTTCATTATAATGATGCGCCTGTTTTAGGTTCCATCGACGTTCAACCAACGGAAACCAAGCCTATGTTGATCCTGCGTGGTGCACCAGCACTGTCTGAATTCAAAATCCAAAAGCTACTTGAGCAAGCTGCTCAAAGTGGTTTAGCTATCAGCGATATCTATGCTGAATATTTTCATTTTGCAGCTGTTTCAGCGCCGTTAAGCGCAGAACAACAGCAAATACTTAATAAATTGCTGACCTATGGCCCAAGTACTGCTAGCCATGAGCCAGAAGATCAGTTGGTATTAGTGACCCCACGGCCAGGTACCATTTCGCCATGGTCATCTAAAGCAACAGATATTGCCCATAACTGCGGTTTACCGCAAGTACAGCGTTTAGAACGCGGTATAGCTTATTATATCAGCGCTGATGCCCGTTTAGATAAGGCGCAATTACAACAATTATCTGCTTTGTTACATGATCGGATGATGGAAACTGTATTTAGCCAACTTGAACAGGCCGCAGCGTTATTTCAACAAGCCGAACCGGCTGAGTTGAGTTCAGTTGATATTATCAACGGTGGCGCAGAAGCGCTAGCTAGCGCTAATATTACTATGGGTTTAGCATTAGCAGATGATGAAATTGATTATTTATATCAAAATTTCACTAAGCTAGGCCGTAATCCCAATGATATTGAACTATACATGTTTGCCCAAGCTAACTCTGAGCACTGTCGACATAAAATCTTTAATGCCGATTGGACTATAGATGGCGTTGAACAGCCAAAGTCGCTGTTTAAAATGATTAAAAACACTTTTCAGCAAACACCTGATTACGTTTTATCGGCCTATAGTGATAATGCGGCGGTAATGGAAGGCTCCACGGCGGGGCGTTTCTTTGCTCAGCCTGGCACGCACCATTATCAATATCATCACGAACCTATTCATATTTTAATGAAAGTGGAAACCCATAACCATCCAACCGCTATTTCACCATACCCTGGTGCAGCGACTGGCTCGGGTGGTGAAATTCGTGATGAAGGCGCAACCGGTATCGGCTCTAAACCTAAAGCGGGTTTAGTTGGCTTTTCGGTGTCTAACCTACGTATCCCAGGATTTGAACAACCTTGGGAAACTGATTTTGGTAAACCCGATCGTATCGTTACTGCGTTAGATATTATGTTAGAAGGCCCCCTTGGTGGCGCCGCTTTTAACAACGAGTTTGGTCGACCCAATATTTTAGGTTACTTCCGTACTTATGAAGAACAAGTACTTAGCCATAACGGCGTTGAAGTCCGTGGCTATCATAAGCCCATTATGTTGGCGGGCGGCTTAGGTAATATTCGCGAAGATCATGTGCAAAAAGGCGATTTATTACCCGGTTCAAAATTAGTGGTATTAGGCGGCCCAGCGATGAATATCGGCTTGGGTGGCAGTGCGGCATCATCAATGGCATCGGGTGAGTCTGCGGAAGATTTAGACTTTGCGTCAGTACAACGTGAAAACCCAGAAATTGAACGCCGCTGCCAAGAAGTGATCGACCGTTGTTGGCAGATGGGTAAAGATAACCCTATCGTATTTATTCACGATGTGGGTGCCGGTGGTTTATCTAATGCGTTTCCTGAGTTAGTAAACGATGGCGGTGTTGGCGGTAACTTTGAGCTACGCAACGTGCCGAATGATGAGCCTGGCATGTCGCCATTACAAATTTGGTGTAACGAGTCGCAAGAACGCTATGTTATGGCTATTCCTGCTGACAAGATGGCCATCTTTGAAAAAATTTGCTTACGCGAACGCGCGCCTTTTGCCGTAGTCGGAGAAGCCACTGCCGAGAAACATTTAACCTTAACGGATAAGCACTTTGGCACCACGCCTATTGATTTACCGTTAGAGGTTTTATTAGGTAAAGCGCCGAAAATGCATCGCGATGTAGTGAGTGCGCAGGTAGTAGGTGAGCCATTAGTGTTAAGCGGTGTCACGATTAGTGATGCAGCCGAGCGTTTATTGCGTTTACCAACCATTGCCGAAAAGTCATTCTTAATCACCATTGGTGACCGTTCAGTGACCGGTTTAGTCGCGCGCGATCAAATGGTTGGCCCATGGCAAGTGCCAGTCGCTAACTGTGGTGTTACCGCCGCGAGTTACGACACTTATCATGGCGAAGCCATGGCAATGGGCGAGCGTACGCCAGTAGCATTATTAGATTTTACGGCATCAGCACGTTTAGCCGTAGCTGAAGCGATTACTAATATTGCCGCAACTGATATCGGCAGCTTAAAACGGATTAAGTTATCGGCTAACTGGATGGCCGCTGCAGGGCATCCGGGTGAAGATGCCGGTTTATATGCCGCAGTAAAAGCCATTGGTGAAGAGTTATGTCCGGCACTTGAAGTGACGATACCGGTGGGTAAAGACTCTATGTCGATGAAAACCCAATGGCAGCAAGATGGTGAAAACAAAACCGTTACTTCACCCTTATCGCTAGTTATTACCGCTTTTGCGCGTATAGAAGATGTACGTAAAACGGTCACACCACAATTACGTACGGATAAAGGCGTCAGTCATTTAGTATTAATTGATTTAGGCGCAGCGCAAAACCGTTTAGGTGCATCGTGTTTGGCCCAAGTGTATAAACAACTTGGTCAAACACCAGTTGATTTAGACAGCCCTGAATTATTAATTAACTTCTTCCATGCCATACAGCAACTTACCACTGAGCAAAAGCTATTGGCTTATCATGACCGCTCAGACGGTGGTTTATTTGTTACCTTAGCGGAAATGGCGTTTGCCGGTAAAGCCGGTTTTAATGTTGATATTGACGCTTTAGGTGCGGATGATTTAGCGGTGCTATTTAGTGAAGAGTTAGGGGCGGTTATTCAAGTCACTGATGCTGAGCTAGCTTATGTACAACAAGTCTTAGCGCAACATAACTTAGCTGAATTAAGCCATGTTATTGGTACGGTAAACGACAGCGACGTATTAAATATTAAGCGTCAGCAGCATAGCATTTATAGTGAAAGCCGTACCCGGTTACGTTGTATTTGGGCTGAAACTAGCTACCAGATGCAAGCGTTACGTGATAATCCAGAAACAGCTAAACAAGAGTTCGATGCCAAAGCGGATAAAGCTGATCCGGGTTTAAACGTTAAGCTTAGCTATGACTTAAACCAAGATGTTGCCGCACCTTATATTTTAAAAGGTGTTGCGCCTAAAATTGCTATCTTACGTGAGCAAGGTGTTAACTCGCATGTCGAAATGGCAGCTGCCTTTAACCGTGCTGGTTTTAGCGCCATTGACGTTCATATGAGTGATATCTTGGCTGGGCGCACTGAACTAAGCGACTTTAATGGCTTAGTGGCCTGTGGTGGCTTCTCTTACGGTGATGTTTTAGGTGCTGGTGAAGGTTGGGCTAAATCAATATTGTTTAACCCGCAAGCGCGTAAGCAATTTAGCGAGTTCTTTGAGCGTGATAGCACCTTTTCATTAGGGGTGTGTAACGGTTGTCAGATGATGTCTAATCTGAAAGAGTTAATCCCTGGTGCAGATTTATGGCCGCATTTTGTGCGCAATAAATCTGAGCGCTTTGAAGCGCGCGTAAGCTTGGTTGAAATTCAAAAAAACCCGTCGTTGTTCTTTGCTGGCATGCAAGGTTCACGCATGCCCATCGCCGTTTCACACGGTGAAGGTCATGCTGAGTTTGCTAATACTGCGGCTTTTGCTAAAGCCGATCAGAGTGGCACAGTGGCGATGCGCTTTGTGGATCACCATGGTCAAGTAACCGAGCAATACCCTCTTAATCCAAACGGTTCAGCAGCTGGTATTACCGCGTTAACCTCGGCCGATGGTCGTTCAACGATTATGATGCCGCACCCAGAGCGTGTATTCCGTGCCGTTGCTAACTCTTGGCAGCCAGATGGTTGGCAAGAAGACAGCCCATGGATGCGCATGTTCCGTAATGCGCGGGTTTGGTTAGGCTAAATAAGCCGCTCCTTAGCAGCCGCTCCTTAGAAATAGGGAGCGGCTTTTTTATACCAATTACTTTTATAGCATGTACTTTTTATAACATGGCTTTTAAATGCGCCACAACACTGCGACCTAAGGCACTTAAGGCATAACCGCCTTCTAAGGTTGAAACAATGCGACCTTGGCAATGTTTATCGGCTAACGCTTTAAGCTCTGTGGTGATCCAAGCAAAATCGGCTTCGGTTAATAAAAACTGCGACATTTCATCTTCAGCATGGCCATCAAAACCGGCGGCAATAAAAATTAACTCTGGAGCAAACTTATCTAGCGCGGGTAACACATGCTGACTAACTTGCTGTTGCCACGCTACTGATCGACAACCTGCAGGCAAGGGCACTTTTATAATATGCTCTGGTAACGTCTCTAATTCAGCCGTGTCAACATAAGGGTAAAGTTGATCTTGATAGGTTGAGCAGAGCAAAACTCTAGCGTCATGTTGAAAAATATCTTCAGTACCATTGCCATGGTGGACATCAAAATCAACAATAGCAATGCGCTGCAAACTATACTTTTCTAAAGCATAAGCCGCCGCAATGGCAATGTTATTAAACAAACAAAAGCCCATGGCTGCACTGCGAGTGGCGTGATGACCGGGCGGGCGCACCGCACAGAACGCTTGCTGGTTATCTGCTGCCATTACCGTATCTACAGCATTAATGGCAGCACCAGCGGCATGCAGGGCAGCCGTAATACTATGGCGATTAATTTGTGTATCTGGATCAATACGGGCATAACCTTCGCTAGGTGATAGCTCAAACAAGGTGTCGACATGTAGTTTATCGTGCACGCGATATAAGTCTTGTTTAGTCGCGGGTGTGGCATCGCGTTGCTGAATAATATACTCCATGCCCGAGCGAATAAGCTGATCATTAATGGCACTTAAGCGAGCCGGGCGTTCTGGATGATGCTCGCCAGCATCGTGTAAGCTACAACTAGCATGACTAAAAACAGTAATGGCCATAATTAAAGCTCTTTTTGTTTAGGGATGGGCAAGCGTAACTGTAAGGTTACTTCGGTCGGGTCATCAGAGGGTAAACGACTAAACCCAGCTTTTTGGAATACACTGAGCATGGCTCTATTTTCAGCGCGAACAAAAGCCGACATACTGGTTAAACCGCGCAACTGGGCAATATTAATCATCTCGCTTAGTAACAATTTGGCCATGCCCTTGCCCTGATGCTTTTCACGGGTAACAAAAGCCACTTCACAACCGGTATTATTATTAAGTAAATAGTAGCGACCGACCGCTTGAATTTGTACCGCTGAGCCTTTTTGCTTCACAATACATAAGGCCAGATCTTTGGATTGATCGACGCCAACTAAGGTGCAGGATTTTTCTCGGCTCATTTGGGTAGGGATAGCGCTATAACGCAACTGCAAGGTTTCTTTGGTATGGGAGTAAAAAAACTCTTGTAAGCGCCGCTCATCCGAAGGGTTAAGTGGCCTAAGATCAAACTCTTCACCATCAATATCTAATTTTTTAAAGCCAACACTGCCTAATTCTGGTACTTCCATCGGTGTATGCAATTGAAAATGTGGCACCCAATAATGAGCACGAACTTGCTCCAGCAACTGCTCACGAAATTTAGGATGAGCGACCCGTATTAACTCTAAAGAGCGCTCCCGAATGCTTTTGCCACGTAATGATGCCACGCCAAACTCCGTTACCACATAATGGACATGACCTCGCGACGTTACGACACCAGCTCCTTCAGATATCACAGGTACTATGCGTGATACGGTGCCATTTTTTGCCGTAGAGGGCAGGGCAATAATGGGTTTACCACCATTGCTCATTGACGCCCCTCGGCTAAAGTCAACTTGGCCACCAATACCGCTATAGAATAATCGACCAATGGAATCAGAAACAATTTGCCCGGTTAAATCGACTTCAATAGCGCTATTAATGGCAATCATTTTATCGTTTCTGGCAATATTGGTGGGGGAGTTAATATATTCGCTGGGATAAAAACCAAAGTGCGGGTTAGCATGCACAAAGTCATATAGCGCTTTGCTGCCGATACAAAAACTGGTTACGGTTTTACCTTGATGAAAGGTTTTTTTTCGATTGTTAATAACGCCTTTCTTAATCAAATCCATTATGCCATCAGTGATAAGCTCGCTATGTACGCCTAAATCTTTATGGTTACTTAAATAGCGTAAAACTGCATCACTGATTTTACCTACTCCAACTTGAATGGTGGCACCGTCTTCGACTAATAAAGATACATATTGACCAATACGTTCTGTTACGGCGTCTAATGGCGGCGGGATAACTTCAGGTAAAGCTTGTTCGGCATAATAAAACGCATCTATTTGGTCACGATGGATAAAAGCTTGGCCATAGGTAACGGGCATGGCGGGATTGACTTGGGCAATCACTTTTTTCGCTGCTTTGACGGCTCCGGACACGACGTCAACTGAGACGCCTAAGGAATGATAACCATGTTCGTCAGCTGGGCTCACCATAATAAGCGCTGCATCTAAAGGTAAAATACCATCACTAAATAAGGCGGGAATGCCCGACATAAAGCAGGGAGTATAATCAGCTCGACCTTCGGCTACGGCTTGGCGAACTTTATAACCGCTAATATAAAAAGCATTTACTTTAAACAACTGCTGATGTTGCGGCTCGGCCCAATTATTGTCACCTAATATAGCGACCTGGACTATTTCAATATCGTTTAGCTGCTTGGCATTATTGATAAGATCATTAACTAATGCGGTTGGCGCGGCGGCATGTGAACCTAAAAAGATGCGATCGCCTGATTTCAATAGCTGCTGCCAATTAAGCTTATTTTGACCGGTCATTACCAATTCCTTAGAGATTGCCCGTTTTATCTATCTGAGCTTACTCTAAACAAAAAGGCAACTGCTGTGCAGTTGCCTTTAGTCTTATAGAGCAATATTTATGCAGCGACTAATCAATACTGCGTTGGTCTTGGCGACGTGAGGTCACCGTTTGACGCTGCGCTTGCGGACGTGATTCACGTACTGTGGCCGCCGCTCTAGTCTGTTGTGCCGGCCTCGTTTGTTGCACCGGTCTTGACTGTTGTACAGCTCTTTGTTGACTAGCTTGTTGGCGCACTGCACTGTGATTTGACCGCTGTTGCTCACGTGCTTGCGGGGTATTAACCGCTTGGCGCTGTTGGCTGCGCTCTTGCGTGCGATGCTGGCTTTGCTGTTGAGTCATAACTCGCTGCGAATTGGGCATCACTGCACTAGCTGGGCGTTCTTGCATCAGTTTAACCCGAGTATCTTCATGTTGCTGACTACGGCGCTGCACACGTTCTACTGGCTGCGTTCTATCTACAACTGGACCTTGTGTGCGTTGATCCGAGCGCAGTTCACGAGTTGTCGTGGCGTGATCACGACGATTATTTATTCGGTCATTCTGTACTCTATCCTGCCGCAAGTTAGTACTATTAGTTACGTTGCGCTTAGGCTGATTAGATATTGTGACTTGATCTGCACTACGACGCTGATATGCCGGACGGTTCTCACGGGTAACCTGTGTTTTATTATAGTCACCATTATAGTTATCACGACGATAACCTCTATTTGGCTGACCTTTATATTCTTTGGTGTACTGTTTAGGGCCATAACCACCGTTGTATTGCTTATTTAACCGTGGGTGACGGTAATGTACGCCCCGACGATGGTAGCTGTCATGATACCAGCGATTGCTATTGGTAAAATGCACTCGACGTCTTGGATAGTAGCGAGGTGGTGAGTAATAATAGTTATGATTAACGATGATATGGCGTTGCTGCCAATCAAATACACCAAAGTAGAACCAAGGGTTTACATTAACACTGACACCCCAAGAAATGGCGTTATTAGTATAATGTCCACCTACATTGTGCCAATAAACTGGAGGGTAGGCAGGCCACCACCAGTTACCATACACAACACGGGTATCATAAACGGGCACATAAATAACTTCTTTACGGGCCGGCTCAATAATAATGATGTCGCGGTCACGTTCGACAACAACATGCTGAGTATCGTTTAAGCTACCTTGTTTATACGCTTTTTGCCGCAATAACTGCACCCGAGATAGCACTTCGGTTTCATCTTGTAGAAATGCTTCACCTAGTTGCTCTGTCCAGCTTAAGTCATCACTTAATCGAGTAAGTATCTGCGGAAAAGCCACTAAGGCTTTTACACTGGGATCCCAGTTCTCATCTTCAACGGCATCCACGGCTTGTTGGCCACTTAGCTTTTTATGTCGATTAAGCCAACGATCGGCTTGTACAACTTCTAAAGGATAAGTAGAAGCTATTAATATATGGGTTAGTACAGTGTCTGGATAAAGTGCAATTGGCGCCAACATTTGATCCAGTTCAGCTTCAGAAATGGTATTATCTGCTGCTGAAGCAGTGACAGGGCTGAGCATAAATATTAAGCAAACTGTCATTGCATAACTTAATTGCATCAGTAAGCGTTTCATATTAGCTTCCTCTTAGCTATCGCAGATCAGTAAGTGAATTCCTACTGGCGATATTTTGTTCAATTAAGTGAAGTTATAAGCTTTAGCGGCTGAATTGAAACTGAACTTTACCTAATCTTTACATTCACTAGCAGTATTCAAAAAACTATTGGTAACCTAATGAGCATAGCATTAATTATCCCCGATCGAGACCTTACCGAGCTGCAGCAGCGTTTACAGCAGAAACTTCCGCAAACTGAAGTTGAAATTTGGCCTAATATTAGTCAAGCGCAAAACATCGAGTTCGCTTTAGTGTGGAAACCTCCACTAGGTAGCTTATCTAGCCTGCCTAATTTAAAGGCTATTCAGTGTTTTGGTGCCGGTGTTGATGCTATTTTACAAGATAGCAGCATCCCGCTTGTGCCGATAGCCAGAATTGTTGACGACAGGCTTAGTCAAACAATGGTCAGTTATTTAGATGGTGTTGTTGCGCACTACCAATTACGCTTTGATACGTTTTTACAGCAGCAACAGCAACAGATTTGGAAGCCGAAAAGCCCAAGAAAGTTAACCCATATTTGTATCCTAGGATTAGGTGAGTTGGGTACAGCCGCCGCTAAGCATTTTGTGGCATTAGGTTATAAGGTTAGTGGTTGGTCAAGACGCGCAAAGAGCCTACCTCAAGTTACTAGTTATAGTGGTGATACTGAATTGGCTGCAGCAGTGACCGATGCAGATGTGGTGATTTGTTTATTACCCTTAACCGAGCAAACAGACAGCCTGCTCAATGATGAAGTATTTGCTGTTTTTAAAACCAACAGTATTCTTATTAATGTCGCTCGCGGTGCTATTGTCGATGATAATGCATTAATTCGTGCCCTAGATAGCGGTAAGTTACAAGCAGCCTGCTTAGATGTATTTCGCCAAGAACCGTTACCTGCTGAACACCCATTTTGGCAACATCCAGCTGTTTTTATTACCCCGCATATCTCAGCTGTCACTAATATAGAAGCGGCCATAGAGCAAACCATCTTAAATTATCAACGCCAGCAGCAAGGGCTACCAATGCAAAATTTAATTGATATCAAGCAAGGTTATTAATATGCAACAGACCTTAGTCACAACATGGTATTTAGATTATCAAGGGCCCACAGTACAACCAGTAACTTGGCCCAACGATGTACAGTTAGTAGAAGCCGAAATAGCCAGTCCAGAATTGAATCAATTTTTGTTTCGCACCGTAGGCGGACCTTGGCGATGGTATAGCCGCTTAAGTTGGAGCTATCAACAGTGGCTAACGTATCTAGAGCAGCAACAAGTGCGCACTTGGCTGTTATGGAATAAAGGGACGCCGGCAGGCTATATTGAGCTGGTAAAGCACCAAGATAACAGTGTTGAAATTATGTTCTTTGGTCTATTGCCGCAATTTGTTGGCCAAGGCTTAGGTAAAAAGCTGGCGCAACAGGCCATTTATTTAGCCCATTCTTGGCAGGCGACAAAGGTATGGTTACATACTTGCAGTGCAGATCATCCAGCAGCGTTACATAATTATCAACAAGCCGGTTTTAAGATTGTTAACAGCAAGAAAGCGTTAGAAACCCTGCCAGAGCCGAACGATAACCAACTTTTAACCGCTGAGTTTGTATTTTCTGCGTTACAGCATCATAGCAAAAGCGCTGGTTAAATACCCAGTTATTGTTAAATTGTTACAATTTCTCTAGACTGTTACGCGACTTAAGTTAACTTGGGTCAGATCTTAAACTAATAATAATAAAAAGCGTTACTGAGGTTAGTTATGAGTAAAGCGTCCAGTCGTGGTTTTGGCTTTACCGCAATCGCTGTTGTTGTAGTATTAATGGCGTTATCGGCATTTTTGACCAGAGCCGAAGCAGCATTACTGTATATAATATAAGTAATATTTTAAGCTGCAGGAATCTATAGGTCGAACGGATTGACCAGCACAGCCCCCAAGAGTATGTAATACTATTGGGGGCTGTTTTATTTGTACTCGAGCTATACTCGGCCAGCACGTAATTCGGGCAGTACTAATTCGGCCTAGTACTTTACTAGGCTAGTACTTTACTCGGGTAGCACTGTCGCAGGATGGTTTGCTAACGTGGTTTGTTGCAGCGCTTTCTCTGATCTTTTCGCTTTTATAAAGTGAAAAATATAATAAGCATTAATTAACAATACTAATAAGTTTGAAATCACACCTTGCAAAATATCGATATGGCTATAATAAACAAATAGCATGCTACAACCAATAAGGGTAGCAAGACGTAAGCGGAACACATCTTTAATAAAAAACGCTCCGATACAGATAACCAAGCCAATCCAGCTGATAATATCAAAAAATAAATTTTCCATATCGGTACTGCCAATATTAAGGGGGTGGTTGAATTGTGTGCATTATGCTGCCAGATCAAAAATTGCTCAACTGAGTAATTTTGCTAGTTTCGCATTAGATAAAGTAATCAACACTAGGCAAGCTGTAACAGAGGTTTGTTTTGCTTATATAAAGATTTTATAGAAATTATATAGAGACTTTATAGAAAGCTTTGTTGCTTATTTAGCCACTGAAAGCAGCAAATATAAATTAAGCAACTATACTAAAAAAGTGATGTTGCTGTGCAGGAGGCACACTATGGTTCCGTTAAGACTTTACGAAGTTATGCCATATATTTATTTTATTGCAGGTGCAAGCATACTCCAATTGCCTATAGTGGCTAATTCTTGGCTAGGTGTCAGTTTAGCGTTGTTATTGATGGCGCGAGGGGCAACTATTTGGGTGTTACGATCGCATAATCGCCGTTCTGATGGTGTCAGAAATAAAAGTTTAGGCCCATTACCATTTTGGTTATATGAACTATTACCTTTTGTATATGCCGTTAGTGCGGTATGTATTTTCTCTATTGCTGACAATCTGTACTTGTATCCATCGGCAGCAATATTACTGAGTGTATTTTTATTACTGTATTTATTTCGCGTTTTATATCGTAAACATCAGCGGCCTGATGTGAAATTTCCACGTCAGGCGCTGCGTTAACTGTCTACCATGTCACTGTGTCACGTATAAGTGTAATGACGATGACAGTACACGTTGATAGATACCGTTACACCTTGATAAAGGTAGGTACCGATTATTGTCGTAAGTCTACTTGGCTATTCGCTACGGCTTTAGTGGTGATTAACCAAGCGGCTAAGTTTTGCGCTAAAGCTTCGGCATTTACTTTATCAAAGGTGTCGTTAGCAGTGTGATGATAATCAAAGTAATCGGTACCATCTTGTAATAAGGTTACTACCGGCACACCTAGTGCTTTAATTACCGAGACATCAGGACCGCCAGAAGCATTATTATTACCTAAGCTAATATCTAAATGCGCCAGTTTCTGTTGTAACTCGGCAATAAATGCTAGCGATTTTTCACCGACACCACTGTCTAAACGCCAAACTCGGTCGGCACCAAAATCTGACTCTGACGCAAACACATGCTTATCCATATTAGCGGCATGTTTGGCTGCGTAGGCTTTAGCGCCTAATAATCCGCCTTCTTCATTACCAAATAGCACTACGCGAATAGTACGCTCTGGTTGGCCTTGTTGTTTGATTAATGCGCCCACTGCCATCACTAAGCCTACACCTGCGCCATCATCTAATGCACCCGTGCCTTGATCCCAAGAATCTAAGTGAGCACTAATCAACACAATTTCATCAGGTCGTTTGCTTCCGGTAATCTCGGCAATAACGTTATGGCTTTTTACGATACCGGGTAATTTATTCTGCATTGTTAGCTGTAGGGTTAAATTAGGTTGTAGCGCTAACATTTTTTCTAATTGAATCGCATCTGGTACAGAGATAGCTGCGGCAGGAATACGCGCTACATTATCGCTATATCGCATTACGCCAGTATGAGCAAAGCGATTTAAACTAGTACCAACAGAGCGAATAATAATGGCTTTAGCACCGAGTTTTGCTGCTTCTACTGCGCCTTGCGCGCGCGCGCCCACCACTTGGCCATAAAATTCACCTTCTTTATCTTTTGCCATACTATGGTTAATAAAGACAATTTTACCTTTTACTCTAGGTGTGTCGGCATTTTTTAGTTGCTCTAAACTGTCAAACATCACTACGTTGCTATCAATACCCAAAGCTGGAGTCGCAATTGAGCCGCCTAATGCGGTTACTACTAAAGACTGATGAAAAGGGGCATTCACGGTTAATGATGCTGCGCCACGCTGCCAATATGGCATATCAAAAGCTTCACGCCATACTTTATCGTATCCTAGCGCTGCAAAGTTTTTCTCTGCCCAAACCACGGCTCGCTCGTCTGCAGCGCTGCCGGCAATACGTGCACCTACTTCGACAGTCAACGACTCGGTAAGTTTATAAGCTAATGAATTATCGAGTTTTAGCTCATTAGCCGCCAAGTTGACACTAACTGTCGCAATTAGCATTGTTAACCAAATTTTCATGTTTTAGTATTATCCTTAGGTAAGTGATGACGCAGACTTTAGCATTTTTAGTAGCGGTCTACAGTATGAATAGTGTAAATTTATACTGAGTCAAAGGAATTGACATGGAGCAGCAGGATGCAACAGGGTGTGCCCGTAATACGAGCCTTAATTATTGATGATATTGAAAGCGTACGGCAGCATTTAAGGCAAATTTTATTTCAGCTTGGTATTGTTGATGTTCTAGAAGCTAAAGACGGCCTTAGTGCTGGGGCGCTATTTAACCAGTATAAGCCTGAGTTGGTATTTCTTGATTTACAATTGCCAGATATCAACGGTCAGTTGTTGTTAAAGCAATTTAAATTAAGCCAACAGCAAACAAAAGTATTTATTATTTCAGCCTATTCAACGGTGGATAATTTAAAGCAAGCGTTAGAATATGGCGCTAGTGCTTTTGTTATTAAACCCATTTCAGCCCATCGTATCAGTAAATTAGTCCAGCCATTGTTAGTGTAAACCAGATAAATTTAAGCTACACGGCTGATCAATTATCGGTTGTTTATTGCTAACATGTTTAGTTTAGCGCTGAAAACGAATATGCTTAGCGCAAGTAAAGTGTGTAAGGGGTTTCGGTACCATGAAGTTAGCCGATATGCTAGATAACTCAGCCAAAGCGGTGAAGTTGCTCAAGGCAGTATCAAATGAGCGTCGCTTATTAATTATGTGTCATTTACTTCCCGGTGAATTATCAGTGGGTGAAATGAACCAGAAGCTAGAATTAAGTCAATCTGCGTTATCGCAACATTTAGCCTTATTACGTCGGCATAAATTAGTGAAAACGCGAAAAGTTGCGCAAACAGTCTATTACAGTATTAATAGCGAGGAAGCAAAAGCCTTAATAGGTTTGCTGTATCAATTATATTGCACAGACAAGCCAGAAATTTAGCACAAAAAAAACCGGCTAATGCCGGTGTTTTTTATTTTGCTTTGTCTTAAGCCGCGCTTAATGCTTTTACATGTGCATTTAAACGAGATTTATGACGAGCTGCTTTATTTTTGTGAATCAGACCTTTAGCGGCCATGCGATCCAAAATAGGCATCATTTTGTTTAATGCTTCAGTTGAAGCTGTTACGTCAGCAGTAACTACCGCTGCGTAGGTTTTCTTGATGAAAGTACGCATCATAGAGCGTTGACTAGCGTTTTGCTGACGACGTCTCTCTGATTGAATTGCGCGCTTCTTAGCAGACTTTATGTTAGCCAAGGTGACACTCCTAAAAACTAAAAACCGGACCCTTTAAAGGCCGCATAATATGCCTATTTAATGGCCCGTTGTCAAATGAATTTACGATAAATACCTAGAATTAATCTATCTAGCTACTGGTAATTGTATTCTATAAACAGGCAGAATAGCACTGGTATTTTCCGAGGAGTGATTTCGTGTCAGATAAGTTATTAAAATCAGGCCTAATTGTTAGCGCTATGACCCTGATTTCTAGGGTGTTAGGCTTAATCCGTGATGTGGTGGTGGCTAATTTTATTGGTGCCGGAGCTGCAGCTGACGTATTCTTCTTCGCCAATCGTATTCCAAATTTTTTACGGCGCTTATTTGCCGAAGGCGCTTTTTCTCAAGCTTTCGTACCGGTTTTAGCAGAAGTTAAAGCCAAACATGGTGATGATGCGGTGCGATTATTAATCGCCAAAGTGACTGGCAGTTTAGGCGCTGTCGTGACTATCGTAACGCTTATAGGTGTTATTGCTTCACCTATTGTAGCTATGTTGTTTGGCATGGGCTGGTTTATCGAATGGTTAAATGACGGCCCAGAGCAGCATAAATTTGAATTAGCCAGTGTTATGCTAAAAATAACCTTTCCTTATTTATGGTTTGTTAGTTTAGTGGCGTTATCTGGGGCGATTTTAAACACCTATAACCGTTTTGCTGTCGCAGCGTTTACCCCAGTATTTTTAAATATCGCTATTATTGCTTGTGCAATTTGGCTGGCACCTACTTTAGAAGTACCCGCTTTGGCCCTTGCTTGGGGCGTATTTATCGGCGGAGTAATACAACTGCTGTTCCAATTACCCTTTTTAGCCAAGGCTGGATTTCTGGTTATGCCTAAGTGGGGCTGGCACGATGAACATGTGGTTAAAATTAGAAAATTGATGTTACCAGCATTATTTGGTGTATCAGTAAGTCAAATTAACTTATTACTTGATACCGTCATTGCTTCATTCTTATTAACGGGCGCCGTCAGCTGGTTATATTATTCCGATCGGTTAATAGAGTTTCCGTTGGGGTTATTTGGCATTGCTATCGCCACGGTCATTTTACCTAATTTATCGCGGCATCATGCTGGTGAAAATAAAGTACGCTTTAGTCAAACCTTAGATTGGTCGCTGCGTTTTGTGGCTTTATTTGGCATTCCAGCGATGGCAGGGTTAATGGTGTTAGGTAAACCCATTATTTCCTTGCTGTTTATGCGCGGTGAGTTTAGCCAGCACGATGTATTAATGGTGTCACATAGTTTAGTGGCTTATAGCTTAGGTTTATTTAGTTATATGCTGATTAAAGTATTAGCCCCAGGCTTTTATGCACGGCAAGATATTAAAACCCCAGTGCGTATTGGTATCATCGCCATGGTCGCCAATATGGTATTTAACTTAATGCTGGCACCGTTTTTAAGTTATGTTGGTTTAGCGTTGGCGACTTCGATGTCGGCTAGTTTAAATGCATTTTTACTCTATCGTGGTTTAAAATTAGCTCAGGTATACCAATTAACTAAAGCAACTTGGTTGTTTTTAGCCAAGCTAGTGCTAGCCACTATATTGATGGCTGCACTATTATATTGGCAAACGCCCAGCTTTTCGGCTTGGCTATTATTAAGCTTTAGTCAGCAAGCTATGTACTTATCAGGGCTATGTATAGCAGCCGTTTTGGTCTATTTTGTGCTGTTATTATTGTTTGGTATCAGATTAAGCCACTTCAAGGCGAATTCTATTGCTGAAAGCAACTGAGTTAGCGGTTATAATGCGCGGTTTATAAACAGCAGGTAGAATCAGCAAGCATGGAGTTAATTCGCGGCTTACATAATATTAAAGCTGAACATCACGGCTGTGTATTGACGATCGGTAATTTTGATGGTGTTCATTTAGGCCATCAGGCGGTATTGGCAAAGCTAATCGCGATAGCGCGGCAACAGCAACTGCCGGCTTGTGTCATGCTATTTGAGCCACAACCGTTAGAGTTATTTGCTGCCGAAGCTGCCCCAGCAAGATTGTCACGGTTTCGTGAAAAATATACGGCTTTAGCTGCGTTAGGTATAGATCGTTTAATTTGCGTTAATTTTAATGCTGCCTTTGCGGCTCAGCAGCCAGAGCTATTTATTCAGCAATTGCTATTAAAGCAGTTGGGTGTGGCGCATTTAATTGTCGGTGATGATTTTTGTTTTGGTCAAAATCGTTGCGGCAATTTTGCTATGCTGAAAAAAGCGGCTGAAAAATACAAGTTTGGTTTAACCAATACTTCTAGTTTAGTAATGGGCGAGCAACGTATTAGTAGCACGTTAATTCGTCAAGCTTTGCAGCAAGATAAGCTAAGTTTAGCGGCGGATATGTTAGGCCGGCCTTTTTCGTTAACAGGCCGAGTGCGCCATGGTAGAAAACTAGGTCGCGACCTAGGCTTTCCTACGGCAAACGTGTTTTTATATCGACGCAAGCTGCCGGTTGCAGGTGTGTATGCTATTCGCGCTAAAACCATGTATGGCTGGTTTGACGGTGTCGCTAATATTGGTAACAGACCCACTGTACAAGGTAAACGACAGCAGTTAGAAGCGCACTTATTTGATTTTAAAGCCGACTTATATGGCAGCCAAATAGAAGTGCAGCTGGTAAAAAAGATTAGAGACGAGCAACGCTTTGCAGATTTAATGGCATTGCAACAACAGATCGCAACGGATGTCGTTGCGGCTAAACAGATTTTTAATAGCGAGGCTGATGTAACCCAATCAGACGCTAACACTGACATAACGGAACATAACGGATGAGTGATTACAAGCATACCTTGAATTTGCCACAAACTGCCTTTGCGATGCGGGCGAATTTGGCCCAGCGTGAGCCACAAATGTTAGCTAAATGGACCGAAGCCGATTTATACGGCAAAATTCGGGCAGCTAAAAAAGGTAAAAAAAGCTTTATTTTGCATGACGGCCCTCCTTATGCAAACGGCAATATTCATATTGGCCATGCGGTAAATAAAATCCTTAAAGATATTATTGTTAAAGCCAAAACGTTATCTGATTTTGACGCCCCGTTAATTCCTGGTTGGGACTGTCACGGTTTGCCTATCGAATTAGTGGTAGAAAAAAAGTACGGTAAACCGGGCGTAAAATTGACTGCGGCTGAATTTAGACAGAAATGTCGTGAATTTGCTGCCACCCAAATCGATGCCCAGCGTACCGATTTTATACGTTTAGGTGTGTTTGCTGATTGGGATAACCCATACCGCACCATGGATTTTGATTTTGAAGCTAATATCATTCGTTCATTAGCCAAAATTGTCGATAACGGTCATTTACAGCAAGGCTTTAAGCCGGTGCATTGGTGTACCGACTGTGCTTCAGCGCTAGCTGAAGCCGAAGTTGAATATCAAGATAAAGTATCACCCGCCATAGATGTTCGCTTTGCAGTAACTAATGAAGCCGACGTTGATCGTTTTGATCATCCAGAAGGTCATAAAGGCAGTGGCAAGGTGTCTGTGGTTATTTGGACCACCACACCTTGGACCATTCCGGCTAACCGGGCAGTCGCTGTGAATGCCGAGTTAGACTATAGCTTAGTGCAAGTTGAGCAAGGCCCGAATGGCGCCGAGCGTTTAATCATAGCAACCGATTTAGTCACAGATGTGATGGCTCGAGCGGGTATTGAACATTATCATGCTTTAGGTTTTGCTAAAGGTGAAAGCCTAGAGTTAATGCCTTTACAGCATCCGTTATATGATTTCTCAGTACCGGTAGTATTAGGCGATCACGTTACAACAGATTCAGGTACCGGTTGTGTGCATACAGCACCAGGTCATGGTCAAGAAGACTTTATTGTTGGTAAACACTATAACCTAGAAATCGCTAATCCAGTGGGTGCGAATGGGGTGTATTTACCGGATACGCCATTATTTGCAGGCCAGCATGTATTTAAAGCTAACGACAGTGTAGTTGATGCCTTACGTGATGCTGGTGCTTTGTTATTACACAAAGCCTATACCCATAGTTATCCGCATTGCTGGCGTCATAAAACGCCGATTATTTTCCGTGCAACACCGCAATGGTTTATCAGCATGGAGCAACAAGGCTTACGCCAAGCATCATTACAACAAATTGAACAAACCCGTTGGATCCCAGAGTGGGGTCAGCAACGGATTGAAAAAATGGTTGCAGGTCGTCCAGACTGGTGTATTTCACGCCAGCGTACTTGGGGCGTGCCAATAGCCTTATTTATAGATAAAGATACCGGCGCCTTGCATCCTAACACTGCTGAATTAATGGAGCAGGTTGCACAGTTAGTTGAAAAAGAAGGTATTCAAGCTTGGTTTGATTTAGAAGCTGAAACCTTAATTGGTGATGACGCTGAGCAATTTGTTAAAGTTAAAGATACCCTAGATGTGTGGTTTGATTCGGGTGTCACGCATGCCTGTGTGGTGAGCAAGCGGCCTGAGTATAATGGTACTAGCCAAGCCGATTTATATTTAGAAGGTTCGGATCAGCATCGTGGTTGGTTTATGTCGTCGTTAATGACTGGCGTAGCCATTAATCAACATGCACCTTACAAACAAGTATTAACCCATGGTTTTACCGTAGATGGTAGTGGTCGTAAAATGTCTAAGTCGTTAGGCAATGTTGTTGCACCACAAGACGTGATGAACAAGCTTGGCGCTGATATTTTACGCTTATGGGTGGCAACCGCCGATTACACCTCAGAAATGACGGTGTCAGATGAGATTTTAAATCGGGCAGCAGATACTTATCGTCGTATTCGTAATACCGCGCGTTTTTTACTGGCTAACTTATCGGGTTTTAATCCTGAAAATGATATGGTCGCTTTTGAAGACATGGTGCAACTGGATCTGTGGGTGGTTAATCGCGCTGCACAGTTACAGCAAGAAATTGTCGATGCTTACGATAACTACCAATTCCATCAGGTTAGCGCCAAAATCATGAATTTCTGTACTGTTGAATTAGGTAGCTTCTATTTAGATGTGATTAAAGATCGCCAATACACGGCTCATGCTGATGGTATTGCCCGGCGTTCTTGTCAAACTGCGCTGTATCATATCGCCCAAGCGATGGTACGCTGGATGGCGCCAATTATGAGCTTTACTGCTCAAGAAATTTGGCAAGAGTTACCAGGCCAGCAAGAAGAGTTTGTGTTTACTGATGTTTGGTATTCAGGTTTTGCAGGCATTAGCGGTGGCAAGTTTTCTAATGACTATTGGCAGCAGCTATTACAACTGCGTGATGCCGTGAATAAAGTATTAGAAGCGGCACGTCGTGACGACAAAATTGGCGCCTCTTTGCAAGCTGAAGTGACCTTGTACGCTAATGATAAATTAGCTGCAGATTTAGCCTTGTTAGCCAATGAATTACGTTTTGTGCTAATTACCTCTACCGCTACCGTTAGCACTGATGCAGCACCTGCCGAGGCGATAGCGACAGATATTGCTGGCTTAAGCGTATTGGTTAATGCGTCTACCGCAACAAAATGCGAGCGTTGCTGGCACCACCGCCATGATGTTGGTGCGAATCCAGCGCATGAAGGCTTATGCTTACGGTGTGTTAGTAACATAGACGGTGAAGGCGAACAGCGAGAGTTTGCATAATGAAGTTATTTAGCCAAACCGGTTGGCGTTTTTGGTGGTTAATGTTGCTGCTATTAGTCGCCGATCAGGTGACTAAACAAATTGTGATTCAAAATATGCAGTTGTTTGACTCCATTAGCGTTTTACCGTTTTTTAATTTTACCTATGTCCGTAACTATGGCGCGGCGTTTTCTTTTTTAAGTGACGCCGGCGGCTGGCAACGTTGGTTTTTTACCCTAATTGCAGTGGTTGTGAGTATTGTTATCGCAGTGTGGTTAGCCAAGTTACCACGACAGCAGGTTAAGTTAAGCTTAGCTTTAAGCTTAGTGTTAGCTGGCGCGATAGGGAATTTGATTGATCGTAGCGTGTATGGCTATGTTATTGATTTTTTTCATCTATTTTATAAAAACTGGCATTATCCTGCATTCAACGTTGCAGACTCTGCTATTTGCATTGGTGCAGTGTTATTAATCTGGGATAGTTTTACCCATAAAACTGAGGCTAAGCATGTCTGATGTTTCTAATGTAACAAAGGTGACGGATACTAGCGCCATGGCAGAAGCTACTAGCAATACAGAAGCAACTATAGGCGCTAACAGTGCGCTTATTTTTCACTTTGATATTAAACTGGCAGATGGTAGCGCAGCGGATAGTACCCGCGTGCATAATAAACCGGCTAAGTTGCAAATGGGCGATGCTAGTATTTCAGCGGCGTTTGAAGCTGAACTAACCGGATTAAAAGCCGGCGATAAAAACGTTTACCCTAGCGCCTGAAGATGCCTACGGTATGCCTAATCCAGATAATATTTATTTTGTTGATCGTAGCCGCTTTTCTGCCGATACTGAGGCTAAAGTAGGGGCGATTATTGGTTTTTCTATGCCAGATGGCTCTGAATTACCAGGTTTAATCCGTGAGGTCGCCGGTGAATCGGTGACGGTTGATTTTAACCATCCGCTAGCAGGGCAAACGTTAACCTTTAGCGTAGAAATAATGCAGGTACTTTAAGTCTATGGATATTTTATTAGCCAACCCGCGTGGCTTTTGTGCCGGTGTCGACCGTGCCATTAGCATTGTTGAACGAGCCTTAGAGCTATTTGAACCGCCAATTTATGTGCGCCACGAAGTAGTACATAATAAGTTTGTGGTAGACGGCCTACGTAAGCGCGGTGCGGTGTTCGTAGATGAATTAGATGAAGTGCCAGATGATAATATTGTTATCTTTAGTGCCCATGGTGTATCGCAAGCGGTACGGGCTAACGCCAAGCAGCGTGGACTAAAAGTATTTGACGCCACTTGTCCGCTAGTAACTAAAGTACATATGGAAGTGACGCGTGCTAGTCGCAAAGGTGTAGAGTGTATTTTGATTGGTCATGCCGGACACCCTGAAGTTGAAGGTACTATGGGCCAGTACAGTAATCCGCAAGGTGGCATTTATTTAGTTGAATCGGTAGAAGATGTTGCTAAGTTAAATGTGAAAAATGCCGCTGCCTTATGTTATAGCAGCCAAACTACATTATCGGTTGACGATACTGCCGATGTGATAGAAGCCTTACGCAGTCGTTTTCCGGAAATTGAAGGGCCACGCAAAGATGATATCTGCTATGCCACTCAAAATCGGCAAGATGCGGTGCGTGATTTAGCCAATAAAGCTGATTTATTATTAGTGGTCGGCGCTAAAAACAGTAGCAACTCAAATCGACTACGTGAATTAGCCGATAAGATGGGCTGCGTGGCGTATTTAATTGATACCGCAGCTGATATTCAGCAAAGCTGGTTAGAGAATGTTAAAGCAGTGGGTGTAACGGCTGGCGCATCGGCACCTGAAGTATTAGTGCAGCAAGTGGTCACTCAGTTACAACAATGGGGGGGCGTGACGGTAACGGAAAATCCTGGTCGTGAAGAAAATGTGGTGTTTGCTATACCAGCCGAACTACGTTATTAATTATGCCTAGCGCGTTACCGGCTTTAAAGCTGCCTTATTTATGCCGAGGTCGGTTTTTATTACGCGCTATCGTACTGTCGCAAGCCGTCGCAGTAGTACTGTCATTTGCGCCAGGCATTAATACCGATGCTTGGTATCGACTAGGATTAATCAGTTTATTTGTCCATTGGGTGGTACTGCTTAGTACCGGCTGTTTATGCTGGTTACGGCCACAATTAAATAAACTGCCGGCAATGACTATTCTAGGTTGTTGTACATTTATCTTTATCATAATAACGGTGGCCATAAGCAGTTTAGCTTATCATTGGCTGCACGCGCAAAACTGGCCATTAAGCCAAAGCCTAGCCGGGTTTTTACTGGCAAATAGTATGATTGCTTTTATTATTAGCATGATTGCTATTCAGTTTTTTATTATGCACGGCGAGCATAGCGAGCAACTTGCCGCCCAAAATCGGGCTGAACTCAGTGCTTTACAAGCCAGAATTCAGCCGCACTTCTTATTTAACAGCCTTAATACCGTGGCAGAATTAACCCAAATTGATGCTAACTCAGCCGAAAAAGCCTTACTTGATTTAGCGGCATTATTTCGCGCCGCATTACATGTCGGTGAAGCACTGCCGTTAGCGCAAGAGTTACAATTAGCTAAACAGTATTTATCGCTAGAGCAATGGCGCTTAGGCAGCCGAATGCAAGTGGATTGGCAGCTACCCGAAACCATACCTGACATCAATATTCCGGTATTAACTATTCAGCCGTTATTAGAAAATGCCGTGCGTCATGGTATCGAAAGTTGCCAAGATAACGCACTGTTACGGATCCAATTGCTTGAATCACGAACAGCTGTTAGCTTTGTTATTACCAATCCATTTCAGCAGTTAAGTGCGAATAGACCGAAAAATGGTATCGCGATGGAAAACATTCGCCAGCGCTTAAAACTGCATTATGGTCAACATGCTAGCTTAACTTACAGTGTTACTGATAATGTGTTTAGGGTTAAGTTAGTCTTGCCTAGAGCGTAAAATTGGTAAAACAGGGTAGCAGTAAGGAGTAACAGTGGTGAACACGGAGAAGCTAATGCGAGTGTTGATAGTGGACGATGAGCCTTTAGCGCGGGCCAGAATAAAACGTTTATTACTGCAGCAACCGGGTTTTCATTGTGTAGCCGAAGCCGAAAATGCTAAACAAGCACTACAGTTAGCTCAGCAGCATGCCCCAGATGTGATGTTACTTGATATTGAAATGCCGGATATGGATGGCATTAGTTTAGCGTGTCAGCTAGAGAGCCTGAACCCAGTGCCCGCAGTTATTTTTGTTACCGCCCATGCCGAACATGCCCTAGAAGCTTATCGGGCAGCTCCGTTAGATTATATTTTAAAACCGGTCGCCGCAGAGCGTTTATTTGAAGCGCTGCAGCGAGTGCAAAGCCAGTTAGTAGCTCAGCAGCAAGTTAAGCCCGCAGCTTCAGCTGCGCAAACGGAAAAACTCAATTACACCATCGCTGGCGTGACTAAGCAGGTATGTATTACTGATATTTTATATTGTATGGCCGATGATAAATATGTCCGGGTTATTACCGCAGATACTACAGCGTTAATAGATCAAAGTTTAAATCAACTTCAGCAAATACTGCCGCAACATTTTTTACGTAGTCATCGTAAAATATTGATCAATAGTCACTACTTTCATAGCTTACATACCGCAAGCGACGGCCGAACGTATATTAAGTTACAAGGCCTAGACGAAAAGCTAGACGTATCTAGACGCGCCTTATCTAACATAAAACAATCCCTGCAACTTACCCCTTAAAATCATACATCTACCGCTTATCGGTTAATTAAACCGCTCATCACTATGTGGCTTGCTTGTATATGGTTAATAGATTATTTGTAATAATAACAGAAACCTATTTATTGCAATGTATTGCAAAATGGAAGGCAGCCAAGGTGTTTACAAACAAACATTATAAAAAAGCCAATGGCTTTACGTTAATTGAATTAATGGTGACGGTGGCGGTTGTAGCAATTACCCTGACTGTTGCGGTACCTAGTTTTACCGGTTTAATCAATGGTAATCGTTTAACAGGGCAAGCTAACGAGATTATTGCCGCTTTTATCTTAGCCAGAACCGAAGCGATTAAACAAAATCAGGTAGTGGTACTTTGCCATAGTAGTGATGCAGCTACTTGTTCTGATGCGCCGGTTGCAGGTTGGCAAGGTTGGTTAGTGATGCGCGAAGGTGGCGGTACTGTTATAGCTAGCGGTCAAATTAATACTGGCCGGATTAAAGCGTTAGCCAGTCCTGCTGTTTCTGGAGCCTCAGATATTATCCGTTTTACACCGCAAGGCTTAGCAAGAACCAGCACTAATGGTGCCTTAAACGCGGTTTTACGCATTTGTATCCCTTCAATTGATAATAATGTGCGTGATGTAGAGTTACGTTCAGGTGGTCGGGCTCGTATAACCCAAGGTGCAAGTGCAAGTTGTAACGCACCGGCTAACCCAAGTTAATAGGTAATTAAGATGAAGCATAATTTAAAATCGCCTATAAATTCACAACAAGGCGTGACGTTAATAGAAGTCCTCGTCTCGGTGCTGGTATTAGGGGTGGGTTTATTAGGTGTTGCTGGCCTGCAAACTACCAGTATAAAGAATACTAACAGCTCATACGAGCGCACTATGTCAATGATCCTTACGGAAAATTTAGTCGAATTAATGCGTTCAAATCCAAATATAGCTCGTACGGGTGGGTATTCACTTACCGATTGTACAGGCAGTACTGCTTTATTGACTGACAGTTGGGTAGATAGCGTGAAAGCGGTTACAACAGCTGAAACTTGTCCTGTAGTGGCATGGGATGAAGGTGATGATAGTTATACGGTAACAATTACTTGGTCAGATGACCGTTTAAATTCAGGAAACTCTATTGTAATGCAGGTTTTGCCATGAAGAATATAACAGCAGTTTCAACAGTAAGAACGGCAGGGTTTTCTTTAACCGAATTAATGATCGCGATGGTGCTTGGCTTATTAATTCTAGGCGGTGTCTTAGGTGTGTTTATGGCTAACCAAACCACCAGTCGAGTGAATAGTTCGTTATCTGAAGTGCAAAATACCGCTCGAATTGCATTTCAATTAATGTCTAAAGATATTCGCAGTGCCGGCTTTAGTGGCTGTGGTAACCCGGTACGAGTAGTGAATGTATTAAACTCAGCACAACCCTGGGCTGATTGGAATGAAGGTATCCGCGGGTTATCTTCTCCTGTTGCTGCTATAAATACTGTCACCCCTACGGTAGGTACTGAAGCTATTCGATTAATGTACGCTTCAGGTGCAAGTAGCAGTGTTAATAGCCATGATACTGGCAATGCAGAATTTACTTTAACGGCGGCACCAACTCTTAATCCATTAGATATTGCCATAGTATGTGATGATGTTTTAACCAGTATTTTTCAAGTGTCAGCAGTGAATGCTGGTGCAAGTACTCTTACATATAAAGCGCCCGCTGCGCCACTTAACTGCACTGAAAACCTAGGTTTTCTTGTTCCATTTAACTGTGCAACGGCACCGGTCCGAACTTTCCCAAGTACAGCCATGATAATGCGCTTTGAGTCAGTGGCGTGGTTTGTGGCACCTAGCGCAGATGATAGTAGTGTTAAATCGTTATATCGCGCCGCATTAGTCGGGACGCAACAAATTAATGAAGAAATATTATTTGGCGTTTCTAATTTACAGTTGCTGTATATGGATGCCACCACCAGGCAGTTTCGCGCTGCGAATGTAGTGATTGATTGGGGCGATATTGTTGCCGTTAGTGTCACGCTCACTTTAGATGATGAAGTATTAAAACAACTGGATCTGATGGCAGAAGCAAAAAATATCAACTTTATCGTCACGCTTAGAAATCGAGTAGGTTAAGTATGCACAGACATAATTTTAAACAACAACAAGGCGTAACCTTAGTCATTAGTTTACTGCTATTGGTCGCTATTACTTTATTAGCGTTAAGTAGCATCCAGCGCACCACGTTACAAGAAAAAATGACGGCCAATTTATATGATAAACAACTAACTCAACAGCAAGTTGAAGCTGCTTTATTAGAAGCGGAACGACGTTTAAATGTGTTAGATCCGGCGGCCTTAGGGTTTGTATTTCCCATTCCGGCTGCAGATCAAGTTGATCGCTGGACGTTAGCTGACCCAGGGGCACCAAATTGGCAAAACGCTAGCGCCATCAACGGTGGTATGGCGAATGCTGGCAGTTATATCGTGGAATATATGGGTGACTGGCCAGATCCGGATTTTCCGGATTGTAATAGTGCTACTACTCCGCCGCGGGGGTGTTTATCACCTACTTTTAGAATAACGGCTCGTACCGCTGATGATGACGGTCGCGCGGCAGTAATAATGCAAACTATTTGGCGGAGATAATAGTGATGAAATTATTTAAATGTAATGTTTTTGCTGTGAGCATGTTATTTGCTGCCAGTAGTGCTCATGCTGCAGTGGAATTATCCTCTTTACCCCTACAAACCGGTGGTACTGTGCCGCCAAACGTAATGTTTATTATTGATGACTCCGGCTCAATGGGCTGGGAATATATGCCGGATAGTATCAGTAATAGAGATGGTTCAGGTAAAAGTGAATTTTGTATTGAATATAAGAAAAAGGGAGATTGCAAAGACGAAGAGGAATATTATGATGGCAAAAAAGTAACCTATAAATGGTATTACAGCTCTAAAGTTAATGGTGTGTTTTACGATCCAGCAGTGACTTATAAAGTGCCAACGAAGAGTGATGGTGCAACTTCATGGGGTAAAGCTGACTTTAACGCTGCATTTGTTGATGGTTTTGTTAATCGAGGCAGTAAAAGAGATTTAGCAACTAATTTTAGACATCGTGATAAACGTTTTTATGGTGCTTTTTATTATCAGTATAACGAAACTAATAAAGACTGTAATGGTAAGGATGACGACAATGATTGTTATGACTTCGTCTCTGTTGTAGAGCAGTCTGAAGAAAAACAGCAAAACTTTGCTAATTGGTATTCATATTATCGCGACCGTATGATGGCGTCTAAATCAGCAATAAGTACGGCTTTTCATCAGCAAAGTAACTTGTTGCGTGTAGGGTATGGTTCAATCAATAAAACCGGTTCCTACAAAGGCGTAGCTGCATTTAATGGTGGGGCCCGTACTGGATTTTTCGATTGGTTATTCAATGTTAATGCCAGTGGTAATACGCCATTACGTCATGCATTAAACGAAGCAGGAAAATATTACCAAACCAATCAGCCTTGGTATACCGATCCTAGCGATACTGGAAGTGGCCAATTAACATGCCGTCAAAGTTTTAGTATTTTGATGACAGATGGTTATTGGAATAGCTCCCAAGCATCCACTAGTGCTGCGCGTGAGAATAATGACGGTACTGATGGCAACACCTATAGTAATGATTCAGGAGAAAGCTATAAATATGTAGCCGCTGATCCATTCAAAGATAGCTATAGTAATACCCTAGCTGACGTGGCGATGTATTACTGGAAAAACGATTTAATGCCCAGCCTAGAAAATAATGTGCCATCTGTTAAAGATACATCCCCAGCGTTTTGGCAGCATATGCGAGTATTTGGTATTAGTTTTGGTTTAGAAGGTAGTGTTGACCCAGTTGAAGCTTTTTCTGCCATTACTTCGCCCAAAGATTTGAAGTGGCCAAACCCTGGCAGTAGTGGGCCAGCTAAAATAGATGATTTATTGCATGCATCAGTTAACTCAAGAGGTGGCTTTTTTAGTGCGAAAAACCCACAAGAGTTTGCTAACAAATTATCAGAAACATTAAAAAATATTAATGCCGGCGTTGCTTCAGCTTCAAACTTAGCCGGCACGACTACTTCGACTCAAGCAGACAACTATGTTTATCAGGCAAGTTATAATGGTAAAGACTGGAGCGGTACGCTAACAGGCTATGATATTAACAATCCAACTGTTGGGTTATGGACTGCTAATTTCCCTACTTGGAATAGTCGTAAAATCTTATTTAGCGGAGCGACAGGTGTAAAGGATTTAACGTGGTCAAATTTAAACCCTGCAGAACAACTAGTTCTTAAAAGTGAAAATTTAGTTAATTATTTACGCGGAGAGCGGGTAAATGAAGCGCCCGCGACAGCTAACTTCCGCTCACGTAGCTCGGTATTAGGCGATATTGCTAACGCATCACCTTTTTTTGTTGCCGAACCTATAAATCGTAACTTTGGCCGGCATAATTGGGCTGGCGCAGATAAATATAATAGCTTTATTGCTAGTCATAAAAACCGCGATTCACGTTTATATGTGGGTGCCAATGATGGTTTTTTACATGCTTTTGATGCCAGTAATGGTACTGAAACCTTCGCTTATATGCCAAAGGCAATGCTACTACCCAGTACCAACTTAGTTTCTTATGCTGATCCTTATTATGAACATAAATACTTTGTAGATGGCTCACCCGTCGCCGCAGATGTCTATGTTAGTGGAGAATGGAAAACTATCTTAGTAGGCTCACAAGGCCGTGGTGGTAATAGTTTATTTGCATTTGATGTTACTAATCCTGATACAACAATGACTAAAGAGAAAGTGCTGTGGGATAAATCTTTTAGTCAGCTGGGTGTGATTACCACTAAACCAACTATCACGCGTTTAAATAATGGTAAGTGGGCGGTAGTAGTAGGTTATGGTTATAACAATATTACCAATGGCTCAGGCTTATTAGTCTTGGATATTGAAGATGGAACTGAAATTGCTAATATTGTTATCCCTAGTACAGTTGATCCAGATGCCCATGGTCTTGGCCAAGTAGAAGGCTGGGATGCTGATCGTGATGGAACTACAGACTGGTTTTTTGCCGGTGATTTATTAGGTAATATCTGGAAATTTGATTTATCCAGCAAAACTGCTGCCGAGTGGAAAGTTGCCTATTCTGGTTTTCCGTTGTTTAAAGCAAAAAATGCAGCAAATCAAGAACAGCCAATAACGGGGGGGTTAACCTTAAGCTCAGAGCCTAAAACAGGTCAGTTATGGGTGTTTTTTGGTACTGGTAAAATGCTAACTCCAAGCGATGTAAATAATACTGAAGTACAAAGTTGGTATGGCATTAAAGATGTTACTGGTATTACAGACCGAACTAAGTTGAAAAAACGAGAAATGCAAAATGTAATGTATACCGATGCTAGCGGCAGTCGTCCTGCTAGAACCGTATCAGAAGCAACTGCGAATGATATGGATGGTAAACTTGGCTGGTATATGGATCTTATTGATAGTAAAGAGCGTATCGTAACTCGACCTGTGCAAGCAGGTAATAACTTAGTGGTGAGTACTGCTATCCCCAGTGGTGATGACTGTAAGCCAGCGGGTGATGGTTATGTGATGTCAATTGACCCGTTTAAAGGCGCACGTTTAAAATACCACTTCTTTGATTTATCCAAAGATAGTGAGTTTGATGGTAAAGATGGTATTGATTCAGGTGAAACTAAACTAGCCGCCAGCGGTGTTAAATTTGATGGTACTCCTAGTGAGCCAGTACTGTATGAAGATAAAATGGCGATTGGTTTAGCGACAGCTAATATAGCTGTTGAAGGCTATAACGGTGGCGTAAGACGCGGACGTGTGTCATGGCGGGAGCTAACAAACTAATGATAAATAACAAATCACAATGGGGTATTACCCTTATTGAACTCATGATTGCAGTAGCAATAGTAGGCATATTAGCCGCTATTGCGGTGCCGTCTTATCAAGCGCATATAGTAAAGTCTAATCGTGCGGCAGCTTCAGCTTGCTTAGCTGAATACGCCCAGTTTATGGAGCGAAGTTATACGTCAAATATGCGTTATAATCCTGATGGTTTTGCTTTACCGGATTTACAATGTCGTAATGATATTAACGCCCGATACACTGTTGCAATAAAAGATTTAGCTGCCCGCAGTTATCAATTAACAGCGACGCCGACGACGTTGCAAAAAGACAGTGAGTGCACCACCTTAACCTTGGATCAAGCGGGTCGTAAAGGCGCGAAAGGTGGTTTTGATGCTACCGTTGTTGCTAAATGCTGGTAATTATTGAAGGTTATTTTATTAATTATTTAAGTAATTAATTTGATCTTTTGAAATAATGTTGTAACTTTAAAGTTAATAGCAATTAACTTAGGCATATGGAAATGCGGTTACAACAGGGTTTTAGCCTCCTTGAAGTACTGGTTTCACTTTTAATCATAAAAATAGGTCTGCTTGGCATTCTTGCCGGGCAGACCCTTGCCTTACGTAATGTTATTGATGCCACCCAGCGTACTCAAGCGGTGGCATTAACTAACGAGCTAATTAACAATATTTATAGTAATCAGCAACTCATCCCTTTAATGACTGGCCGGATAACCAAAGCGGCAGAATTAACCACTGCACCTAATTGTTCGGCTGACGTTGCGTGTAGTAAAGCTGAATTGGCCCAGCAACAACGCTTTAATTGGTATCAGCAATGGGCTACAGCAGCAAAGTTACCGTTAACTGAGCCTGAGTTCTGTCTGGCATCTAGTGCGGCTGGGCTTGCTATGTCAGTAAGCTGGCAACAACGTTTGGCTTCTTCACCTCCTGTTGCGGTAGCTTGTGAATTAAGCAAGGGTCGTAGTGGCTTTGTATTGGGTGACGGCTAATGCAAGCTAGAAATGGTTTTACCATTACTGAGTTATTAATTGCCATGTTACTGGGCTTGTTTTTGTTAGCAATGGCATTAACGGCCTTTAGTAGCTTAAGCCGCTCAGCAAAACAAACCCAGCAAATAGCCGAGTTGCAGCAAAACGGCCAATTTATTTTAAGCTTAATGCAAAATGAGCTACAGAATATGGGCTTTTGGGGTGGCAGGGCCGATGTATTATTAGCCGCAACTACAACTAAGCCTGATGCCCCGAGCCCTGACTGCCTTAACGACAGTATTGATAATGGCAGCTTCCCCAGTGTTGATCAGGGCTTTGTTACTTTATATGCCAAACCGGTCAACTCAGGCCGGCAGTTAAGTTGTATCCCCTCTGCGCTTAAAGACAGCGAACTATTGCAACTAAAACGCTTAATAGGACAGAGCCAGCCTGTAGGCACTTTAAAGTCGAACCGGTTTTATTTAGAAACCGATTGGCAGCATAGCCGTTTTGTTAGTGCCGCGAGCAGCGGCTTGCAAGCTGAGATGAATTATTATCCGTATCAGCATCTGGTGTTTTATGTCCAAAAGCAGTACCGAGACGGTGAATCTGTGCCGGTATTAATGCGCAAACGGTTAATACGCAATGCCAGCGGCCATGCCAATATAGCCACCGATTCCATCATTGATGGAGTCGAAAGGTTACATTTTGAATTTGGTATCGATGCCGATAATGACGGTAGCATTGATTATCAGCAAGCTACTGCAGAAATGACAGATTTGCAGTGGCAGCAACAACATAGTCGTATTGTGAGTATTAAGTTTTATGCCTTGCTGCGCGCACTGAAGCAGGATCGGCAATATAGCAATAACGACGTTTATTCCATGGGACCGCATAGTTTTAACGCCGACGGAGATCATTATCGTCGCTTATTAATTAGCAGTACGGTTTTCTTTCATAATAGCCAATTATAGGAGGAGAGATGAGTACTTCACGCGGTATGGTATTAGTGATTGCTTTGGTCATGTTAGTAAGTATGACCCTAATTATGACTGCCAGTTTGTATGTCAGTCAGTTAAGTAAAAAATCAGCCACGGCTGGCCAGCAGCAGTTACAAGTTGCCCAAAAAGCCCTAGCCGAACATCTTGCTGCGCTAAACACTAGCCCAGTTGAAGCGGTAGACGAGTTTGTGGTGTGTCCGGCAGAATATGCGGCATGGTCTGACTCGGTGCTGCGGTGTAAAACCTTATTACTCTCTACCGAAACTTATGGCCCTAGAGGACGTTTTTATAGCGGTTATACCAGTCTGGTGTTGCAACAGTCATTAACAGAAGAGATAACCGCTGATGAATTTAAATGATCTTATTATGCTGTTGGTATTAAGTTTTACTAGTTTAGGATTCTCGAGTTTAAGCTTGGCAGAATGTAATTTAAACTCAACCAGTGCTTTACCTTTACAGGTAGCGACAAGTATTACTGAGCCTACAGAAACACGAGAAATATTACTAAATCATAACCGTTTATTAAGCACTGAAGTTAGCCATGGCCAATTAGAATTGCGTGATGCTGATAGCTTAATATTATTTGATCAGCTAAGTGCTTGGTCAGATACCGATACGGATATTGATGCGGCTATTATCATGGCCGAGCCTGCGTTATTAGATCAAGACGCCAATGGGTTAGCCGATGCGGTATATGTTGTCGATATTAACGGGCGAGTCTGGTTTATTGCATTGTCGGCATCGGGCTTTGCCAGCCCAGTGTTAATTGCAGATTTTAGTGCCATCGATGCCAGATTTACCCAGCCATTACAATTAGTCCAAACCACTTATCAGGTAAATTATAGCGGTGTAGGTGACTTTCAGCGGATGAAAGTCAGTTTAGTCCTGATTGCTAGTCATGATGAGCTAGGGGATACCGTGCTGTTATTTAACCATCAACCGCAACTTAGTCGACTGATTAATTTTAGTGATTTAATGGATAGAACGGATCTTGGAGACGATGATAGTGATGTGGCACTAACAGATGCGGTGTGGCGGGATTTACAGCAGAGTCCAGGTTGGATAATTCAGCTTGATGCCTCAGTAATGCTAAAACCACAAGTGTATGCTGGCGTGGTGTATTTTGTGACAGCAGACACTAACAGCGAACGTACTGACTGTAATATTAGTGCTGAGGAAGAAACCCGTTTATTTGCCGTACATTTACATCATGCCGGTAAAGTCTACGCAAGGCGCAGTTGGCGAATTGACGCCATTGCTAATGCAGCCCTACAGTTAAATGCCCATGATGATAAGTTACAACTTAATTTAGTCAATGACACAGAGCACAGTGAAGTTATCCCTGAGATGTTAGCGATTACTGAGCATTGTGCTGATTGTAGCGAAGCCTTAAAAGCGGCAGATTTTCCGCGCAGTTTACGCCTTGCAACTTATGTTGCTGAATATGGTGCTTGGTAACATGCTAAATCAGCGTGGTTTTAGTTTAATCGAACTCATGATAGCCGTGGTAATAGTGGCCATTTTAGCCAGCATTAGTTACCCCGCTTATCAGCAATATGTATTACGCACCTATCGGGCAGAAGCAATACAACTATTATTAGCCTTAGCCAATGCGCAAGAACAACATTTTGCCGATCACGCTGAATACCAAGCTGATATTAGTAAGCTAAGCGGTATGGCAGAGCTAACAAGCTCTGGCGTAACCAAGTCAGGGCGTTATACGTTAAGCCTTAATTTAACTGATGCTGCAAGCGGTTTTACCGCTTTAGCTTCCGCAACAGGAATACAAACAGCGGATAGTGAATGTTTAAGTTTTCAGCTTAATCACTATGGCCAGCGTAATAGCGATAACGGCGTTGCACTAAGTTGTTGGCAGTGAGTTGGTGGAAATAAATTATTGGCAATAAGTGTAGTTAACTGGGACAAGCGCTATTAATAAGCGCTAATTTACTGCGACCGGCTTGGTTTAAGGTCATTTTATAGTGCCAATGATACTTAGCACTTGGGCAATAATAAAAGCTGCCATTCTCAAAGCCATCTAAGCTACCGTCGCGACGAAAACTGACTTGTTCACGATTATAAACTAATTTATGCGGCAGGCTAATGGCAGGAACCTGACGCAATAAGATTATTGATGAGTCAGGATGTAATAAACTAATTTGTATCGGTACATGTTGCCAATCTGCACTACAGGTTACGCCTGTCTTTGGGCATAATTGCACCGGTAAATTACTGCTAACGGCCATTATTCTAGCATAGGCTAAATGTTGGCTAAATTGGCGCATATACGCTGAGGCTTGCTGGCGCTCAGTTAGCTCCGCCATAGCGGGGATAGCAATAAACACCAAAATACAAAAAATAGCGATTGCGACGAGTAATTCTATTAAAGATAAACCGATATGATGCCAGCGCACTTTATATCACTCTTATTGGCTACAAGGTTGATAAAAAGTATAGTAAAAATTAACTAAATGTAAAACTGCGGCCAAATTTAGCCGAGTTTAGCTAAATTTGGTTTTGAATCTAAGTTAGCCTAAGGCTAACTATAAATGGTCGGGATAGGCTGGCGTTTATGCTGGGTTTTATTATAGGTAGCAATTAATTTTGCACTTACTTCTGGCGCAACCTCTTTGCCTTCTAAAAAGTCATCTATTTGTTGATAAGTTAAGCCTAAAGCGGCTTCATCTGCTTTTAACGGCGCTAAGCTTTCTAAATCGGCAGTGGGCGTTTTATCCACTAAAATCGCATTCGCTCCTAAGGTTTTACCTAATAACCGCACTTGGCGTTTATTTAAGCCAAATAATGGTGCCATATCGCAAGCGCCATCACCCCATTTGGTATAAAAACCGGTAATATTTTCAGCAGAATGATCAGTACCAATAACTAAACCTTTAACTAAAGCCGCGACATGATATTGCACTATCATACGAGCACGCGCTTTGACATTGCCTTTAGCAAAATCAACGTCATGTTCATTACTGGGTGCCAATGTTGTTGTTGCTACTGCGCTATAGGTCGCTTGATGTAGGGCATCTGCACCAGACTGAATATTAATCGTTAAGGCTTGGCTGGGCTGAATAAAGTCGATAGCCAGCTGGGCATCTTGTTCATCTTTTTGGTTGGCATAGGGTAAGCGCACGGCGATAAACTGGTACTTATCAGCATGGCCTTGGTTTAATTCATTTACCGCCAATTGAGCTAACCGACCACAAACGGTTGAGTCGACACCGCCACTAATACCCAAAACTAAATGTTTCATGCCAGAATTTTGTAGCTGTTGTTTAATAAAATCGACCCGGCGGCGAATTTCAAATTCAACATCAATCTGGGGTAGAACCTGCATTTGTTCAATTATTTCGGCGGCATTCATGGCAACAAACCTCTGGTGTTGTTATCTGTTATATTAATATACTACTGATTGCACTAAGGCTATGTATTATACTGGTTAATATCTTTGTGGCTAATCTATGGATGCTTAAATGAAAAAAATTGAAGCGATTATTAAACCATTTAAATTGGATGATGTACGAGAAGCATTAGCCGAAATCAATATTACGGGCATGACCGTCACAGAAGTTAAAGGATTTGGCCGACAAAAAGGCCATACTGAGCTGTATCGTGGTGCTGAGTATATGGTCGATTTTTTACCGAAAGTAAAGTTAGAAATTGTTGTGTCAGACGATCAAGTAGAACGCTGTATAGAATCTATTGTGCAAACAGCGCAGACAGGACGTATAGGCGATGGCAAAATATTTGTATTCGACGTTGAGCGTGTTATTCGGATCCGTACCGGCGAAGAAGACGAAGAAGCTATTTAGCTTTAAGCGAATTAACTGTAAGCAAATAGCTCAGTTATTTAGTTGTCGTTTAGTTGGTCAAGGGCTGATAATTTGTTTTATTAGTATTAGTGCCAACGCAACCAGCGTTAACTCGGTATTGGCCGACATCCAACAACTCAGTTCGGAATCAATGCAGGGCCGACAAACTAATACGCTGGGCAGTGAACAAGCCCAAGCGTATATTGCTGCACGTTATGCCGCTTTAGGCTTAGCGAGCTTTAAGCAAAGTTATTACGCCAATTATACTTATCAACGGGCTTGGTCAGATAAAACGGGCACCAATGTACAGGCCTGGGTTCAAGGCTGTAAGTATCCAGAGCATTATATCGTTGTAACTGCGCATTATGATCATTTAGGCCGTAAAGGATCACAGGTGTATCATGGCGCTGACGATAATGCATCAGGTGTAGCTGCTATGCTGGCGTTGGCCCAGCAGCTAAAAATCAATTGCCCAGCTTATTCTTATATATTTCTCGCTACTGATGGCGAAGAAACGGGCCTATATGGCAGTAAAGCTTTTTTGCAGCAGCCGCCTGTGGCTTTGACACAAATAATTCTGAATTTAAATTTAGATATGATCAGTCGTGCCGATCGGCGGGGTAGGCTATATGTAACCGGAGCCAATAAATATTCTGGGTTGAAAAAGCAACTGACCTTACTAGAGCAGGGAGCGCCAATCCGCTTTTTATCGGCCAGTGGGCCCAATCATTTTAACGGTCAATCTAGAAGTCAAAACTGGTTAACAGCTAGTGATCACGGTACATTTCATCGCCAAGGAATTAATTATATATTTATCGGTGGTCAGGAGCATCCGCATTATCATACCACTGACGATCAATGGCATTATATTGATCCTAGCTTTTTACAACAGTCGCTAAACAGTATTTATGCCACTGTATTTTGGCTAGAGCAACAACATCCTGAACGTTTAATCAGGGCAAAATGAATCGATTTAGTGTTTAACTCATAGAGGTTATTTCAGGTGGAATCCGTTAATGTCGAGTAAAGAGCAAAAGTTCTCTTGGTTTATATTTAGTTTAATGGCCAGTGTCACCTTTATGGCCATTTTGTCTGAATTAGCCCCATCTGGCATATTGCCTCAAATGAGTGAAGGGTTAGGCGTAGATGCTGCTCAAATTGGTTTCTTAGTCGGCATTTATGCCTTAGCCTCAGCTGTGTTTACCATCCCGTTAATTAGTGCAACCTTAGCCTTTAACCGAAAAACGTTATTGCTTTGGCTGTTAATCGGCTTTGCAATTTCTAATATTATTGTTGGCTTGTCTTCTTCTTACTCTGTAATTGTATTTTGCCGGATTATTGGTGGAGTATGCGCCGGTATTTTATGGCCTATGATCGCCGCTTATGGAACTCGATTAGTACCTAAACATCTGCATGGACGAGCCATCACCGTCATTATGGCTGGCGCAACCTTAGGCATAAGTGCTGGTTTACCTATTATGACTGCGATAGGAAATATGTTTAGCTGGCGCGCGGAGTTTATTGGGCTTGGACTACTTATTGCTCTTATTGCCTTACTAAGCTATTTATTTTTACCCTCGCTTGACGGAGAGCGACTATGTAAAACTAATTCACCTTTTACATTGCTAAAAATGCCTGCCGTTCAGATCATTCTGGCGTTAACTTTCCTTGCGGTTATAGCGCATTACGCGGTTTATACCTATATAAGCCTACTGGTTGCTAAGATAGCGTTTTGGGGTGGTATCGAGCTAGCGTTAGCTATTTTTGGTGTTGGTTCTGTTGTCTCTGTGGTGGTATCCGCCCGCTATATTGACCAATATTTGCGGGTTTTAATTATCAGTATGTTGGCAGTGGGCGCCATTGCTATGGCGATGTTTTTATTATTCCATGCTATCACAGGCTTAACCCATTTTGCTTTTTTCTTGTGGGGGCTGGCATTTGGGCCTGTGGTGACAATGTTCCAAGCGGCAATTAGCAAACAAGTTGAGTCAGCAAAAGACGTGGCGACTTCAATTCAGTCTAGTGCCTTTAACTTCTCAATTATGATAGCCAGTTATTTTGGCGGCTTGTTATTAAGCTATGGCTCGGCCATGGCGGTTGTGTATTTAGCGTTAGGTTTATTTATTCCGGCTATATTTATCGCGTTTTGGGCAAAACGTAGCTTGCGTTAAAGTAGAATAAATCAAGTTTGTCAGTTATAGAGCGCTAGAAAATACCTTAGTCGCTGTGTTATGTTAACAGAATTAGTGCGTCCCCTTGGATAATGAGCCATGAACTTTAAAACTATCTGTGTTTCAGCTTTACTTGCCTTTAGTATATTTTCCAGTGCTGCAGACGAGCAATATGCTGCAAGTGACACTAGCGTTTTAGGTGCGCATGAACATGGCAAAGCATTATTAATGCTTGTGGTTGATGGCAATGAAATGCAACTGGCGTTGCAATCTGCGGCGCAGACTATTGTTGGCTTTGAGCAAAAAGCCAGTACAGCTGAGCAAATAGCTGAAATTGCCGCAGCGATTGAGGTGTTTAATCGCGGCGAATGGTTTCAATTTAATGCCGATGCTAATTGCGAGGTAACTGCGGCCGAAACCAATACCGATTTGCTTGATGCCAAGTTTAATCGTGGTCATGCCGATTTCTATGCTAATTATCAATTATTGTGTCAACAACCGGCTCGCTTAAAACAATTAGACTTACAGCTGTTTAGTTTGCTGCCTAGCTTGCAACAATTACAAGTACAATGGGTTATTAATGGCCGGCAAGGTGCTGCGGATGCCAATTTAAATAATTCGACTATCCGCTTTTAGTTTGCTTAATAACTGTATTCTTCAACACTGTCAGCTTTAATACTATAAGCACTTTGCCCCAAATCGTGGCTCATGGTTTCGGTAATTAAAGTGCCGCTAATCCAAAACGGTGAATAAATCATATCGGCTTTTAAATTACGGGCACCACTAACATAAATTATTTGGTTAGGCGGCGGAGGTGGCACGTGAATACAAGCGCCAAAGTAAGGCACCAGAAAAAAATGGGTGATATTTTGTTTATCATCAAACTCTAGCGGGACAATAAAACCAGGGATGCGTACTTTACTATTATTCAGCTCGGTGCGAACTTTTGCTGACTTTAAAATTTCTTGCCATTGCATTGCAGCCGGATCATCGCCGGTATAGTCGCGATCAAAAATAGACTGATTAGTGTCATGCTGCACTTCAGGTAAATTTGCCATTAACTGTTGCTCAGAATCTGGAATTAAATCCGTCCACTCGATTGTTTTCGCTTCGCTAGCTAATAAAGACCCACTAAAAGCTGCGACCAGCATTAGGTAAAACATAATAAATAACATCCGTAGCATTGGAGCTGCTCCTGCAAAGTGGGCATAATAGGCCAGACTAATACTGCACATAAAAACAAAGCAATAATATGGCTATCATAACATGACACACAGAGCGCTCGTGACCGAACAGCTGAAAAATCCGGCAATTAATCTGAAAAATGTCCAGTTTGCTTATAGCAAAAATAGCTGGCAGTTACAGATCCCACAGTTAACCCTAGCTACAGGGCAACACTTATTTGTTTATGGCAGTTCTGGCTCAGGTAAAACAACCTTATTAAATTTATTGTCAGGTATTACGCAAGTGGATAGCGGAGAGCTATGGTTAAACGGCCAAGCTATGCATACATTAAGCGCTAAACAACGTGACTTACTGCGGGCGCAACACATTGGCGTGGTGTTTCAGCAGCTTAATTTAATTTCGTATCTGTCAGTGTTAGATAATTGTTTGTTAAGTAGTTATTTTGCCGGTAAAGACCGCAAGCAAGCAATATTACGTGCCCAAACATTATTAAAACACTTAGATATTGCTGAATCGCTATGGCATAAACCGGCGCGGATATTAAGTGTTGGTCAGCAACAGCGGGTAGCAATAGTACGAGCTTTAGTGCCCAAACCCACCATCTTAATTGCTGACGAACCCACTTCAGCTTTAGATAGTGACAACAGAGATAGCTTTATGCAGCTAATGTTAGCCGAAGCGAGCGCTAACCAATGCACGGTTATTTTTGTTAGCCACGACCGAAGTTTGCAGCAATACTTTCAGGCTTATTTAGATATGCGGCAGTTAGCGCAAGGGGTACAAGCATGCTAATTAAGTTGGCTCGACTAAGCTTATATAATCGTCGCAGTACTGTACTAATGACTTGGTTGTCACTGACCATTAGCTTAGCTTTGTTATTGGGCATTGATCATTTACGTCACGAAGCAAAAGCAAGCTTTACCAACACCGTATCGGGTACCGATCTAATAGTTGGCGCACGCTCTGGTCAGATAAATTTATTATTGTATTCAGTATTTCGTATTGGCAATGCCACGGCCAATATGAACTGGTCAACCTACCAAAAAATCATAGCCCATCCGCAAGTAAAATGGAGTATTCCTATTTCGTTAGGCGACTCGCACCGGGGCTTTCGGGTTATGGGCACCACCACAGATTACTTTAAATATTTTAGTTACGGTAACAAGCAGCCGCTGAAGCTGGCGCAAGGCGAGGCTTTTGCCGGAGTTTTTGAAACCGTTATCGGTGCCGAAGTAGCCAACAAACTGGGTTACCGTTTAGGGCAGCAGATTGAGCTATCTCATGGCATAGGAGCAGTAAGCTTTAGCCAACATAAAGGTAAACCTTTTACCATTGTTGGCATTCTTAACGCCACGGGAACGCCGGTTGATCAAACCGTGCATGTGAATTTACCGGCCATAGAAGCTATTCATCAAGGCTGGCAGCAAGGTGCTCCGGCGCTAGCACGTCCTAATGCTGCAGATAACTTAGATAAATTACAGCCCAGTTCGATTACGGCTTTTATGCTGGGTTTAAATTCGCCTATGGCTACTTTTACCTTACAGCGCGAAATAAATACTTACCGTGCTGAACCTTTGTCGGCTATTTTACCGGGTGTTGCATTAGCGGAGTTGTGGCAAATGCTAGCGATGGTAGAAAATATGTTGTTACTTATTAGTATGATGGTGCTATTAGCGGCTTTAGTTGGCATGGTGACAACGTTACTGGCATCTATGCAACAGCGGCAACGTGAATTAGCCATTTTGCGGGCAGCGGGTGCTAATGCTTGGTATGTGTTTGCGTTAATTCAAATTGAGGTGTTATTGCTGATGTTAGCTGCGTTTATATCTGCAGCTGGGCTATTAGCGCTAATATTAAGTTTATTGGCGTCAAGCTTAGCAGCCAATTATAGCTTAATGATTAGTTGGCACATTATACATTCGCATACTGGATATTGGGCGTTGGCTATTTTAATCTTTGCTGCGGTATTAGCGCTGTTGCCAAGCATTCAGGCTTATCGAAATACCTTAAATGATGGTCTGAGTGTGAAGTTATAATGCGTATTACTTCTTACTCATTACTTAATACCCATTACTTAACATCCATTACTAAAAACCGAGGGCAGGTGATATGGACTCTAAAGCCGTTGTCGATACTGTCTAATTGAATTTGGCCTTGTAGAATTTGTGTCACTAAGTTGAATACTAAGGTTAGGCCTAAGCCTTTTGAACCGCCACTGCGGTTAGAAGTGAAAAAGGGTTCAAAAGCGCGGCTTAAATGCTTTTCAGTCATACCGTGGCCATTATCACTAAGGGTAAGGCACCAAACCGCATCATGTAATGCAATGCTCAGGTGCAAAGTACGATTAGTTTGCTCAGTAAAAGCATGTAAACAGGTATTTTCAATAAGCTGGCGCAATATGGTTGCTAGCGCAGAAGAATGGGTTTGTATTTGTGCACCCGGAGGAATATCTACCACCACCTGCAACTGACAACTGGCAATTTCATATGCCAAACTAGCAATGACTTGCGAAATAAATGGATCTAACTTCAGCCAGACTGGCGCCGAGGCTGAAGGTTCTAAAGCCGTTTGTTTTATACTCTCTACTAAATCAACCGTACGTTGTAGGTTATTAGTCACTAAGTGAATGCTACTCTTCATCGCTTCGCCACGTTGTGAGAACAAGCTTTTTGTTAACTGGCCCGATAAATACAAGGCTTCTAACTCGGCTAATGTGGCTTGAGCATGGCTATTGGCGGTGACAGCAATACCTAAAGGGGTATTAATTTCGTGGGATATACCCGCAACCATTCTGCCCAGACTCGCCATCTTCTCAACTTCAATCATTTTATGTTGGGCATTTTTTAGCTCGGCTAATGATTGGGTCAGTTTTTTGGTTCTTTGTAGAACTTTTTGCTCTAATTGACTATTAAACTGGGTTAGTTGTTGTTGATAATCTAAACGTTCAGCGGCATTAATGGCGCGGCCCAAAATGTCTGCAAAGACAGTAATAAACATTATTTCTGCATCGGTCCAATGTTTAGCTTGCTGATGCTCAATCCGGATAATACCAACAGCCTTACCATGGTTTCTAACGGGAGCTTCGACGATAGTGCCTAGGCCTAAGGGTTTGAAGTAATGTTGATATAATTCAGAAGTGGGTTGGTTAGTAGATGGATCAAAAATAGCGGGGCTTTGTAAGTTATTTAAAGCATTAAAATATAATGGAAAATCTTGACTGTGTAAGCTTAAACTGCTCGGGGTTTCAAACAGGTTAAGATCAAATAAACATAAACAATCTATCTGGTTACCTTTGGCATTATGCAGCCATATACTAAGGCTATCTACCTGCAATTGTTGCTTAAGAGTGGTTAATATAAGCTGACCAGCAGTGTGCAGGTTTCCTTGATCAATTTTAGGATCTAAGCTGATATCTAATAGTATTTGTTGTAAAGATTTATTCATAAATGGCTTTAGCCTTATACTCAATGAGTAGCTGCTGACAAAAGCAAATTAATAAATTTATAACGTAATAAGAGTATTACGTTTAATACTAGAAGAGTAAACAGCTTGCAGCTTAATTATAAGCTGCAGTTGCTACAGAACGAGATATTGGTGCTGCTGTTACTTGTTCGCGGCGTATAGAGTGCATTAAGCTTGAAGTACCAGTGTTTGGTAATCTTATGCCTAATTGTTGAGCTAACAAGCTATAAAGCGCTAAGTAATCTGGTTTTAAAGTCGAACTTACCGTACGCATATCTAAGTAATACGGCGCGCGCTTACCATTAAAATTAATGCTTTCGCCAATTTGCTGAAAATGAATACCAATACGGCGTAAAATACGGGCTAAAGCGGGCTCTACCATCACGTAAGCGTGAAACTTACCTTTTTCAACACTTACTAGCGTCGCAATCAAATACAATGCCACTGCAACACTAGAATGGCATTCAGCTTCAAGTTTTTGCAACAATTGGTTTAGCGGGGTAGCATTTTCAGTAAGGGTAATTTTACGCCGGCGAATAGTAGCAGGTACCGCTAAGCGCGAAATTTCACAAATTTGGTTATGATCAAAATGCTTAGGCGATAACATGCTACTGCTATTCATACAGTAATTCTCAATGGGTAGCTTATCATCGGCATTTTTAGCCGTCACTAAACGAACCGTACCAGCTAAAGAGTCTGATTTAGTATGATTAATAAAACAGTGAATTGATCTAGGATCAAATTCATCATGCTCTAAGCCACTTTCTCTAACAGGTTCAAAATTCAGCTCTTCACAATATATTTGATGCCGTAAGCGATAAATCGCCCGTTGTTGCACGGGATTAGTTGCTAAGCATGCATTAAAAAAGTAAGGAAAATGCTGTAACACTGAATCTGAAGTTTTATGTTTAGCCGACTGCTCAAGTTTCTGGATACTAGGTTTTTCGGATCTAGTCGATAATGGCGGCATTGATATCATTGAAGTAGCCTTTCTTGTAATGGTATTAATTCAGTGTCTTGCAACTGAATTGCTAATGTTAAAATTAAGCCTGAAAATACCATTCCGTGTATACAAAAGCTGACATTTCCGTCACAAATCCACAGGCATGAATAACTATGCTACTGAATAGACAAGGCGTCAAATCGCAATTTTCAATTATGGGCGCAAAACTTAACGGTTTTTTACTAAGTAATTGATTTTATATGCTGAAAATATTTAAATAAAAAGTTTTATTTAAATCGAAATTGTTCAGCTAACATTAATTTAATTTTGTAAAACCCAAATAACGCATATTTAGCACCGATTGTCGGAACTTTAACAAAATTAGCGTACCGAATTGTTGTCGGCAACTAGCAGTTGAAGTAAGCGCAGGTGTAAATTTAAAACATTTACTTTATATCAGCAAAAATTTGACAAACAACTAAACTTGATAAGCAAAATTACCACTCACTTATAAAAGGATCTCATTATGGATATTATGTATAAAGCAGTTGTAACCTCTACCGGTGGTCGCGATGGTAAAGCAAAGTCAGACGATGGTTTATTAGAGGTTAAATTGGCGCCACCAAAACAGATGGGGGGCCCAGGTGGTGCGACTAATCCAGAGCAGTTATTTGCTGCTGGCTATTCTGCCTGTTTTATTGGCGCCATAAAAGCGGTAGCGGATAAAACCAAACAAACTGTACCTAATGACGTTAGCTTACGCGCTGAGGTTGGTATAGGTAAGATTGAGGGTGGCTTTGGTTTAGATATCGACCTATATATTAGTCTGCCTGGAATGGATAAAAATGATGCAGAAAGCCTGGTTAACAAAGCGCACCAAGTTTGCCCATACTCTAACGCGACCCGAGGTAATGTCGACGTGCGTTTGCATGTTGATGTATAAATGTAGTTTATTGTTATAATTTACAATTTTAACGTTGGCACCACTTATATAAAGCGTAGTTGGTGCCAACTCTATCTAATACATTCATTTTCTTATACAAAAAATATCGAATTATTTAGTGCCGGCTTATTTTAAATTGGTTTTAGTCAAGTACACCATTCTAGTTATATTTAGACGGGTTTATAAAGTTTTGATACTATTTAAAAAAATGGCTTGCGTAATACAATAAGAGAAGAGATAAAGATCATGGATGACCGAAATCGTAAGCATCAACGGCCTCCTTTTTGGCGCGTTGCTCAGCGCTGCTGTATTGTTGCCGGCGCCATCGATACAGCTTATTTTTTCTTGTTTTTAACGCTTGACTCTCCCGCACTTGCTTGGATAAACATCATTAGTGTTGCGATGTACATAACGGCCTATTATGCGTATCGTAGAAGGAAAAATCAGCTCGGCTCGCTGTTGATTTGGACTGAAGTAATTCTTCATGCTGCATTTGGTACTATTCTGATAGGTTGGGATAGCGGATTTTATTATTTTCTTTTAGCCTTTATTCCGGTGTTACCGGTAAGCATGGCGGCTAACAAAGCAATTGTTGCCTTGCTGGTATTATGGACATATTTTGTCGGCTTACACACGCTGGCTATATTTATAGATCCGATCCAACCAATATCCGCGCTCGGCCTATTTGCCGTGAATACGTTTAATCTAACAGTCGTATTTGGTATTTTTGCTTACTTAGCATTCTATTACATTCGTACGGTTACTTCTGCGCATCGTAAACTTCGTGAACATGCTACCACCGACTCCATGACCCGTTTATTTAACCGCCGTTACATGACTGAGAGAATGCAACTAGAAGCTCAGCAAGCCACTGTTAACCAAACAGCGTTAAGTTTTTTATTATTAGATATCGACTACTTTAAACAAATTAACGACCAGTATGGTCACCATATAGGTGATGAAGTATTAACCCAAGCTGCCGATTTACTTCGTGCTGAATTAAGGCCGAACGACATAGCCGCGCGTTGGGGCGGAGAAGAGTTTCTAATTGTGTTACCAGAATCATCTAACTTACAAGCAGCGATTGTAGCGGAGCGTATCCGTAGTGCGTTCGAAGACTTTGCTTGGTCAGATATCATTGGAGAAGATGTTAGTGTCACTATCAGTACTGGCATACACAGCATGCAACACAACGAAGCAATATCAGACACTATAAAAGCCGCTGACCATGCGCTGTATCAGGCAAAAAGCAACGGCCGAAATAGGGTGGAGCTAAGCATAAATCAAATGGTAACAGAATAACTTAATTGGTTTGTATCATTAAAACTGAACTAAAAGTATTCATTTAATTATTATATGAAAATTATTACTAATTTAAAGACGCTTAATAAGTAAAAGTGTCAGTTTGTTATACATTTTAATAAATTTAATATTCTTATTTTCCCTAATCTATTGTTTCAGTAATGAATTTAATTGTGGTCTGCTTGTTGCTTGATATGTGCTGCTAAACGATTAATTAGGGATTACACATTATGAAAAGTCGAAGCTTAGCAGTTTTAAAACTTTTATCTTCTATATTTACTGTAATGTTGTTTTCTTTTTCAGTAAATGCGTCAGTAATATTTGACACGGGAATACCTTCCGGCTGGGGTTGTACCGGTAACTGTGGTACTGCTGGTGCAGATGGCGTAGTAACCGAATCTCCTATTGCAGGTAATTACGGTTGGGTTTCAACAAGCGGAGGAGCAGCAGGAGTTGGTTTAGAGGGTTTAATAGGTACCAATGGTTCAGTGCTGTTATCATCATTATTTTCTGCTGAAAGTAATGATGATTTAAACTTTTACTTTAACTTTGTCACATCAGATGGCGCAGGCTTTGCCGATTATGCTTGGGCAAGATTGCTCGATGAGTCTTTCAATCAAATTGCAATGCTATTTACAGCCCGTACCTTGCCAACAGGCAATATTGTGCCAGGTATGGGCATGCCGACACCAGAGGCAACTTTATCGCCTAGCACAGTTGAAATTATATCTGGTGCTCCTTCATGGTCACCTTTAGATAGTTCATCTGGATTGTGTTATGACAGCGGTTGTGGTTATACCGGTTGAATTGAGTCTAGTTATCAAATACTTTTAGCGGGCAACTACTTTTTAGAATTTGGTGTAACAAACTGGACGGACACAATTTATGATACTGGTTTGGCATTTGATGGTATTACCGTAGGAGGTATAGAAATCGGTGTACCTCCAGTATCAGTAACAGAACCTGGAACGTTATTCATTTTTGGTTTTGCACTTACCGCTCTTCTGAGAAGAAGAAAAGTAATTTAATATTAATATTTACAGTAAAAAGCCAACCTTAGGTTGGCTTTTTTGTAACTATGTATCCTGTAATGACCTATCAATTTCTTGCTGAACAATAAAGTCAGGCTCTCTGCACAACTTTAAGTATCTAGTAGTAATTTTACAATTAAGATTGTACGTGGTGCGATAAAATTAAGTTTAGGTACAAATTGCAAGCAGCGCATTACTTTATGAAAGACTTTTTAATGAGAGCACTAACGAAAATTAGGTAAAACAACTTAACTCCAATTAGCATTCAATAAATCACATAAACTCGAAAGAAGGTGTTGGCTGTTTTGACTATAGCTAATTTATTGTAGGCAATAAAAAGCGGCGCTAATTGCGCCGCTGTTTATTTGGTGGAGCTGGCGGGAGTTGAATTGTGCAAAAGGTTAATCAAATCAATTCCTTAAAATACTACTGTCATAATCTATTTAATTTCAATTATAAAGTATATTTTAGTCTTTATTTTTAAAGTTTACAATTAACTTAAAGAAGTTTAGACGAAAGCCAGCTTTTATTATGATTGGTTAAGTCTTATTTTCTGGCAATTCCTTAACTATGGTAAAGTAATAAACTAAATAACCAAGCCAAGAAATAAAGAATGACATTATAAACCAAATAAATTTATGTTTACCTTGTACTTTTTTAGAACACAAAGCACATAACCAAGGTAGAATTCCTGTACTAAATATAAATAAAATAATTAGTATTTGCCAGATACTGATTCCGCCTATTCCCATGGGTTATTTCCCTATCTAATTAATTTATATGATTATGTTTATTGAAATATCATAGGAACCTTAACAGAAACATTATAAAAATACATCACTTACAGATAAAGATATTCGTTTGTGATTTCGCAAGTTACAAAGCAAATATTAATTATTTTAATAGTGTAAAGCTTCATAAATATTAGAGAGCCTTAACTCAAGGATATAAATTATTTATTTCTTTAGGGTACCCTCCGTTACACGGCTCCCCCCTATAGCAATAAATATCATATCTGATTTAAAGTTACTCAATCCAACGGGCATAAATTTGGCGAATCATGCCCCAGTCTTTATGTCCCATTTGTTTGGCTAACCATGTCGGATCTGCTCCTGCTGTTAGCATCGCTGAAGCGTAGCTATGGCGGCAATTGTATGGTCGGCGGTATTTCACCTTTGCTTGTTGTAACGCTGGTATCCAGAAACGTTCTCGCATTACACCATCGTATTGCCAAGGCGTTAATGTTCTTGGGTCTAAGAAGATGCGCGCATCAGGTTCAAGGCTTGGGTGGGTTGTTTTAATGCGCTGTAATACAGCTAATGCCTGAGCATCTAGATCGTGGGTGCGAAACGAGCTATTTGTTTTAGTGCCAGCAAGCTTGCCATGTACTATTGAACGGCGGATATACATACGCTGTTTATCAAAATCTATATCTTGCCATTGCAGTCCGAGTTGTTCGCCAGTACGTAAGCCTGTCCAGAATGCAAAGGTATAAAAGTCTCTAGCATAGCCCTCAGGTAGCGCAATTAATATCGCAGTGCGTTCTGCTGGGGTGAATGGTTCGGGTTCTGTACGCTGTTTAGGTGCAGTAGGGCATTTGTCCATTGGATTACTATCAATGATTTCGTCATAAACCAACTCTTTTAAAATACCATGTAAAATTGAGCGCACTTCATTGATGGATTTAGCCGAAATGGTGGCAGAAGCCGCCCAGTCTTTAAATACATAAGGTTTAAAGTCAGCAACCATTAACTTACCGAAATTTGGCAAGATATGAGTGTTTACTTTGCTGTTGTAGCCACGGTAGGTACTAGCCGCCCAGCGTTTACTATTGCGATGAAACCATAAATCGACAGCTTTACTTATAGTGATATATGCGGCTTTGTTGTTACTAAATTTAAACGCCATCTTGCTACTTGGGAAATGCTCAGCGTAATCAAATTTACCCATATCAATTTCATACAAGATTTGTTCACGCTTTCTAGCGACTTCCTGTAAGCGAGTTTTAGTAGGTGTCCCTCTAATTGTTTCTCGGCAACGTATGCACTGATACATAAACTCAATTCGGATTGAAGTTTTACCGGCATAGATGCCTTTATACTCAGTTGGCTGCATGTTTATTTACCAGTCTCTATCCAGTGTTGAAAAGCATGCATATCGATAAAAATACGCCCCTCACGTTTTCGCCAATGAATATCCATGCGAAGCTTACCTTTAACACGCAAAGCATTAAGGGCATCTTTGGTATAGCCAACTAGCTCTGCGCATTTGTCTAATGTCACCCAACGTACGCCATATTGCTCAAAGGAATTATTACCAATTTTCACAAAATCACCCATGTAATAATTAATAAAATCAAATACAAAATTGACCATATGGCATACATTCGCTTGCACCAATAGAGAGGCTTAAATTTAACATTCTGTTATCAGTGTGTGGTTTTATAGGTTCTATTCTTTTATTACGCGGTAGCTTTTATTAAATTCAGTTTTAGTAAACTGAGTTATGCGATCAATAAACTTAACCACCATTTCAACTTCTTCATTCAGTGTTACGACACCTACTACTAGGCCAATATTTTCAGGGACAAATTTATCCCCTCTGTTATGACGAATAACTGGCTTATTTATTAAGTTAACTACTTCATCAATACTAAAGCTCTGCTGCTGGTTTGTTGTTATTTGGTTCATTTGTTTTGTCCGTACAGTTATTTACACAAGTCCAAGAATTCCACCTCACTCAATGCGACACCCCCAAAAGGGGGAATCGCATCTCGGCTCGGCGGCTCCTTTAAAATGCGCCACTTTTTCAGTCTGGTGCTAAACGAGCAGTCCATAAACCTCAGCCCAGTAATAGAAGCTTTTCGTTGTTCACCGTATTTATTTAAGCTAGTTGAATTTATTTCACCGCTTAGGTAATCAATGACTTCAGATTCTTTAATGGCATAGTAAGGCGCTATACGATGTTCACTGCGTTTGGTGTTTACGGCATTCATAGCAAAGCAAAATGCCGCCCAATTTGCTGAGTCAGCGGCTTGGTAAGATTCGTTTAAATCGTTAAATGGGGTTTCACAACCTTTTAAGCGGCGAAGCTCTCGCCATACCGTGACACTTGGCCCACCAATTTGCTGGAATTGTCGAATATTGTTTGCCCGCGCCCAGGCGCTCGTGCGCTGCGCCGCATCTATCGCCTGCACGCCGTAACGGTCGGTGTCTAGTGCAAAACCATCTATGTTCTTTGCTACATACTTTGCGATATAACCTGCTGCACTGCCTTTAGCTGGGTCAATATCGACATAATTAATGCGATAGTCTTGAGCACCTTTTTCATCAGGAGAATCTAATAAGGCATAATCAGTGGTAATATTTTTAAAGGTATTAATTTGCTCGTTTGGCATAAACAGCAATAAGTGCCAGTGTGGCGTGCCATCATGGTGTGGTTCAACGACACGAAAGCCATAAGGTTTTATATCAGAACGATCTAATTTGGCGCGTATAAGCTGCCATACATGGTTTAAATAAGCTTGAGCATCAGCAACGCTACTGCCGTCATATTTTGCATTAGGTAGACCTGTGCTGTGGGTAGCATGCATTCTTGATGGGGTGGTAATAGTCGTGAAAATAGCGGCATGGCCACACTGTTGTGCGACTTCTTCAAAACCACGAATACGTACCATAAGTTCGGCGCGGCGTATGGCGGGGTTACTAATATTATGCTCTGCAATTTCATGTAGCGAAATACTCAGGCCATCTTCATTCTCTAAATGAGTACGCTTCATGTATTGTTCGCTTAACTGCTGGCTGTGTTTGAAGTTAGCAAAGCTAGTATCACCGCAGTATATGGCTTTACGTTTTGAAACATGATTTATGGCGCGTTCTATCTGGCCGATAATCTCTATTGTTTTACGTCTAATGCGTCTAAACCAAAACCGACTATCACTTAATCTATTGGCTAGCTCAGTGTCATTGTAATCAAGTGATCCCAGACCGTATTTTTGGAACTGTTGAATTGCGAACTGAATATCAGCAGGGTGATTGATGAGGTGGTGTTTGCATAGGTTGGCTTTATGTTGAGCAAAGATTTTTAGCATTGCAGGTTCTGCCGATAAATCTAAATCAGCAATACACATGGCATCTTGTACCGCATTAAGTAGTTTTAAAGCGCTGTAATATTCAAATTGATTTTTATCGCGCAGGTACTTGCTGAGGATTTGAAAGCTAACACCCGTTGCTTCATGGCTGGTGTTTTTTTCGTATTGGACACGAAAGTTGGCAGCAGAATGACAAAAGTTGGCAACAGGATGACAAATTCCAGAGTAGTTTTGGCTACTGGGGGTCAAGTTGGTTGCTAGGGAACGTATAGATAAGCTTTTGTTTTTGAAGCAGAAATGAGAAACGGCGCTAATTGCGCCGTTCTCAATTTTGGTGGAGCTGGCGGGAGTTGAACCCGCGTCCGAGACACCTAGCTCTTCAGTACTACATGCTTAGCACATTCTTTTAGTTAACCCTCTGAGCGCCGAATGGCAGGCTATCGTCGGGCGAGCCTGATTGGTTTTAATGCTTTGTCTCCAGGCGAAGACGCCACACGATCCTGTTAGGGGTGATCTTCCAGAGTCTCAGCTTACAGGCATGCGTGAGGGGAAGAGCTATCTACTGCCTATTAAGCAGCGACTGCGTACGTTTCGTCGTTTGCGACTATTGGTTTGCGGTTTTTTATACGAGGCCTACCGCACCTCGGCATGCACTTAGGAGTTCGTGAATCTCGTCGAATCCAGAATCAGCCCCGAATTCTGTGGTGAAGCACTTACACGCATCAGTGTTTTTGCATTGTACGTTGCAGTGGTTTGTTATACAAGTACCATCACAACCTTCTTTGCTTAGTCACACTTACTTAGATGGGGATGAATACAAATAGTTCAAGTCTATTTAATACTAATTAGCGTTTAGAATGCTTCATCATCCGTTCTTTTTCTCGCGACCAGTCACGATCTTTAACATCATCACGTTTATCATAGCTTTTTTTACCTTTAGCCAAGTGAAACTCAACTTTTACCCAGCAGGTTTTCCAATACATTGCTGTGGTGACTAAAGTATAACTTTCACGTTCGGTTAAGCCTATTAGCTTACTGAGCTCGCGTTTATGCAATAGTAATTTGCGGCTGCGATCTGGGTCACATATCACATGGGTAGAAGCATTATTTAGTGGCTGAATTTGGGCGCCAAATAAATACGCCTCACCATTTTTGATGATGACATAAGAGTCGGACAAATTAACTTTGCCTTCACGAATACTCTTTACTTCCCAGCCTTGTAAGCTAATGCCTGCTTCAAAACGGTCTTCTAAAAAGTACTCATGTCGCGCTTTTCTATTTAGCGCTATGGTACCATTTTGGTTTTTGCTATTGTTTTTTTTAGTCATAATTTATCAGTATCTACGGCCCTGTATTAATGAATTGCTTTGGCGTTAGCCTTGTTGCAGCCCGTTATTCTGTTACAATCTGCCGCGACAATATAGGGGACAGAGTATGCCACAAATTGAGCGCAGTGCCTTGGTTTTTTATAGCACTCAACAGATGTTTGACTTGGTAAATAAGGTGCCGGATTATCCGCAGTTTTTACCAGGCTGTACTGCAGCACGAATTGTAAATCAGTCTGAACAAGAGATGGTGGCGTCACTGCAAGTTTCCAAGGCTGGTATCGGACATACTTTTACCACCCGCAATACGCTGCATCCTTATCAACGTATCGACATGCAATTAGTTGATGGCCCATTTAAAAGCTTACAGGGTGGCTGGGAGTTTGTTCCGCTTAACGACCATGCCTGTAAAGTTGTGCTTAAATTAGAGTATGAATTTTCTAATAGATTAATTCAATTTGCGTTTGGCAAAATTTTTAGTGAATTAGCCGCTTCGATGGTGAATGCTTTTACTGTTCGCGCTAAGCAAGTATACGGAGAAGCTAATGGCTGAGCAACTTATGGTTGAGGTAGCTTATGCTTTACCTACTCAACAAAGTTTATTAACTTTATCGGTAGCGGCCGATGCAACGGTTGAGCAAATTATTCATTCATCAGGCATTTTGCAACAATACCCTGAAATAGATTTAAGCCAATTGAAAGTGGGTGTTTGGAGCAGAACCGTAAAACTGACTGACACGGTAAAAGAAGGCGATAGAATTGAAATTTATCGGCCTTTAATTGCCGATCCTAAAGACTTACGCCGCAGACGTGCAGAAAGAGCTAAAGAAGAAGGCAGAGCCGATAAGGTAACGGGTGGTCGTGTAGTGGATACAAAAAACGCTTAAACTTGGTTAATTAAGTTTAAGCGTTAAATTTACCAAATCAATATGCTGTTTTACGGCAATGATTAAATATCTAATGGCTGATTAAAATCAGCAGACTTTTCATAATCGCCGCTGATATCTTGCAACTTGTTGTCGTTAAAGCTAACGATAAGTTGCTTTTTAAAGTTATTGTCACCTGCGCCACTTTTTAATGAATAAAAATAGTGCCAAGTGTCATTATCAAAGGCATTGCTCGCTACCGGGCTGCCAAGTACATACAGCACTTGCTCTTTAGTCATTTCGACCCGAAGTTTGTCGATGTCTTTTTGCTCTAAAAAGTTGCCCTGTGGAATATCAATGCGATATACCCAGCTGCTACAAGCGCTAAGACTGCTCAGGCCAATAATTAGTAATACTGTTGTTAAAACTGCTTTCATATACTTTATCTACTCTAGCTGAATGCGCACATCATACCCTATCAGACGTACTGATAAAAACCCTCTTTCAGACTACAGGCGCACATAAAAGTTCTCTAGCATTGGCCAACGCACTGGCACTGATGTTTTCACCGGCTAATAAACGAGCAATTTCGCTAATACGTTGCTCATCGCTAAGCGGGATCATACGAGTTTCGGTAGCAACGCCGTCGGTATATTTTTCAACAAATAATTGTTGATGACCTTGGCTGGCAACTTGCGGTAAATGGGTAACACAAATAATTTGAGTTTTTTCACCGAGTTGACGTAATAAGCGACCTACACCAGCGGCAACTGGGCCACTGATACCCACATCTACTTCATCAAAAATTAAGGTTGGGGTGGTTATTTTGTCGGCAAGAATAACTTGCACCGCTAAGCTGATCCGAGAAAGCTCACCGCCAGAGGCCACTTTTTGCATCGCTTGCAAAGGCTGACCTGGGTTGGTAGACACTTGAAACTCCACCGCATCAATACCGTTAATACTGGCTTGAGATAAGCCAAGCTCGGTTAACTGAATATGAAATTTAGCATTACTCATACTTAACTCATGCATGCTGGCACTAATTTTTTTACTCAGCTGATCGGCGGCTACTTGGCGCTGCTTTCTTAACTGTTGTGCTTGCTCGGCATACAGCTCTTTGGCTTGCTCGATGCTGTCTGCTAGTGAGGCCAAGCGTTCATCATTACAGGTGAGCTCTGCTAGTTGGCTGCTAAGTTGTTGGTGTAATGCCGGCAATAACTCATTACTGGTTTGGTGTTTGCGAGCCAGTGTTAGCCATTGGCTTAGGCGCTGATCTATATAATCTAACCGCTCTGGATCCAGTTCCATTTTATCGCTATAGCGGCGTAATTCACGGCTGGCTTCTTCTGTTTGCACTAATGCTTCGTTTAGCATTTGGCTTATAGGCGCTAATGCAGGATCTAAGCTACACAAATGATCTAATTGAGCATGAGCAGCTGATAAAGTTTGATAGATATTTTGTTGTTCATCGTCATACAGTGATTGCACAATTTGCTGGCTTTCACTTAATAAGGTTTGGCCATGGCTAAGTAAATTATGCTCAGCTTCTAAACTTTCATACTCATCAGCAGTAGGAGCGAAGCTGTCTAATTCCACAACTTGATATTCTAATAACTGGCGCTGGGCATCACGTTGCTGTTTTGACTGCTCAAGTTCGGTATATTCGCGCTGCAATTGCTGCCACTGACGCCACGTTTCTTTAGTGTTATTTATTTCTGTATGGTGGCCGGCAAAGCTGTCGATAAGTTGGCGTTGATAATCACTTTTTAATAATTGTTGATGGGCATGTTGACCATGAATGCTTAATAAATGTTGGCCTAAAGCTTTTAATTGTTGCGCCGGCACTTGTACGCCATTGATATAGCCACGTGAACGACCTTCGCTGCTAATAACCCGACGCACGATACATTCATTAGCCATGGCTAAATCTTGCTCGGTTAGCCATTTTTGAGCAGCAGTTAGCTTACTGACATCAAAAGTAGCAACAATATCGGCTTTATCAGCCCCGGGGCGCACTACATTTGCATCTGCGCGTTCGCCTAAACACAAAGATAGTGCATCGATAGCAATTGACTTACCGGCACCGGTTTCACCTGTTATGGTTGACATGCCATCGGCCCAATCGATTTCTAATGCGCGTACTATAGCAAAGTTGCTAATGTGAAGATGACACAGCATATAAGGCTCCCGTTTCGATGCAAAATTGCACCTCGTAGCTAATATAAATGACATGTGTTTGCGCATGTTTTGTATTAGCTGAATTGATAAAGTTACTGCTTAAAATAACAGTGGTTATTTATACAGTAACTTTATACCGGAAATTAAGCCTTAGCAAGTGACTTGTTTAATAAAGTTTGCTACCCCAGCCAAGTTTATTTCTCAGGACATGAAAGTAACTATAACCAGGCGGATGGACTAAACGTAATGGGGTAGGGTGTTTGCGGATATAAATATCATCGCCAGGCATTACGGCTAAAATAACGTGGCTATCGCAACTAATTTGTAAGTGAGCATCATTAGTACTAGCCACTTTTAAGCGAATTTCGCTGCTGCCTGACACTACCAAAGGCCGGCTACTTAAGGTATGTGGAAACATCGGCACTAAGCTAACCGCATCTAAATCTGGAGTTAAAATAGGCCCGCCACCGGAAAGTGAATATGCAGTTGAGCCGGTTGGCGTACTAATAATTAAGCCGTCAGAGCGTTGAGAAAACACAAACTCATCATTTATGTAGGCTTCAAACTCAATCATATGGGCGACTTTATCGGCGTGTAATACCGCTTCGTTAACTGCGCTATTACTGCTTTTAACAATGCCATGGCGATGCACGGTTATTTCTAGTAAATTACGGTTTTCAGTGACAAAGTTACCTGCCAGTACCTCATTTAACGGTTGTTCAAAGCTTTCAGGCGCCAAATCGGTTAAAAAGCCTAAATTACCACGGTTAACCCCGAGCACTGCTATATCAAATCTAGCTAATACTCTGGCGGCCCCGAGCATATTGCCATCGCCCCCTACCACTATGGCTAAATCACACTTCTTACCTAACTCTACTAAATCTAGAATTTGTGCGTCGGGTAAATCAATCGAATCTGCCACCCGTTGTTCAATATAAACGGTTAAGCCTTTAGCTTGCAGAAACTGATATAAGCTAAGCAGGGTTTGATTTGCACCGGCGTGATGGGGTTTGCCAATTAGGCCGATAGTTTTAAAAGCGTCAGACATAGTAGTTTCCTTACACAGCATTTAGCCAGTATAGCCGCAGCGTTAGTCAGACACTAGTCGCATTTATGGCTTGTTTCAGTAATAACTGCCCCCATATAAAGCTTACATTTGTATCAGGAAGTAGGCATGACGTTACCGCTAAATCGCTCTGAGCTAATACTGAAGTTGATTGTTGAGCAGTACTTATTAGATGGCCAGCCGGTTTCGTCTAAACTGTTGGCGCAGCATGCCGAGTTAGCAGTAAGCTCCGCCACGGTTCGTAATTCGATGGTACTACTTGAGCAGGAAGGCTTAATTCGTTCGCCGCATACTTCTGCTGGCCGAATTCCCACAACTAAGGGTATTCGCTTATTTATTGATAAAATGATGCGGTTACAGCCGCTTTCAGCCATGTGGAGTACTGAGTTACAACGCAAGCTGACTGCGCAATTGCCAGTATCATTATTATGTCAACAAGCTGGACAGTTACTGACTAACTTAACCGGTTTTGTCGCGATTATTAGCGCTCCTAAAGCGGAAGGTCGGATGGTTCGACAAATTGATTTAGTGCGTTTAGCCAGTGATCGCTTACTGTTAGTGGTAATAGATGAAGATGGCGATATTCTGCATCGAGTGTTGCACTGCGAGCATGCCATTGATAGTGCCACTTTAAGTAAGGTTTTATGTTTATTGAATGCCGCACTCAGTGGCGGTCAATGGCAAGAAGGTATAGAGCGCTTAGGTAATGTGGTACGTAACGAAAGTGATTTATGCCAAAGTTTATTGCGTAAAGTGTTAGGTCAATTAAGTTTAGATGAGTTACAACAACATAAACCGATTATATTTGGCCAACATCAACTGTTATTAACACCTGATTATCAGCAAAGCCCGGCCTTACAACAAGTGATGCAGCTGTTAGAATATCCGGATGGATTAATGTCACTGCTACAGACAATAACCAAAGATGGTCATCCTAAGTTATTGTTAGGCAAAGAGTCAGGTTTTGCTGAACTGGCAAATGTAAGTATTATAGCGCAACGTTGTCAGGCTGAACCGCAGCGATTCGTTGCTTTACTTGGACATAGAAGAATGGATTATGGTCGATTAATTCCGCTGGTTAGCGCTTGTGCCAGACAATTAAGTTTGCACTTGAATCGGCAATAAGTATCCCCATAATACACCTACTTAATTTGGGAGTAGCAACACATGACAGAGCAACAACAGCCGAACGACGTAAATGCTGAGCAAACCCAGCCAGTAAACGAACAAGCCGAAACAGTAGAGTTATCGGCTGAGCAAGATATTATTACTAAATTAGAAACAGATTTAAATCAAGCGCAAGCGCAATTGGCTGAGCAAAAAGATTTAATGCTGCGGATCAAAGCTGACGCAGAGAATACTCGTCGCCGTGCCAGCCTAGATGTAGAAAAAGCACATAAATTTGCTTTAGAAAAGTTTGCCGCTGATTTGTTATCTGTTGCTGATAACTTAGAGCGCGCACTAGAATTTGTTGATCGCGACAATGAACAACTGAAAGGTTTTGTTGAAGGTGTCGATTTAACCTTAAAAGGCTTTTTAGATGTCGTGGCTAAATATGGTGTTAATCAAATTAATCCACAAGGCGAGCCATTTAACCCTGAGTTTCATGAAGCTATGACCACTATGCCAACCACAGAATTTGCGCCAAACACGGTCACTTTTGTGATGCAAAAAGGCTATGAATTAAATGGTCGTTTATTACGTCCAGCCATGGTAGGTGTCGCAAAAGCTCCTGAATAAGCGTCCATGAATAAGTAAGACAGCTTATTTTGCTTAATTAAAAACCTTGCTTAGTTTTATTACCAACTAAGCAAGGTTTTGTTGTTTATAAAGGCTTATTTTTATAAGTGCTGTTTAAACACAGCTAGATTTAAAATACAGCAGCTTTACTTTAAATAGTTGTAGCTTATTAATGCTATAACTCAGCTTAAAAACTCGTCCTTCCACAGTTTTTGATACAAAACCTTATACAAGCCAACGTAGAATGCTTACTATCAGTTAGTGTCGCTGTAAGTTAGTCATTTGAGGTCTAGATGTTGTCGCCGCCGTTTATTCAGTCTGTAAAACAATTAATTCCTGCTGAGCGTTATTTTGATGATGCTATTGCAACCTTAGCGTATGGAACAGACGCCAGTTTTTATCGGTTATTACCCAAGTTAGTGTTGCGAGTAGAAACCGAAGCCGAAGTGGTTAGCCTGATTAAACTAGCGCATCAGCATCAGGTGGCCATTACTTTTCGTGCTGCTGGCACCAGTTTGTCTGGGCAAGCAATAACCGATTCTGTATTAATTGTACTGGGTGAAAATTGGCAACAACGCGAAGTACGTGGCTTAGGTGAACAAATTCGCTTGCAGCCAGGTGTGATCGGTAATGACGCCAATAGCGTATTGCGCAAGTTTCAGCGTAAAATTGGCCCTGATCCTGCTTCGATCAATAGCTGTAAAATTGGCGGTATTATCGCCAACAATGCCAGCGGCATGTGTTGTGGTACGGCACACAATAGCTTTCAAACCTTAGCGGGTATGCGTGTAGTGTTATTTGATGGCAGCATTTTAGACACTGAAGATGGCCCAACTGTTGCAGCATTTCGACAAAGTCATGCCAGTTTATTAACGGCATTAGGCCAACTGGCCGAGCAAACCCGAGCTAATACGCTGTTACTACAAAAAATTCAGCATAAATATCGCTTAAAAAATACCACCGGTTTTTCACTTAATGCACTTACTGAATTTACTGATCCTATCGATATTTTAATTCATCTAATGGTCGGCTCTGAAGGCTGCTTAGGCTTTATTAGTTCTGTAACCTTAAATACAGTGCCAGATTATCCTCATCGCGCCAGTGCATTACTGGTTTTTCCCGATATCGAGCAGTGCTGTCATGCCGTTACGGTGTTAAAGCAACAACCGGTAGCGGCAGTAGAATTGCTTGATAGACGCAGTTTACGATCAATCGAGCATAAAGCCGGCATGCCAGATTGGGTAAAAAACTTATCCGTTTCGGCTAGTGCTTTACTGATTGAAACCACCGCAGCGTCAGCCAGTTTATTGCAGCAGCAAATACAGCAGATAAATGTCGCCCTTCAGGGCTATTTATTAGAACAAAAAGTACCGTTTAGCACTGACCCCAAAATCTATAATCAGCTATGGGCCATTCGTAAAGGCACCTTTCCCGCAGTAGGCGCAGTGCGAGAAACGGGCACTACAGTGATTATTGAAGATGTGACATTTCCAATTGCTCAACTCGCCGCAGGCGTATTACGCTTGCAGCAATTATTTGATAAGTATCAGTATAATGAAGCGATTATTTTTGGTCATGCCTTAGAGGGCAATTTACACTTTGTGTTTACCCAAGGCTTTGCTGATACAGCCGAGGTAGCAAGATACGCTGCCTTTATGCAAGATGTCGCGCATTTAGTCGCTGTAGAGTTTGGCGGCTCACTTAAAGCCGAGCATGGCACTGGGCGTAATATGACGCCTTTTGTTGAGCTAGAGTGGGGCGAAGAAGCGTATCAACTTATGTGGCAAATTAAACACTTGCTAGATCCAAAAGCTATTCTTAATCCAGATGTAGTGCTCAGCCATAATAGCCAAATTCATCTGCAGAATTTAAAGCCGCTACCGGCAACCGATCCGTTAGTGGATAAATGCATTGAATGTGGTTTTTGTGAGCCAGTCTGTCCATCGCGCAAGCTGACATTAACACCACGCCAACGCATAGTGGTGCAGCGGGAAATTGCCAGCTTAACCCGCAGTGGTGCTGATAAAGCACGGTTAAAACAACTGCAACAAGCCTATGAATATCAGGGCAATGACACTTGTGCCGCTTGTGGTATGTGCAGTACCGCTTGTCCGGTAGGGATTAATACCGGTGACTTAACTCGTCAATTACGGGCTAAAAACAATACCCGCTGGCAAGGGCTGGCGAAAGTTATCGCCTCGCGGTTTTCTACTGTAGCCCAAACTGCCCGGCTCGGGTTAAGCGTTGGCAACACACTACAAAAGTTATTACCGTTTTGGCATAACGCTATGCCCACGGCGCACTATATGAAGTCGAGCGAGCTTGCTAGCTTAAGCTCTTGTACCAAAGCGGGTTCTGACACAAGTTTGCAACAACAGCCTAGCCAAAATAATGTCGATCTCATCCCCGTGATTTACTTCGCTAGTTGCTCGGGGCGGGTCATGGCACCGGCGGCTAACAGTAAAGATAAACGCAGCTTAATTCAGGTGATGCAAGCGTTATTAGCTAAAGCCGGTTACCAGCTTATTATGGCCGAAGGCTTAGATAACCAATGCTGTGGTATGCCGTTTCAATCTAAAGGCCAGTTTGCTGCTGCTGGCCAAAAACAACAGCAGTTAGAACAATGGTTACTACAGGTGAGTGATAACGGCCGATTGCCGGTGTTATCTGATACTAGCCCATGCAGTTTAACCTTAACGGGCAAGCTAGACGCTCGTTTGAACATTAGCGATAGCGTCGATTTTTTAGTGGATTTTGTTCTGCCTAAATTGCAGTTAACCCAGCTTAATACGCCAATAGCGTTACATGTGACTTGTAGTGCCAGCCAACTAGGCCATGCCGAGAAGTTAAAGCAATTATTAACTGCTTGTACTGATCAGGTTGTGATCCCAGAAGGCATTAGCTGTTGTGGTTTTGCCGGTGATAAGGGTTTTGTGTTGCCAGAGCTCAATGCGTCAGCGTTAGAGTCATTACAGCCGCAAGTTCAAGCCTGTACGCAAGGGGTGTCAACTAGCCGGAGTTGTGAGATAGGGTTATCTAAGCATAGCGGCATTGAATATCAGCATATTGCTTACTTGCTGGATGCGTGTGCAAACTAGTGTTGAGATATAACATAGAAGTGACTAGTTGCCTATGGCAACGGTAACCGCGCTGTAAGCGCTAGTGACTGTTCGCTTTGCGAACTTGTTACAGCTTACTTAGCAACGACTTGTTGTCGTTGCTAAGTAAGGGCTTGGCTTACAGCGTATTTAATATAGCGTCTGGTAGCGCTAATTCATCGTTTTGATTAACACCAACACCACGAGCAATAATATCTGCTGCAATTTGCTTGGCTTCATCTAAAGAATGCATTTGTGCCGTACCACACTGATAAATATTCAGCTCAGGAATATCGCTTTGCTTAGTCACGTTTAATACATCTTGCATAGCTGCTTGCCACGCCGTGGCGACAGTTGACTCATCTGGCGTGCCAATTAAGCTCATATAAAAGCCAGTGCGACAGCCCATAGGTGAAATATCAATAATTTCTACCTGCTGGCTATTTAAGTGCTCACGCATAAAACCAGCAAATAAATGCTCTAAAGTATGAATGCCTTTTTCTGACAAAATTTCTTCGTTAGGCACACAAAAACGCAAATCAAATACCGTAATAGCATCACCCTTAGGCGTATGCATCTTTTTAGCAATGCGAACGGCAGGTGCTTTCATAATGGTATGGTCGACGGTAAAACTATCCAGTAATGGCATAAAATAACCTATTTCTTAGCTAAACGGTGGTGGTCATTATAGTCAGGTCGCCTAGCAGAAGTTAACCGTTTTTACGATTAAAGGGCTGAATTTAGCTGCAACAATAGATATTTCAGCAATTTTCATCACAAAACAAAATTTTTTAGTCAAATAACCTTGAATGAAACAAGGCCTATCCCCATTAACTGTTCAACGCAATTTTTAATTGTTCAGAATATAAGTGGAGAGCAGTTATGGGTAGAATTATTGGTATAGATTTAGGTACAACGAACTCTTGTGTAGCAATACTTGATGGCGATAAGCCTCGCGTATTAGAAAATGCTGAGGGTACACGTACTACACCTTCGATTATTGCTTATGCCGAAGACGGTGAAGTTTTAGTAGGTCAGCCGGCGAAACGCCAAGCGGTAACCAACCCTAAAAATACCTTGTTCGCAATTAAGCGCTTAATTGGTCGTCGGTTTGAAGACGAAGAAGTACAACGTGATATTAAGATCATGCCTTTTGCAATTGTTAAGGCTGATAATGGTGATGCGTGGGTTGAAGTTAAAGGTAAAAAATTAGCGGCACCACAAATTTCAGCCGAAGTGTTGAAAAAGATGAAAAAAACCGCTGAAGATTATTTAGGTGAACCGGTAACAGCAGCAGTTATTACGGTTCCTGCCTACTTTAACGATGCGCAACGTCAAGCAACTAAAGATGCGGGCCGTATCGCGGGTTTAGATGTTAAACGTATTATCAACGAACCAACAGCTGCAGCATTAGCTTACGGTATGGATAAGAAGAAAGGCGACACTAAAGTTGCAGTATATGACTTAGGTGGTGGTACTTTCGATATTTCAATCATTGAGATTGATGACTTAGACGGCGAGCAAACCTTTGAAGTATTAGCCACTAACGGTGATACCCACTTAGGTGGTGAAGACTTTGATAACCGTTTAATCAACTATTTAGTTGAAGAGTTCAAGAAAGAGCAAGGCTTTGACTTGAAAAATGATCCGCTAGCAATGCAGCGCTTAAAAGAGTCTGCAGAAAAAGCGAAAATTGAACTGTCTTCAGCATCACAAACTGAAGTGAACCTGCCATACATCACAGCTGATGCATCAGGTCCAAAACACTTAAACATTAAAGTAACGCGCGCTAAATTAGAATCGTTACTTGATGATTTGATTCAACGTACCTTAGAGCCATTAAAACAAGCATTAAAAGATGCTGATTTAAGTGTAGGCGACATCAACGACATTATTTTAGTTGGTGGCCAAACACGTATGCCTAAAGTGCAAGAAGTGGTAACTGCTTTCTTTGGTAAAGAGCCACGTAAAGACGTTAACCCAGACGAAGCAGTTGCAGTAGGTGCGGCAATTCAAGGTGCGGTATTATCAGGTGATGTGACTGACGTTTTATTATTAGACGTTACGCCATTATCGTTAGGTATCGAAACTATGGGTAGCGTAATGACAGCGCTAATTGAGAAAAACACCACGATTCCTACCAAGAAGTCGCAAGTGTTCTCAACGGCTGAAGATAACCAATCTGCGGTAACTATCCATGTGTTACAAGGTGAACGTAAGCGTTCGTCTGATAACAAATCTTTGGGTCAGTTTAACCTAGAAGGTATTCGTGGTGGTCGTCGTGGCGAGCCACAAATCGAAGTAACATTCGATTTAGATGCTGATGGTATCTTACATGTGTCGGCTAAAGACAAAGAAACCAATAAAGAGCAAAAAATCACCATTAAAGCCAACTCAGGTTTAACGGATGAAGAAGTTGAAGCAATGGTACGTGATGCCGAAGCGCATGCTGAAGACGATAAAAAGTTTGAAGAGTTAGTACAAACACGTAACCAAGCTGATGCCATGGTGCATGCAACGCGTAAGCAATTAGAAGAAGTTGGCGATAATTTAGCGGCTGAAGATAAAACAGCTATTGAGACGGCAATTACTGATTTAGAAGCTGTGTTAAAAAGCGGTGATAAAGAAGCTATTGATGAAAAGTCTCAAGCGTTAATAGAAGCTTCGCAAAAGTTAATGGAAGCCGCTCAAGCTAAAGCGCAAACCGAACAAGGTGATGCCGGCCAGCAAGCTGATTCAAATGACGACGTTGTTGACGCTGAGTTTGAAGAAGTTAAAGACGACAAGAAGTAAGTTAAGTTTAACTGGGCTGAGTTTACTCAGCCCCTCAACATAAGAAGTTAGCACTAACCTATGTCGAAGCGTGACTATTATGAAGTATTAGGTGTCGCTAAAGATACCGACGACAAAGATATCAAAAAGGCTTATAAACGCCTCGCTATGAAATTACACCCTGATAGAACTAAGGGTGATAAGGCCATGGAGGAGCAGTTTAAAGAAGTCCAAGAAGCTTATGAGATATTGTCGGATGAGCAAAAGCGAGCTGCCTATGATCGCTTTGGTCATGAAGGTGTTAATCCTAATCGTGGCGCTGGTGGTTTTGGCGGTGGCTCAAATGCTGATTTTGGCGATATTTTTGGTGATGTGTTTGGTGATATCTTTGGTGGCGGTGGCCGTCGTGGACAATCAAGAGCGCAACGCGGATCAGATTTACGCTACAACTTAGAATTAAGTTTAGAAGAAGCTGTTCGTGGTAAGTCTGTTGATATTAAAATACCAACAATGGCCAGCTGTGATATTTGTGATGGTTCAGGCGCCAAGAAGGGCACCTCGGCTAAGTCTTGCGGTACCTGTCAAGGTGCTGGTCAAGTTACTATGCGCCAAGGCTTCTTTGCTGTGCAACAAACCTGTCCAACCTGTAGTGGCCGCGGTAAAGTTATTGCTGACCCATGTAAAAAATGTCATGGCGAAGGTCGAATTGAAAAGACCAAAACCCTATCGGTGAAAATACCGCCAGGCGTTGATACAGGCGACCGCATTCGCTTAACCGGCGAAGGCGAAGCGGGTATGCATGGCGCTCCAGCAGGTGACTTATATGTACAAGTGCATGTAAGAGAACACGCCATTTTTGTTCGTGAAGGTAGCAACTTATACTGTGATGTGCCGCTTAGTTTTACCACAGCTGCTTTAGGTGGTGAGATTGAAGTACCCACACTTGATGGCCGGCTTAAGTTAAAAGTACCGGCAGAAACGCAAACAGAAAAAATGTTCCGTTTACGTGGTAAAGGTGTGCAATCCGTTCGCGGTGGTGCCGTAGGTGACTTAGTATGTAAAGTGGTTATCGAAACACCGGTAAATCTTAGCGACAAACAAAAAGAGTTACTACGCCAGTTAGGTGACAGCATGGCCGGTGATGCAGAAGCAAAACACCGCCCTAAATCTAAAGGCTTTTTTGATGGTGTAAAAAAGTTTTTTGATGACTTAACTAGTTAAAAGTTTAAGAAAAAACCACCTTCGGGTGGTTTTTTTTTCGTTAAGCGATAATATTAACTATACTCAATTTTCTATTAGCTATTTTAGCTAGCATAAGGATATACCTATGTTAAAAACAACGGCGCTGGTTTCTGCAACAGTTTTATTATTAGCAGCATGTGTCCAATCGCCCACCGGCCGTAATCAAATTATGTTATTTAATGATGCTGAGCTTAGTAAAATGGGCGCACAATCATTTGAACAATTAAAAGCCGAAACGCCCATTTCCAAAGATCGCAATACTATTCAGTATGTGCAGTGTGTAACAGGTGCATTAATTAATGTCACGCCGTCAGAATACTCACGACAAAATTGGGAAGTGGTAGTATTTGACAGCGAACAAGTGAATGCCTTTGCTTTGCCAGGCGGTAAAATTGGTATTTATACTGGTTTATTAAAAGTAGCAGAAAACCAAGCGCAATTAGCCGCGGTTGTTGGCCATGAAATCGCCCACGTTATGGCAGGACATAGTAATGAACGGTTATCGACTAACCAGTTTGTGCAAACTGCGCTAACCTTAAGCAGCACGGCAATGAAAGCGTACAACGTGCAATACCAAAACGAATTAATGGCAGCATTTGGTTTAGGCGCGCAAATTGGCGTGACCTTACCTTTTAGTCGGGCTCACGAAACGGAAGCCGACATTATGGGATTAGACTTAATGGCCAAAGCCGGTTTTGAACCAAGACAAGCGGTTAACCTGTGGCAAAATATGGCAGCAGCAGGTAGTGCGGGTACACCAGAAATTTTATCTACCCACCCATTACCGCAAAATCGTATAACGTCATTACGGGAAAGAATGCCTGCAGCAATGAAAACCTATAATGAGCGTAAAACCACAGCTGCAACACCGCGTTGTAGTTTATAAAGCGGAGTTAAGGGCGGTAATATAACACAAAGATGTCAGCTAAATGTTGGTACAAAGTGAGTTATTAAATGTGTCAGTTTGCTTTACAATTGTTGGTTGCCGGGCAAGATTAAGTTCAATTTATGTATATGTAACAATGGCTTAAATTGTTGGATTTGATTTTGCATGGATCTAGTATTACACTCAATGTAACTTGCATTGATGCAAATTGCTTATGGAATAAGGCTATGAAACCAATGGATAACAAGGAATTAATCGTAAGCCAAACTTCGCGCAGAAAGTTTTTGCAAAGAACCGCGTTAGGCTCTTTACCGGTGTTACTAACATTAAAAAGTAAAGCTGCTTGGGGTACCAGTACGCTTAATTGCTCATTGAGTGAAAATGCCTCGCAAATGCAATCTGTTCAACCGGAAAAGTTTGCAGAGTGTCAACGCAGCTTTGACTCGCACGGTAGTGCAAAATTATATTTAGAAAATAAAAAGTCTAGAGTAGGTGGTGGTAAAGGTGGTTATTTTTATAAGCCGGCTAGCACCCCGATAGCTGCTTGGAGTAAATCGTGGAATGGTATCAATATTTATCAAGATACGCTGTTTAGCCAAATTTTTAACGGCAGTTATAGTGGTACTTTCAAAGACGCGGTAAATCAAGGCGGAGATTATGCATTGATTCGAAATATTACGGCCGTGTTTTTACATGCACTGTATTACCAAATGACGGGACAAAGCACTAACATTCCATCACCGGCAGAAATTGTAAGCGCTTATGTTAACTCGGTTACCCAAGCGCAAAAAGATCAGTTGGCTGCACTACTGGTATTTTATATCGACGGAAGTAGTTAAATTAATGCAAAAAAGCCTTGGCTACACTGCTTGGTTAATACAACAAGATACCCAAAAAAGCACGTTGCAATTATCGTTTAACGATAACAGTAGCGTGCTTTTTTCGTTATTAGATCATACAACCTGTATCGAAACTGGAACAGAGCCAGAGACACAGGAGTCAACACTTGACTGAATTTGCCATCTATACCGCGCCTTTTTCAGTGTTAGTCGCTAATCGCAGTAATAAGCTTTTAAATGCTTTGTCAGAGTTATATCCACCCCAGCTAATAGCTGAACCTGATCCAGAGCAGATTTATGATTTTTGTCTTAATGTGCAGCGAAAATGGTCAGGTTGGGGCCGGCCTTATCATGTCTCGGCCGGACAGCAGCATTTTAGAATGACTGATACTGAGCAACTAGTGCCGGTATTTGAATGGGGGCTTAATTGGTGTGTAGCATCGTACCAGCATCAATATTTAGCTATCCATGCAGCAGTATTAGAGCGCGATGGTAAAGCTTTAATTATGCCGGCACCTCCTGGTGCAGGTAAAAGCACTTTATGTGCAGCGCTAATGCTAGAAGGTTGGCGTTTGTTATCAGACGAGATGTGTTTAGTGGATTTAACCCATGGCCACATAGTTCCTTTTGTTCGCCCTGTCAGTTTAAAAAATCAATCATTATCGTTATTACAAACTTGGTATCCAGCAGCGAGAATATGCCAAATAACCGCAGGTACAACTAAAGGTACCGTTGGCTATTTGTCACCTTCAGAGACCAGTTGGCAATCTTATCGACAAACTGCAGACCCAACTTGGGTTGTTTTTCCGCAATATAATGCCAGTCAAACTACTTTACAGCTAAGCCGCATTAGTAAAGCAGATGCCTTTATGCATATGGCTAATAATTCATTTAATTATGCCGTATTAGCAGAACAAGGCTTTAGCAGCCTTGGCCGGTTAACGCAGCAAATAACGGCATATCGTTTAGAGTATGCTGATATTGAACAAGCACTTACTGAGTTGAATAAGCTATGCTAAATAAGCACTTGTTAACTTTTTTTGCTACGCCTACTGTTTTTATTCAAGCTGCTACCGCTCGGCAATGGACAGAGTTTTTACAGCAAGCCAGAGAGCATGGTTTAACGGCAAGGTTTTATTATTTATTACAACAGCATAATTTGTTGGATCAGGTGCCAGTGCAAGTACGGTTACACGGCAAGTCGGCCGCGTATTACGCCGAAAAACAACAACACTCACTGTATTTTGAATTACAGCAATTAGAGTCGTTGTTTGTTCAGGCAGGCTGTCCTTGTATATTGTTAAAAGGAGCTGCATATCGCGCTTTGGCGTTACCTATGAGTTTTGGCCGTTTGTTTGCCGATATTGATATATTGGTACCGACGTCACGGCTTAAACAGATCAGAGATAAATTGTTTTTTAATGGGTTTGCCGAAGGTGCAATGAGTAATTACGATCGTGACTACTATATTAATTGGTCGCACCAAAACCCACCGCTACAACATTATCAACGCGGTACTGTGATAGATTTGCATCATCATATTTATCCAACCGCATCAGCGAAAAAAATTGATATCACCCCTATTTTCAACCACGCCCAATCTATGCCTGGCTCGGTTTTTAAGGTGCCAAAGGCTGTGCATTTATTTATTCATGCTGCGGTGCATTTATTTTATCAAGAAGAAAGCCACAAACTAGTCAAAGACATTATTGATTTGAATGATCTGTTATTAGAGGTCGAGCAACAACAGCAACTTAGCTTGCTAATGGAACAAGCTAGGTTAATGGCAGTGCAATCTGCAGTCATTAATGCTTGCTGGGTTTTAGCCGAACTGTTTGCTAATAAAACTGCGCTTACGGTGTTAGCTAACGCAGCTGAAAAGCCGCAGTTAGGCGTGGGTAAATTGCTATTATCTATGCTGCGAGGTCGAACTGTAACGGCATGGCTAGCCCGTAAAATATGGTTTGTTCGAGGCCATGGTTTAAAAATGCGTTGGCAAATACTGCTCTATCACACCTTAGCTAAACCATTAGTTATTACCCGCAACTGGTTGCAACGGGTAATTGATACTGATACTGATACTAAGCGTGGCTAGTTATTATGTGGCCAGCGGGTGTACTTGTATGGGTACTTTTACGTAATAGTATGATTGTTACAGCCACCACAAATAAAATCATACAGTAATAGCTTTGGCTAACAACTTGCCACGGCGTTAAGCCAAAACTAGCTCCTAATAATAACGCCTGGGCACCATAAGGCACTAAGCCTTGACTGACACAGGCAAATATATCTAATAAGCTGGCACTGCGTTTAGGGCTAATATGATGCTGTTTCGCTAAGGTTTTACTGATGTCGCCGGTTAAAACAATGGCGACTGTATTATTGGCAATACAAAGATTACTGCTAAAAGCTAAGGCGGCAATGGCTAGTTGCTGGGCTTTATTACCCGCTAGCTTTAACGAATTTGCCACTAATTGAATATGTGAGGCAATCCACTGTAAACCACCTTGTTGTTTAATAAACTCACTTAATGCACTCACTAGCATGGCTAAAATAAAAATTTCTTGCACATTACTAAAACCGGTTGCGATATCTTGGCCTAAGTTGCCGATATTATAATCAGCGAATAGTGTGCCTTGTCCTGCTGCTAGTATTACGCCTAATAGCAATACCACGAATACATTTAAGCCCATGATGGCTAATATTAAAATTGCTGCGTAGGGTAATACTCCACTCCAATTCACTGCTTGATGAGTGATAACCGCGCCGTCTGAGGATAAAAAGATATAAAGCACCAACGTAATAAGTGCTGCGGGCAGGGCGATTTTAATATTTTCTTTAAACTTATCTGACATCTTGGCACCTTGGGTGCGGGTTGAAGCAATAGTGGTATCTGAGATCATGGATAAGTTATCACCAAACATGGCACCACTTAATAATACTCCGGCCACTAATGCCGGCTCTAAATCTGCTTGAGTAGCTAAACTGACGGCGATAGGGGCTAGCGCAGCAATAGTGCCCATTGAAGTCCCCATAGCTGTGGCAATAACGGCAGCTATGATAAACAATCCCGGTAGCAACCAATCGGCAGAGACTAAACTTAAACCCGCATTCACGGCTGCGTCTACGCCACCAGTTGCGGTAGCAACGCTAGCAAAGGCTCCCGCCAGTAAATAAATAATACACATAGTAATAATATTATGATTACTGGCGCCAGTGATCATGACATCAATAGATTGGGTTAACGGCGCTCTATGTAAGTAAATCGCCAGCATTAGCGCCGGAATAATAGCAACATGGCCAGGCAATTGATAAAAGGCATACTCAACACCTTGGCTTTGTAAATACAAACCAGTACCTAAAAACAAAACGACAAAAAACAGTAGCGGTAGTAACGAACGCTTAGCGCCAACGGGCGTTAATAAGGGTGTAGTCATAACAATACCTGTAGTAAAGGGCTGATACCGCGACTGAAAATCTAAGTCGCAATATATAGACGGCTAGAAGTCCTGTCAATGTTGGTATTAGTTTCTTTTGTACCATGCTATAGCGAATTACTCTAATTACGCTAATAACGCAATTAAGTTGAATTAAGCTAAGTGCTGGCGCAGTGGCGTTGTTTTTATTATGCTGCCTAGCAAATAAATATATAAAAATTGTTAATGGAGTAACTATGTCAGGGTTGAAGGTTATGGCTAGCAAGCGGTTTTTACCGTTTTTTTTAACCCAAGCATTAGGCGCTTTTAATGATAATGTGTTTAAAAATGCGTTAATGCTAATTCTGGCATTTACCGCAGCGAATGCCTTACCTTGGCCTATTGATGTCACCATGAATGTGGCCGCTGGCTTATTTATATTACCGTTTTTATTGTTCTCAGCTACCGCAGGTGCACTGGCCGACGCGCGTTGTAAAACCACGTTAATTCGAGCGCTAAAGCTGATTGAAATTGGCTTAATGCTGGCCGCCGCGATAGCGTTTTATTTTCAACAGTATCTACTATTATTGGGCTTATTATTTTTAATGGGCAGCCAGTCGGCATTTTTTGGCCCGGTAAAGTACGCTATTTTACCGCAGTTACTGACAGACAAAGAATTACTGGCCGGCAATGCTTGGGTAGAGATGGGCACCTTTGTTGCCATTTTACTCGGCACTGTATTGGGTGGGCTTATTGTCGGTTTTAGCCAGGCGCCGTTGTGGATCGGCATCGTAATAATGCTGTTTTCGGTGTTAGGTTATGTCGTTAGTCGGCATATTCCTAAAGTAGGCAAGGTTGCGTCGGCACAAAAATTTCGTTTTGCACCTTGGCAGCAAACAAAAACAGCCATTAGCATTAGTTACAGTAATCGTAATTTATATTTATCTATCATGGCCATTAGCTGGTTTTGGTTTTTAGGCGCCAGTTATTTAACCCAATTTCCCAACTTTACTAAAACCGTATTAGGCGGTGACAATACGGTGGTTACCGCGCTGCTAGTCGCCTTTTCGGTCGGTGTCGGTATCGGCTCTATGCTCTGTGAGCGTTTATCCGGAGATAAAGTAGAACTGGGTATCGTGCCCATAGGCTCTATGGGATTAACCATATTTGGCATCGCCTTGTATTTTAGTAGCCCGTCGATTGCGCCGACCAGCGTAGTAAATTTAAGTCAGTTTTTAGCCACCGCACATGGCTGGTGGTTATTAATTACGCTAAGTTTAATTGGGGTTTTTGGTGGTTTATTTATTGTGCCATTATATGCGTTATTACAACAACGCGCTGAACCACAGCAACGGGCGCGAGTGATTGCCGCCAATAATATATTTAATGCCTTATTTATGGTGGCAAGTGCTGTAGCCGGTATTGTATTTTTGTCAGTATTACAGATTTCGATTAGTGAATATTTTTTAGTGCTGGCGCTAATGAATATTGCAGTGGCCGTTTATGTCTATTACCAAATGCCAGAGTTCGTATTACGGTTTGTGATTTATTTACTTAGCCATAGTATGTATCGGGTGCAAAAGAAGGGCTTAGAGCATATCCCAGAGCAAGGTGCAGCTGTGCTGGTGGCTAACCATATTAGCTATGTTGATGCGCTGTTAATTGCTGGTGCAGTAAGGCGACCAGTGCGCTTTGTGATGGAAAAAGCAATTTATGATTTACCAGTGGCGCATAAGCTATTTAAAGCCGCCAAAACCATTCCAATATGCAGCAAACAACGCAACGAGCAAGTGCATGAAGCGGCGTTTGCTATGATAAAGCAGGAGCTAGCCGAAGGTAATTTAGTCTGTATTTTTCCTGAGGGCCGCTTAACTAAAGATGGTGCTATAGACAGCTTTCGTCCTGGTATAGAGCGCATATTAGCCGAAAGCCCAGTGCCCGTTGTACCTATGGCACTGAAGGGGCTTTGGGGCTCATTTTTTAGTCATCAAGGCAATGGCGCCTTTAAATTTAAAGGCCGGTTTTGGTCGGTTATTGAACTTGAAGCAAGCCAAATTATACCGGCTTGTGCCGTTACGGCAGATGGATTAGAGCAAAAAGTAAAGCAATTATACTCTGGGCCATTAGACAATAACTGAGCATAAATGATTATTTAACGGCTTAAACGCGCTAATCAGCTGACCAGAATTGCTGTTTGGCGCAGTAATCCCCAGCAACGCTTAAATTGCTTTATCTTAATCTACAGACAGTACGAGCAGTACAAAACAGTGCGATATAGTGTAAGTCGATACTCGCAATTTAAGTAATGGTGTAATGATATGTTTAATTTTTCTTTTCAAAATCCGACCAAAATTATTTTTGGTAAAGAGCAAATAGCTGCGCTAACAAATAATATACCGCCAGACAGTAAAGTATTACTGCTTTATGGCGCAGGCTCTATTAAACGTAATGGTGTTTATCAACAAGTCACAGCGGCATTAAGCGACTTTACTTGGCTGGAATTTTCTGGAATTGAGCCTAATCCTAGTTTTGAAACTTTAATGCAAGCGGCCGATTTAGTGCGCCGAGAAAAAATTGATTTTTTATTAGCGGTAGGGGGTGGCAGTGTTATTGATGGCGCGAAATTTATTGCCGCTGCCGCTGTGTTTGAAGGCGATGCGTGGCAAATTTTAGCCGAGGGCGCCAAAGTTACGTCAGCAATTTCGTTAGGCTGTGTATTAACCTTGCCAGCAACCGGCACCGAAAGTAATGGTAACTCAGTAGTTACTCGCTATGAAACTCAGCAAAAACTGGCTTTCTCCAGCCCATTGGTATATCCAAAGTTTGCTATTTTAGACCCGACAGTGACCTTTAGTTTACCGGTGAAACAAGTTGCCAATGGTGTAGTAGATGCATTTATTCATGTTATTGAGCAGTATTTAACCTATCCAGTCAATTCGCCAGTACAAGACCGATTCGCTGAAGGATTGCTACAAACCTTAATAGAGCAAGGGCCTTTAGCGCTTAGCCAGCCCGATGACTATGATGTTCGTGCCAATATTATGTGGGCTGCTACCATGGCCTTAAATGGCTTAATTGGCCAAGGTGTACCGCAAGATTGGTCAACCCATATGATAGGTCACGAACTGACGGCGTGTTATGGCTTAGATCATGCGCAAACATTAGCAATAGTATTGCCGGCATTATTACAACAGCAAAGACGACAAAAACGCGAGAAACTGCTGCAATATGGTCGTCGTGTTTGGCAACTGCAAGGTACTAATGAAGAACACATTATTGATCAGGCCATTGCCAACACTAAAGCTTTTTTCCAACAGATGGGCGTGCCGACACAGTTAGCCGATTACGATCTTAGCGCTGCAGCGATAGATACTGTAGTGGCAAAGCTAGTTCAGCATAAAATGGTTAAACTAGGCGAACATGGTGACATTACACCTGATGTGGCTCAGCAAATATTGCAACAGGCCATGTAATCAATTACTTTTTGGCTGTGCGGCTTTAATACTCGTTGCAGCCGCTTTTTAAACAAAAACCATTATGATGGATATTATTTAAGGTAAGTTTATGCCAACTATCGGAATTTTAGGCGCTAATGGTCGCATGGGACGAGCGTTAATTAATGTTGCTAAACAGCAACAACTTAAGCTCAGTGCGGCAACCGTGCGCCAAGGTTCGTCGTTAGTCGGCATCGACGCCGGAGAATTAGCTGGGTGTGGCAACATAGCGCTGCCGGTAACTGAAGTGAATGCTAGTAGCATGAATCAAGCAGATGTTTGGGTCGACTTCACCTTGCCTGAGCCCATGCTGGCGCACTTGCAGTTAGCGGTTGCTCAGAATAAAGCCATGGTAATAGGAGTGACCGGCTTAACAGATACGCAATATGCGCAGTTACAGCAAGCCAGTAAATCGATAGCCATTGTTTGGGCACCTAATATGAGTGTTGGCGTAAATTTATTACTGCATTTAGTGCAAACTGCCGCCAAAGTGATGGGAAATACTGCTGATATAGAAATTATTGAATCTCACCATAGATTTAAAAAAGATGCACCATCTGGCACCGCGTTAGCCATCGGTAACAGTATTGCTAAAAGTTTAAATAGAGACTTGGCCGAGGTTGCAGTGTATGGCCGAGAAGGTGATACCGGAGAGCGAGAGCAACAAACTATTGGTTTTTCTACCATTCGTGGTGGTGACATAATTGGTGATCACACCGTATTATTTGCCGATTTAGGTGAAAGACTGGAAATAACCCATAAAGCCTCCAGCCGTGAGACATTTGCCCAAGGCGCCATGCGTGCTGCTGTCTGGTTGAAAAACAAACAGCCAGGACTTTATTCTATGCAACAAGTGCTTGGTTTAGCCGATTTATGATAGCTTTATGCACCGTTAAGTGAATAAAAGTTAGCAAAGCCAGTAATTTCAATAAAAGCAAAAAAAACATAGAAAAAAAACCTCAGATCGCCTAAAATAGTCAGGTTTGCCTAAGGCAAATTCGGGTATCATTTTTTGGGTCAAAACGGGTACTAAACCTTATAGTGTTTAAGCCCGTTTTTTGCTGTTTGGAGGTTATTTTGTCTAAGTCCGCCCTGCTCGTACTGGAAGACGGCACCGTATTTCGCGGTACAGCCATTGGCGCTAAAGGAGTTTCTGTTGGAGAAGTAGTGTTTAATACTTCAATGACGGGGTATCAAGAAATATTAACTGATCCCTCGTATGCAGAACAAATCGTCACTCTTACTTATCCACATATTGGCAACACTGGCACAAACTCTGAAGATGAAGAATCGAATCAGGTTTGGGTTAAAGGTTTAGTCATCAGAGACTTACCTCTACTTACCAGTAACTTCCGTAATCAACAATCGTTAACTGATTATCTTAGCGCACACAACATTCTTGGTATCGCTGATATTGATACTCGTAAACTAACCCGAATCTTGCGAGAAAAGGGTGCGCAAAACGGCTGTATTATGGCCGGAGATGATTTAGATGAAAGCAAAGCATTACAATTAGCTAAAGACTTTGCTGGCTTAAATGGCTTGGACTTAGCCAAAGTAGTCAGCACTAAAGAGTCGTATCAGTGGATTGAAGGCACTTGGAAGTTAGGCCAAGGCTTTAACCAAACTAACTCGGGCGAGTTTCATGTTGTCGCATATGACTTTGGTGTCAAACGGAATATTTTACGTTCATTAGCTGAACGTGGTTGCCGAATTACGGTTGTACCGGCGCAAACACCCGCAGCAGATGTGTTAGCCATGAACCCAGACGGTATTTTCTTATCTAATGGTCCAGGCGATCCGGCACCTTGTGATTACGCTATCGACGCGATTAAAACTTTCTTAACAACCGATATTCCAATTTTTGGTATCTGCTTAGGCCATCAGTTATTGGCGTTAGCAAGCGGTGCACGTACGTTAAAAATGAAATTTGGCCATCACGGTGCTAACCACCCAGTGCAAGACTTAGACACTAAACGGGTAATGATTACCGCACAAAATCATGGCTTTGCAGTTGATGAAACTAGCTTGCCAGATACTTTGCGCGCGACCCATAAATCATTATTTGACGGTACCTTGCAAGGATTAGAGCGTACAGATAAAGCTGCGTTTAGTTTTCAGGGCCACCCTGAAGCAAGCCCAGGCCCGTACGAAGCCGCTGAGCTATTCGACCATTTTATTGCGCTGATGCGTAAACACTCAGCCTAAGCAAACACGAATTACGGAGACTCAGACGCAATGCCAAAACGTACCGACATAAAAAGTATTCTTATCTTAGGCGCTGGCCCTATCGTGATTGGTCAAGCTTGTGAGTTTGACTATTCAGGAGCTCAAGCCTGTAAAGCGTTAAGAGAAGAAGGCTATCGAGTTATTTTAGTTAACTCAAATCCTGCCACTATTATGACCGATCCAGAAATGGCTGATGCGACTTATATCGAGCCAATTCACTGGCAAGTAGTGGAAAAAATCATTGAAAAAGAGCGCCCTTGTGCTGTATTACCTACCATGGGTGGCCAAACTGCACTTAACTGCGCATTAGACTTAGAGCGTCATGGTGTGTTGGCTAAGTACAATGTTGAGATGATTGGCGCCACAGCAGACGCCATTGATAAAGCAGAAGACCGCGGTCGTTTTGATAAAGCTATGCGTGCTATTGGTTTAGAGTGTCCGCGTGCAGGTTTTGCTCACTCAATGGAAGAAGCCTTTGCAGTACTTGAAGATATCGGCTTCCCTTGTATTATTCGGCCTTCATTTACCATGGGCGGCTCAGGCGGTGGTATTGCCTATAACCGCGAAGAGTTTGAAGATATCTGTACCAATGGTTTAGATTTATCGCCAACAAACGAGTTATTGATTGATGAATCATTAATCGGTTGGAAAGAGTACGAAATGGAAGTAGTACGCGATAAAAACGACAACTGTATTATTGTCTGTGCCATTGAAAACTTCGACCCTATGGGCGTACATACTGGCGACTCCATAACAGTAGCACCGGCGCAAACCTTAACTGATAAAGAATATCAAATTATGCGTAATGCCTCTTTGGCAGTACTGCGTGAAATTGGTGTTGAAACCGGTGGTTCTAACGTCCAGTTTGGTATTAATCCTGTAGACGGCCGCATGGTGATTATTGAGATGAACCCGCGGGTTTCTCGTTCTTCTGCCTTAGCCTCAAAAGCAACGGGTTTCCCTATTGCTAAAGTCGCTGCAAAATTAGCGGTGGGTTATACCTTAGATGAACTCGCTAACGATATTACTGGTGGTTTAACACCTGCATCGTTTGAGCCAAGCATTGACTACGTAGTCACTAAGATCCCTCGTTTTAACTTTGAAAAATTTGCCGGCGCTAATGACCGTTTAACCACCCAGATGAAATCGGTGGGTGAAGTGATGGCAATTGGTCGTAACCAACAAGAGTCATTACAAAAAGCGTTGCGTAGCTTAGAAACCGGCATGTCGGGTTTAGACCCTATTGTGGATTTAACCGCTAACGATGCTAAAGATATTATTGTTCGCGAATTAAAAGAACCTGGTGCAGAGCGTATTTGGTATATCGGCGATGCATTCCGTTTTGGCATGACAATCGAAGATATCTTTGCTCTAACCAACATTGATCCTTGGTTCTTGGTGCAAATTGAAGACTTAATTAAAGAAGAGCAAATCTTAGCTACTGCCGGTTTTGCTGGTTTAGACAAAGACGCTATCGCGCGGGTTAAACGTAAAGGCTTTGCCGATCAGCGTATTGCCGATGTATTAGGTGTCAGCGAAAACGAAGTGCGTAAAAAACGCCATGGTTTTGGTATTCATCCGGTATACAAACGGGTTGATACTTGTGCTGCTGAATTTGCTTCTAACACAGCATATATGTATTCAACCTACGACGAGGAGTGTGAAGCTGCCCCAACTAATCGCGATAAAATCATGATTATTGGTGGTGGACCAAACCGTATCGGTCAAGGTATCGAATTCGATTATTGTTGTGTTCATGCTGCCTTAGCGTTACGCGAAGACGGTTATGAAACCATTATGATCAACTGTAACCCTGAAACCGTATCAACCGATTACGATACGTCAGACCGGTTATATTTCGAGCCAATCACCTTAGAAGACGTGCTAGAAATTGTACGAAAAGAACAGCCTAAAGGCGTTATCGTACAATACGGTGGCCAAACGCCATTAAAATTAGCGCGTGCTTTAGAAGCTAACGGAGTGCCAATTATTGGTACCTCGCCAGATGCGATTGACCGTGCAGAAGACCGCGAGCGCTTCCAACAAGCCGTAGTCCGTTTAGGCCTTAAACAGCCGAAAAATGCCACGGTAACCAGTGTCGAAGAAGCCTTAAACAAAGCCGCTGATATTGGTTTCCCAATGGTAGTGCGTCCGTCTTATGTTTTAGGTGGCCGGGCTATGGAAATTGTATACGACGAGCAAGATTTACGTCGTTATATGACCGAAGCCGTAAGCGTGTCTAATGACTCACCGGTATTACTGGATAACTTCTTAGATGATGCGATTGAAGTCGATATCGATGCCATCTGTGACGGCACTGAAGTAGTTATCGGTGGCATTATGGAACATATCGAGCAAGCGGGTGTGCACTCAGGTGACTCAGCCTGTTCATTGCCACCGCATACCTTGTCGGTAGAAATTCAAGATGTGATGCGCGACCAAGTGCGTAAATTAGCGTTAGAGTTAGGCGTTGTAGGCTTAATGAATACCCAATTTGCGGTTAAAGATAACGAAGTTTACTTAATCGAAGTCAACCCTCGTGCTGCCCGTACCGTACCTTTTGTGTCTAAAGCCACAGGTGTTGCTATTGCCAAAGTAGGTGCGCGTTGTATGGCCGGCCAATCTTTAGCGTCACAAGGCATTACTAAAGAAATAATTCCGCCATACTTCTCAGTAAAAGAAGTTGTGATCCCGTTTAATAAATTCCCAGGGGTTGACCCTATTTTAGGCCCTGAGATGCGTTCTACGGGTGAAGTAATGGGTGTGGGTGATACCTTTAGTACTGCGTTCTCAAAAGGTCAGTTAGGCGCAAGTTGCTATATCCCTACAGGTGGCAGAGCCTTGCTTTCAGTGCGTGACAGCGATAAAGTAAAAGTAGTTGAGTTAGCAAAACTAATGGTTGCGAAGGGCTTCGAGCTTGATGCAACTGGCGGTACCGCTAAAGCATTACAAGCCGCAGGTATCGAATGTCGTACGGTAAACAAAGTATTTGAAGGCCGTCCACATATTCTGGATAGAATTAAAAATGGTGAATACAGCTATATTGTTAATACGACTGATGGCCGTAAAGCAATAGAGGATTCTAAAATAATTCGCCGTGGTACCTTGCAGCATAAAGCAAATTACACTACAACCATGAATGCCGCTTTTGCCACGGTAGAATCCAGTGCAGCGAGCGCGTTTGAAAGTGTTGTGTCGGTGCAAGAATTACATAAGAGAGTAAACGCATGATTCAGATCCCAATGACGGTGCAGGGCGCAGAAAACTTGCGTCTTGAATTGCATGAATTAAAGTCGGTAAAAAGACCGGCTATTATTCAAGCAATCGCAACTGCACGTGAGCATGGCGATTTAAAAGAAAATGCTGAATACCACGCTGCTCGTGAGCAGCAGGGGTTCTGCGAAGGTCGAATTCAAGATATCGAAGCTAAGTTATCTAATGTACAAATTATTGACATTAGTAAAATGAAAAACACCGGCAAAGTTATCTTTGGTACCACAGTAACCATTCTTAATCTGGAAACCGATCAAGAAGTTACTTACCGCATTGTCGGTGATGATGAAGCTAATATTAAAAATAATTTAATATCAGTTAACTCGCCCATAGCACGCGGTTTAATTGGCAAGTCAGTAGATGACGTCGCCAATATCACCACACCTAACGGTGTAGTGGAATTCGAAATAACAGCAGTAGAGTACCTTTAAGTTTAAATATACTTAAACATGACTCAGATTAAAAATAGCGCCGTTTGGCGCTATTTTTGTTTGTATTTCAAAAAAATTAAAATGGGGTCGTAGCTAATTAATTTTTTGTTAACGGTAAAGAGTAAAGAGTAAAGAGGAACAGAGATAAATCTACATAATTTTATATACAGTGTTGCTGTAGGCAATACAACGGTTAGATTATTCGCTCTAAGGGGAAATGTTGTTATGGATAACATAACTGCGTTAACCAACAGAATATAAATATCAAAATTGGCTATTAACAAAAAATTAATTAGCACTGACCCCATATTAGGTTTGTAGGTGGTGCTGTAGGCGCTGGGCAAGCTCTTCTACGGCTGGGCCGGCGTGGCTTTGCGCGGTTTTAATTAAATATAGTGGTATACGCTGGTGCATGTCGGTTGCCATTTTTAATGGTACTAATTGGCCAGACTTTAATTCGGCGGCTATGCAGGCGGGGGGAAGTTTGGCAAAGCCTAAGCCGGCTGTTACGGCTTTAATGCTGCTGGAAATGTGTGAGAAGCTCCAACGCTGCTCTGAGCCTAACCAACCTTCATCGCGTTGCCGTTGCAGGCCAGAATCTTTAATGACAATTTGCCGATGTTGCTTTAAGTCATCTTCATGGATAGCTCGGGCTAATTGAACCAGCGGATGGTTGGGGCTGGCAACATATTGCATTAGGCTCTCACCTATTGGCATGCCCATAAAGCCTGTGATTAAGGTGGGGCTTAACACAATATCGGCTTTGCGAAATAACACGGCTTCATCGGTGCCTGAAAGCGTGGTTTCTAGTACGTTTATTCGCGGTTGCGGGTGATCGGCTGAAAAGCTTTGTAAAGCACAAAATACGTTATCCATAGCGACAATGGCATCTACGGCCAGGGTAACTTCTGTCTCCCAGCCTTGGGCAATATAGTTAGCAATATTTTCAATTTGGCTAGCTTGGGCTAGTAAGTTGCTAGCATAACGGTATAGCACCTTACCAGCTTCTGTCAGAACAGCTTTTCGCCCCTCTGGCATTAAGGCGGGCGCAGGCAGTTGTGCTTCTAACTTGGCAATTATATAACTAACACTAGACTGGCTTTTATGTAAATGTTCAGCCGCTTTAGCAAAAGAGCCTTCATCAACAACGGCTTTAAAGGTAGCCCATTGCTCTAAGGTGATTTTGGGGAGTCGGCTTAATTTAACTGACGAGCTATTTTGTGAGTTAGGCATAGTATTCATCAAGATTATTGATTGATTTTAGCTAATATACCGTACATTTGATTAAGTTGTAACGGATATAATAGCTAGCAATTAAGTTAACCAATTTAAAAAAATCAGTCAAAGAGGACACTCATATGAACACGCAAAACATTTTATACGTAAAGTCTAGCATCTTCGGTGATAACGGCGTATCAAGCGGTATAGCTAAAAAATTAGTCGCAGCCCTAGCACAAAAGAAAGACTCTGCCATTGTTGAGCGTAATGTTTCAGCTGGTGATATTCCACATTTTTCTATGCAAACTATCGAAGCCATTGGCGCGGGTAATGCAACATTAGCCGATACATTAATTGCCGAAGTACAACAAGCCGATGTGATTGTTATTGCAGCGCCTATGTATAACTTTGCTATTCCAAGCCAGCTTAAAGCTTGGTTTGACCATATAGCAAGAGCAGGTGTAACTTTTAAATACACCGAAGCAGGCGCGGTAGGCTTGTTAACTAATAAAAAAGTATATATTGCAACCGCACGTGGTGGCTTGCATCAAGATAAAGGCACGAATTTAGATACAGTTTATTTAAAAACTATGCTGGGCTTTTTAGGGATCACCGATGTTGAATTTATTTATGCAGAAGGGGTTAACCTAGGCGAAGAGGTGCGTGTTAAAAGCATTGCCGCAGCTGAGCAGCAAGTGCAAGCAGTAGCTTGAGCTTATAAACACAGCAAGCCACTTAAATATAACTGAAGCGAGGTGTAAATATGACTCAGAAACACAATGCTGTAAAAATTCAGCAGCAAGTTGTCGCCCGTGCAGCATCTGATGGTGATGGTGTAAAATTATTGCGTGTATTTGGTGGCAATAATTTACAGCGCTTTGATCCATTTTTAATGTTAGACGAATTTGGCTCAGAGCAAGCTTCAGATTATATTGGTGGCTTTCCATCGCACCCGCACCGTGGCTTTGAAACGGTAACCTATATGCTGCAAGGTAAAATGGAGCATAGAGACCATATTGGTAATGTTGGCCTGTTAGAAGACGGCGGTGTGCAGTGGATGACAGCGGGTAAAGGCATTATTCACTCGGAAATGCCAAAACAAACTGAAGGTAAAATGCATGGTTTTCAGCTTTGGGTTAATTTGCCAGCTAAAAGAAAACTTGTGCCTGCAGCTTATCAGGATACGCCTGCTGATAAACTGCCTTGGCAACAGTTTGCAGGTTTTAGTGTTAAAGCTATCGCAGGTGAAACTAGCATTAATGATAATAAGATAAATGGCTATTTTACTATTGCTGATACAGAAGTGGTTTATCTTGATATTCATTTAGCCCCAGGCCAAACAATTAGCATACCTAAAAGCGAGCAGCTTAATGCGATGCTCTATAGCTACCAAGGTGCTATTCATGTTGGTGAGGCAGGCTCGATAAATAAAGAAAAGACCTTAGGGCTATTATCAGGTGCAGGCAACTTGACGATAAGCAATAACAGTAATGACACAGTAAAGTTTTTATTTATTGCCGGTAAGCCATTACAAGAGCCAATAGCGCAATATGGGCCTTTTGTTATGAATACGCCAGAGGAAGTAGAGCAAGCTATTATGGATTTTAGAAATGATGTGCTTACTGACTAGCATTGACACTTTTACTTTAACTTTTAGCTATTAGCTCGTTATTTAGCTTATTTAAAACGAATTAGGCTATAATAGGTTAACAAGTAAAAAAAGCGCCAAAAGGCGCTTTTTTGTTATCAGGTTAAAAAGGCAATTAACCGCGAGGTAATTGAATCTTTTTATCTTTACTTGGTCTGAAGATAACCTGTATTTTACCGATAGCTTGTACTTGCTCAGCTTTGGTTTCACGAACAATAGCATCCATAATTAATACTTTTTGTTCGCGATCTGCTGTTGGTACTTTAATTTTAATTAACTCATGAAAATTAAGTGCTGTTTCAATTTCGGCAAGTACACCTTCGGTCAGACCGTTGTTGCCAAGTAAGATAACCGGCTTAAGATCATGTGCTTTTGCCTTTAAAAATTGTGTTTGTTTGTTAGATAAACTCATAAAATGACTATTTCCGCTGCAGACGCTTGAATTTTGGCTATTGTAACGCCATCTAAGCGATAACACTAATTAAGAGTGATAGCATGACGAAGAAAAAACGTTCAGCAAGTTCTAGCCGCTGGTTACAAGAGCATTTTGCTGATCCTTTTGTGCAACAAGCGCAAAAGTTAGGTTTGCGTTCACGCGCAGCGTTTAAATTAGAACAGATCCAACAGCAAGATAAAGTGTTTAAACCCGGCATGACGGTAGTTGATTTAGGATCAGCACCCGGCAGTTGGTCGCAATACAGTACGGGCGTGGTGGGTGAGAAAGGCACTGTGATAGCCTGTGATATTTTACCGATGGACCCTATTAATGGTGTGCACTTTTTACAAGGTGACTTTCGGGAAGAAGCAGTGTTAAATGCCTTACTGAGCCGAATCGATGGTAAGAACGTAGATGTTGTATTGTCGGATATGGCGCCGAATATGAGTGGTAATGATACTACTGATCAGGCACGATCCATGTACTTGATCGAATTAGCACTCGATATGTGTAACAACGTATTGAAGCAAAATGGTAGTTTTGTGGTCAAAGTGTTTCAAGGTGATGGCTTCGAGCAATTTGTTAAAGATGTGCGCGCAGCCTTTACTACAGTAAAAATACGTAAGCCAGATTCTTCGCGTGCACGATCACGTGAGACATATATCGTGGCGACCGGCTTCAAAATTTAGTAAAGTAGTCGGGAATTTATAAATTTTGGTAATAAAGAGGTTATAACCTTGAGTGACATGGCAAAGAATCTAATTGTCTGGTTGGTGATCGCTGTCGTATTAATGTCAGTATTCAACAGCTTTGGGCCTAATGAAAACAGCGAGCGGCAAACCAACTACACTCAGTTTATCAAAGAGGTAAACCAGGGGCAGATCCGTGAAGTGAAAGTTGAACGCACGGGTGTGATTACCGGTGTAAAGCGCAGCGGTGAACGTTTTGAAACCGTAATTCCTACTGGTTATGACGATAAACTGTTAGATGATCTGATTAAAAATGATGTCAGTACCCTTGGTGCTAAACCTGAAGAAAGTAGCTGGTTAGCCACTATCTTTATTTCTTGGTTCCCAATGTTATTGTTAATTGGTGTCTGGATTTTCTTTATGCGTCAAATGCAAGGCGGCGGCGGTAAAGGGGCAATGTCGTTTGGTAAAAGTAAAGCGCGCTTAATGGGCGAAGACCAAATTAAAACCACTTTTGCCGATGTTGCGGGTTGTGATGAAGCTAAAGAAGAAGTCTCTGAATTAGTCGATTACTTAAAAGATCCTTCACGGTTCCAGAAATTAGGTGGCCGTATTCCGAAAGGTATTTTGTTAATCGGTCCTCCAGGTACGGGTAAAACCTTATTAGCTAAAGCCATTGCGGGTGAAGCAAAAGTACCTTTCTTCACTATTTCTGGTTCAGACTTTGTTGAAATGTTCGTTGGTGTCGGTGCGTCACGTGTCCGAGATATGTTTGAACAAGCGAAAAAAGCCTCGCCTTGTATTATCTTCATCGATGAGATTGATGCGGTTGGTCGCCAGCGTGGTGCCGGTTTAGGTGGTGGTCACGACGAGCGTGAGCAAACATTAAACCAAATGCTAGTAGAAATGGATGGTTTTGATGGTAATGAAGGTATCATTATCATTGCTGCAACTAACCGTCCTGATGTATTAGACCCAGCATTATTACGTCCAGGCCGCTTTGACCGTCAAGTTGTGGTTGGCTTACCGGATGTTAAAGGCCGTGAGCAAATTTTAAAAGTTCATATGCGTAAAGTACCATTAGGCGAAGGCGTTGAGCCATCAGTTATTGCCCGTGGTACACCTGGTTTCTCAGGTGCTGATTTAGCAAACTTAGTTAACGAAGCCGCCTTATTTGCTGCCCGCACCGATAAACGCGTGGTATCAATGGATGAGTTTGAGAAAGCCAAAGATAAAATCATGATGGGCTCAGAACGTCGCTCTATGGTGATGACTGAAAAAGAAAAAGAAATGACGGCTTATCATGAAGCAGGTCACGCCATTGTTGGCCGCTTAGTACCTGATCATGACCCTGTGTATAAAGTGAGTATTATCCCACGTGGTCGCGCTTTAGGTGTCACTATGTATTTACCAGAGCGGGATCGGGTATCACATAGTAAACGTCATTTAGAAAGCATGATTAGTTCGTTATTTGGTGGTCGTATTGCTGAAGAAGTGATCTATGGTTTTGAGTATGTAACCACAGGTGCCTCTAACGATATTGAACGCGCTACTGATTTAGCCCGTAAAATGGTGACGCAATGGGGCTTTTCAGAAAAGCTAGGTCCACTGTTATATGCAGAAGAAGAAGGCGAAGTGTTTTTAGGCCGCTCTGTATCTAAAAATAAACATATGTCAGAAGAAACGGTTAAAGCTATCGACGCTGAAATTCGTGAGTTTATTGATCGTAACTATATACGTGCTAAAACATTAATTGAAGAAAACATGGATGTGTTACATACCATGAAAGATGCATTAATGAAGTATGAAACGATTGATGCTAAACAAATTGATGACCTAATGGCCAGACGCGAAGTACGTCAACCAGAAAACTGGGAGCCAAGAGCTAAGCCAACTGATGACGATAGCGACGATACTAGCAGTGACACTACCACTGATAGCAGTAGCGATAATGTTTCAGCTAGCGATAAGCCTTCTGAAGGTAACTTGCACTAAGCCTGCAAGCGTAGAATAAACTAAGCCCCGCGTTCCGGGGCTTTTTTGCTATTACTTTATGTGATTTTTTGCGTGTGCTTTTTGCCGTTAACGTATCGGAGTCGATATGATTTTACAGTTACCTAGACAACGACAGCTCAATTTAGATCGACCTGTGGTTATGGGTATTTTAAATCTTACCCCAGATTCATTTTCAGATGGTGGCAACTACACCAACTTAGATGCGGCGTTGCGCCAAACAGAACAAATGTTAATTGATGGTGCCAGCATTATTGATATTGGTGGCGAGTCCACTCGCCCAGGTGCGGTTGATGTTTCATTAACTGAAGAATTAGCGCGAGTGATACCGGTTATTAAGGCAATACGGCAGCGTTTTGACTGTGTTATTTCAATTGATAGCAGTAAAGCAGTTGTAATGTCAGAAGCGGTTCAGGCAGGGGCTGATATTATTAATGACATTAGAGCCTTACAAGAACCTGGTGCTTTGGAAGTTGCTGTTGCATGCCAAGTGCCTGTATGCCTGATGCATATGCAAGGCGCCCCGCGTACTATGCAACATCAGCCAAGTTATCAAGATGTGGTGCAAGACGTAAAACAGTTTTTGCAGCAACGCGCCGAGCAATGTATCGCGGCTGGCATACTGGCAGAAAATATTATTCTTGACCCCGGTTTCGGTTTTGGTAAAAGTGTCGCACATAATTATCAGTTGTTAACCCAACTAACAGAATTTATCGATATGAACATGCCAGTATTGGCAGGCATGTCACGAAAATCAATGATTGGTGAATTATTAAATGTGCCTGCTGCAGAGCGGATGATTGGCAGTGTCGCTTGTGCCACTATTGCCGCTATGGCTGGCGCTCAAATAATTCGAGTACATGACGTTAAAGAAACTGTACAAGCAGTGCGGATCGCAGCTGCAGTACGGCATGGAGCATAATAAATGAGCAGAAAATATTTTGGTACTGATGGCGTGCGCGGTAAAGTCGGTGAGTTTCCGATAACCCCTGAATTTGCCATGAAACTAGGCTGGGCAGCCGGTCGAGTATTATCAGAGCGTGGTACCCGTAAAGTATTAATTGGTAAAGATACCCGGATCTCTGGTTATTTACTAGAAACCGCTATGGTAGCTGGATTAATAGCGGCAGGTATTAATGTGCGTTTACTTGGTCCTATGCCAACACCGGCAGTAGCCTATTTAACCCGAACCTTTCGGGCTGAAGCGGGTATTGTTATCAGTGCTTCACATAATCCTTATTATGATAATGGTATAAAGTTTTTTTCTGCTGATGGCACTAAATTAGCCGATGAAGTTGAGTTGGCAATTGAGGAAGAGTTAGAGAAACCAATGATTTGCGAGCCATCTGAAAAGCTTGGTAAAGCGATGCGGATTGACGATGCTGCGGGTCGTTATATTGAATTTTGTAAAAGCCACTTACCTAATCATTTATCATTAAGTGGCATGAAAATTGTTATCGATTGTGCTAATGGTGCTACGTACCACATTGCCCCAGCTGTGTTTAAAGAATTAGGTGCCGAAGTCGTTATTATTGCTGCAGCACCAGATGGCATAAACATTAACCACGAATGTGGCGCAACTCATACTGCTTTATTGCAGAAAACCGTTTTAGATAGCCAAGCCGATTTAGGTATCGCTTATGACGGTGACGGCGACAGAGTGATGATGGTTGATCATACTGGCAATGTGCTAGATGGTGACGAAATTGTTTATATCATTGCTCGAGCTGCAAAAAACCAAGGTAAATTACAAGGGGGTGTTGTTGGCACCTTAATGAGTAATTTAGGCTTGGAGTTAGCCCTTAAAGAATTAGAGATCCCCTTTGTGCGCAGTAAAGTAGGCGACCGTCATGTTATGGAATTATTGCGTGAACATAACTGGCGTATTGGCGGTGAAAACTCAGGTCATGTTTTAAACTTAGACTATACCTGTACTGGCGATGGCATTATTGCCTCGTTACAAGTACTAAATGCCATGATTGAGGCTAATTTATCTTTAGCCGAATTTAGCCAAGGCATGAAAAAAATGCCCCAAGTATTGGTAAATGTTAAATTTGAAAAAGGTACAGCTCCACTAGAAAATCATCACGTCAAAGAAGTGATTGCTACTGTTGAAGCGAAATTAAATGGCGCTGGGCGGGTGTTAATTCGTAAAAGTGGCACTGAACCGTTAATACGGGTGATGGTGGAAGGTGAAGATGAAGCCGTGGTGCGCGCTTTTGCAGAGCAGATTGCCGATGCGGTAAAAATCGCCAGCTAACTCCAGCATTTTAGTTTAACTAGATGTTAGGTCTTGAATGTATTGGGCGCCTTGGTTAACATCGCGCCCGTAAATGATAAAGGTTAGGAAACGGTATGAAAGTTCAACATCGGCTACTGGTAGCTAACTGGAAAATGAATGGTTCAGTTGCATTAGTTCAGACTATGAATGAAACATTAGCGGATATAAGCTTATCTGCGGTAGATGTTGTTATTTGTCCACCTTTAACCTTACTGCATCACTTTACTGTACAAGGTAATGTCCAGCTTGGTGCCCAGAATATTAGCCAACATAACGCAGGTGCTTACACTGGCGAAATAAGTGCTGACCTGTTGTTAGAAGCGGCAGTAACTTATGTTATTATCGGCCATTCTGAGCGCCGTACGCTTAACCTTGAAACCGATGAGCAGATTGCGGCTAAAGTAAAAGTCGCCGTGCAGGCTGGTTTAATTCCCATCTTGTGTATTGGTGAAACGTTACAGCAGCGGCAACAAGAAAAAACCGAGCAGGTTATTGCACGCCAACTTGATGCAGTGTATGCTTCGCAGCCCGAATTGCTAGCAAAATCAGTAATTGCCTATGAGCCAATCTGGGCGATAGGGACAGGTGAGTCAGCGTCACCGGAACAAGCACAAGCTACACATGCTTTTATCCGTGACCATTTGGCAAAGCTTGATAAAGAAGCAGCATCAAATATAAAGTTATTATACGGTGGCAGCGTAAATGGCGACAATTGTTCAGCCTTGTTTGCCCAGCCAGATATAAACGGCGCATTAGTTGGTGGTGCTAGCCTTAAAGCAGCAGAGTTTGCGCAAATTTGCAGTAGTGCACAGGAATAAGCATGTACGAAATTTTAATTGTAGTGTATTTATTAGTTGCCATTAGCTTAATAGGATTAGTATTAATCCAGCATGGTAAAGGCGCCGATATGGGCGCAGCTTTTGGTGCAGGTGCATCAGCAACCGTATTCGGTTCGTCTGGTACCGGTAATTTTTTAACCAAAACAACTACTTTGTTGGCTACCGTGTTTTTTGTTGTCAGTATTATTTTAGGTAATTATAGTACTGGTCAAACTAAACAAGCTGATGAATGGCAAGATTTATCTGTACCAGTTACAGAGCAAGTAGACGCAGTAAAACAAGAACCTGTTAGCGATATCCCTGTAGGAAGTTAAGCAGCTTATTTTTGCCGAGGTGGTGAAATTGGTAGACACGCTATCTTGAGGGGGTAGTGTCTTAGGACGTGCGGGTTCAAGTCCCGCTCTCGGCACCATTAAATGCTTACTTTACGCAGGCAAAGCTTGCGATAAAAAGCGCAGCGCTATATAATGATTACCTATTACGGACGCGGGATGGAGCAGTCTGGTAGCTCGTCGGGCTCATAACCCGAAGGTCGTTGGTTCAAATCCAGCTCCCGCAACCAAATTAGTTTGTAGTAAGGTTATATAGAACGCCCTCGGGCTCCTCTTTATAACCGAAGAGCGAAGGTCGTAAATCCGACTGCCGCAACCAAATTTTTGACAATAAGCATTGGCGATATGTTTGTTGATTGGATGCCTCTTCGCCCCGCTAGCTCGGGGCGTTTTCGTATCTGCAGACTGTGTTTTAGTAAGTAATGGGCTGTAGGCCCTTTTTTATTTGTGTAAACAGTACTGGCGAATGGTTGCCAAATTAGGTTGCACAAATTGTGTTTTGGAGGTCTTTTTGACTAGGCAAGAACAAAAACTGACTGAATTGCTTCGCCCAACAGTTGAAGCAAATGGCTTTGAGTTATTAGGCTTAGAGGTTGTGCAAGCTGGCCGTCATTCGACATTACGTATATATCTTGATCATGCAGATGGCGTTAACGTTGAAGACTGTGCGTTAGTAAGCCGTGAAGTAAGTGCAATATTAGATGTTGAAGATCCCATACAAGCAGAATATTTGTTGGAAGTATCGTCACCAGGTTTAGATCGTCCATTATTTATCCCAGCGCACTATGCTGCGGTACTAGGACAAAAAATTGAAGTTAAATTAGCGATCCCACAAGATGGCAGACGCAAATTTAAAGGCATGCTAACAGCTATTGAAGACGATATGTTGATAGTGGAAGTAGATGGCAAACCCTATCGTTTGCTGATGGATAATATTGATAAAGCAAACGTGGTACCTGTTTTTTAAGATACCGGGGCAAATCGAGGCAACAAACAATGGCAAAAGAAATATTATTAGTTGTTGATGCAGTTTCAAACGAAAAATCAGTGCCAAGAGAGAAAATCTTTCAAGCACTAGAGTTTGCATTAGCAGCGGCAACTAAAAAGAAAAATGGTGGCGATATTGAAGCACGCGTCAATATCGATCGCAAAACGGGATCTTACGAAACTTTCCGTCGTTGGCTAATTGTTGCCGATGATGAAGTGCAAGAAAACCCGTACCGCGAAATCACGCTATCAGCAGCCCAATATGATGACGAGTCATTAAATATTGGTGATTATGTTGAAGAACAAATAGATTCAATTCAGTTTGACCGCATCACTACACAGATGGCAAAGCAAGTTATCGTACAAAAAGTACGTGAAGCAGAGCGTTCACAAGTTGTTGAAGCTTATATCGACCAAGTAGGCGAGCTCGTCACCGGTGTAGTTAAAAAAGTTAACCGCGATAGCATAATTGTCGATTTAGGTAATAACGCAGAAGCCATGTTAGGCCGTGACGAAATGTTACCGCGTGAAACTTATCGTCCAGGCGATCGGTTACGTGCATTATTATTTGAAGTTAAGCCTGAAGCACGTGGTGCCCAGTTATTTTTAAGCCGTTCACGTCCAGAAATGCTGTTAGAGTTATTCCGCATTGAAGTGCCAGAGATTGGTGAAGAGATGATTGAGCTTCGTGGTGCTGCACGTGATCCTGGTGCTAGAGCGAAAATCTCGGTGAAAAGTAATGACCGCCGTATCGATCCTGTTGGTGCTTGTGTTGGTATGCGTGGTTCACGCGTACAAGCAGTTTCTAATGAATTAGCCGGTGAGCGCGTAGATATTGTATTATATGACGATAATGATGCTCAATATGTCATTAATGCTATGGCACCTGCTGAAGTGGCGTCTATCGTGGTAAACGAAGATACCCACTCTATGGATATCGCTGTTCAAGACGATAACTTAGCCATGGCAATTGGTCGTAATGGCCAAAACGTGCGTTTAGCTAGCCAATTAACAGGCTGGGAATTAAACGTTATGTCGTTAAGCGACATGAACAAGAAACATCAAGAAGAAAGCAGCAAAACTCGCCAAATCTTTATGGAATTTTTAGATATTGATGAAGATTTTGCTGACGTGCTTATCGATGAAGGTTTCTCTTCATTAGAAGAAGTAGCATACGTGCCAATTTCTGAATTACTAAGCATTGACGGTTTTGATGAAGACATCGTAGATGTTCTGCGTACTAGAGCTAAAGCGGTATTAACCACTCGCGCCCTAGCTAGCGAAGAATCACTAGAAAGTGCTAAGCCTACAGAAGCGTTATTAGCGCTTGAAGGTTTAGATACTCATACTGCCTATACACTGGCAAGTAAAAAAATAATCACGTTAGACGACCTAGCTGAGCTAGGTGTAGATGATTTACTGGATATAGCGCCAATGTCGGAACAACAAGCCGCCGACTTAATTATGGCAGCCCGTAATATCGTCTGGTTTAGCGAAGAACAATAGTAGTCAACGGAGGTAACAACACAAATGGCAGAAGTCACTATAGAAAAGCTAGCCACGGATGTCGGTACTACTGTTGATCGGTTAGTACTACAATTCGCTGAAGCGGGCATTACAAAAACCGCTGGCCAAATGGTTAATGAAGATGAGAAAAAATCACTTTTAGATCATTTAAGTGCGCAACATGGTGGACGTACGGCTGAGCCGTCACGTTTAACTTTACAGCGTAAAGAAAAATCAACGTTAAGTGTCGCTAGCGGTGGCGGACGTAATCGTGAGATCACGGTTGAAGTTCGTAAGCAACGCACTTATGTTAAAAAACCACAAATTGATGAAGCTGAAGTAAAAGCCCAAGAAGAAGCACGTATTGCTGAGCAACAAGCGCAAGCTGAAGCTGACAAAGCCCGTGCAGAAGCTGAACGTGCAGTAAAAGAAGCTGCAGCAGCAAAAGCTAAAGAAGAAGCTGATCGTAAGGCCGCGGAAGCAAAACGTCGCGAAGATACAAAACAGGCCCAATTATTGAAAGATGACCCTGAAGAAGCCGCGCGTCGCGCAGCTAAAGAGCAAGCACGTAAAGAAGCCGATCGTATTCGTCAGCAACAAGAAGCTGAATCTTTACGTAAGTTAGAAGAAGATGCTAAAAAACAAGCTGAAGCAGCCCGTAAATTGGCTGAAGAAAACGGTGAGCGTTGGGCAGCAGAAGCTAAAAAGCCGGTTGAGAATAATGACTACCACTTAACCAGTAATGAATTTGCTAAAGAAGCTGAAGACGAAGTAGACGCTAAAGAAGAGCGTGCAGGTCGTCGTGGTGCGGGTAAAAAAGCGCCACCGAAAAATAAAAAGAAAGATGATGCTAACGATAGAGAAGCCTTTAATCGTGCCAATCGTCATTCTAAGAAAAAGAAAACGCCAACCAGTATGCAGCATGGTTTTAATAAACCAGCACAACCAGTTGAACGTGAAGTGAAGATTGGTGAAACTATCTCTGTTGCAGAATTAGCCGCTAAAATGGCAGTAAAAGCATCAGAAGTAATTAAAGTGATGATGAAAATGGGTGCTATGGCAACCATTAACCAAGTTATCGATCAAGAAACTGCTTCAATCGTTTGTGAAGAAATGGGTCATAAATTTACCCTGACTAAAGAAAACGAACTTGAAGAAGCGGTAATGTCGGTTCGCGAAGGCGAAGGTAAACTTGAGCCAAGAGCACCGGTTGTTACGGTTATGGGCCACGTTGACCATGGTAAAACTTCATTACTAGATTGTATCCGTAAAGCTAAAGTTGCTTCAGGCGAAGCCGGTGGTATTACTCAGCATATTGGTGCTTACCATGTAGAGACTGAACGCGGAGTTGTTACCTTCCTTGATACACCAGGTCACGCCGCATTTACTTCTATGCGTGCGCGTGGTGCAAAATCAACGGATATCGTAATCTTAGTTGTGGCAGCAGACGATGGTGTAATGCCACAAACCAAAGAAGCAATCCAGCATGCTAAAGCTGCGGGTGTGCCAATTGTAGTTGCGGTAAACAAAATTGATAAGCCAGAAGCCGATCCAGATCGGGTACGTAACGAACTATCTCAATATGATGTTATTTCAGAAGAGTGGGGCGGTGATACGCAGTTCGTACAAGTTTCTGCAAAAGCCGGCTTAGGTATTGATGACTTACTTGAAGCGGTACTTAACCAATCTGAATTATTAGAATTAACGGCAGTTCGTGACGGTATGGCTCGCGGTGTTGTTATTGAATCACGCTTAGATAAAGGCCGTGGTCCAGTAGCATCAATCTTGGTGCAGCACGGTACGTTAAAGCAAGGCGAAATCGTCCTGTGTGGTTTTGAATACGGTCGTGTTCGTGCCATGCGCGATGAAAATGGTAAAGAAGTTAAATCAGCGGGTCCGTCTATTCCTGTAGAGATCCTTGGTTTATCAGGCGTACCACAAGCGGGTGATGAAGTAACTGTTGTTAAAGACGAGCGTAAAGCCCGTGAAGTTGCTCTATATCGTCAAGGTAAGTTCCGCGATATTAAATTGGCGCGTCAGCAAAAAGCTAAACTTGAAAACATGTTTGCTAACATGACTGAAGGTGATGTTTCTGAACTAAACATCGTGCTTAAAGCGGATGTTCAAGGTTCAGTAGAAGCGATTATCGAATCGTTGATGAAGCTATCAACTGATGAAGTAAAAGTGAGAATCATCGGTAGTGGCGTTGGCGGTATTACTGAAACTGACGTAACCCTTGCTGCGGCATCGTCTGCAATCGTAATTGGCTTTAACGTTCGTGCTGATGGTACTGCGCGTAAGCTAATTGAAGATGAAGGCCTAGACTTACGTTATTATGGCATCATCTATGAGTTGCTAGATGAAGTACGTGCAGCCATGACGGGTATGTTAGCACCAGAATTTAAACAGCAAATTATTGGTTTAGCTCAGGTTCGTGATGTATTCCGTTCACCTAAATTTGGTGCAGTTGCTGGTTGTATGGTGACTGAGGGTGTCATTAAACGTCAAGCGCCTATTCGTGTACTACGTGATAACGTGGTTATATTTGAAGGTGAGTTAGAATCGTTACGTCGCTTTAAAGATGACGTTAACGAAGTTCGAAATGGTTATGAATGTGGTATCGGTGTTAAAAACTACAACGATGTCCGTGAAGGCGACCAAATCGAAGTATTTGAAGTTATTCAGGTTGAACGTACCCTGTAACTTGCGTTTAGTTGCTAAAAACAGGGGCCATTCGGCCCCTGTTTTGTCTCAATAATCGTTTAGGACAATAAATTATGAGTAAAGAATTCTCTCGCGTTGACCGACTTTCCCAGCAGATGAAAAAAGAAATGGCTGTGATTTTACAACGTGAAATAAAAGATCCCCGTTTGCACAGCATGATCACCGTATCTGATGTTGAAGTATCTCGTGACTTATCGCATGCAAAAGTATTTGTAACTTTTCTTGGCTTAGAACAAGAATTGGTAGCGGATAACTTAAAACTGTTAAATGACGCTTCGGGCTTTGTTCGTAAGTTAATTGGTAAGCGGATCCAATCACGCATTGTGCCAAATATTCGCTTTTCTCATGATGCGTCGTTAAACGAAGGTATTCGCATGGCTACGTTAGTGGCTGATGCTCGTCGTGATGATGATCGTCGCCGTTTAGATTCTGGCCAAGAGTTAGATGAAGTTGAAGCTGTCGACTCAGATGATGTTACAGATACTGATATCAGTACTTATGCCACTAATGATAGCGACACAGATACCAATACAGATAGTGAAGAGTCGAAAAACTAATGGCTCGTCGTAATGCGCGTGCGGTTAATGGCATTTTGCTCTTAGATAAGCCGCTTGATATCAGCAGTAATGGTATTTTGCAGCGGGTACGTTGGTTATTTCAGGCCAAAAAAGCTGGCCATACTGGCGCTTTAGATCCTCTCGCATCAGGTTTGTTGCCACTATGTTTTGGCGAGGCGACTAAGTTTAGCCAGTTTTTGTTAGATACCGATAAAACCTATCAGGTTAAAGCAAAGTTTGGCATTCGTACTAGTACCAGTGATAGTGAGGGTGAAGTCATTAGTGACAAGCCTGTGCAGCATGATCAAGCGATGTTAGAGCAAGCCATGCAAGCCTTTCGCGGTGATATTCTGCAAATTCCTACCATGTTTTCGGCGTTAAAGTATCAAGGTCAACCTTTATACCGTTACGCCAGACAAGGCATTACAGTGCCAAGAGAAGCGCGGCCAATCACGATTTATCGGTTTGAATTAATTGATTTTACGCCGCAAGAAGCTAGTTTTATTGTCCATTGCAGTAAAGGTACTTATATTCGCACCTTAATTGATGACTTAGGCGAAGCATTAGGCTGTGGTGCCCATGTCTCAGCTTTACATCGAACCCAAGTTGGCCCATTCGATATTAGCCAAGCGCAGACAGTGCCATTTATAGAGGAAAACACTTTACCCTGTCATGATAGTAAAGATTTCTCTGTAGTTGATGCCTTACTACTGCCTATGGATGCGGGTATAGTAGAATTGCCTAGTCTAACTGTTACGGCTGCTGAGCAGCAGCAATTACAGTATGGTCAAAGCTATGCCACCGCTTTAACCGATATTGCAGCGATTAAACTGTATAGCCAAAACCATGAATTTATAGGTATTGGCCAAGTTAATGCTGGAGTGTTAAGCTCTCGTCGGCTATTGAATACGGCTATAGAGTAAAAAACATTGTAAAAGCTGTTGCAACTGGTAAAATGCCGCGGTTAATTATTGTCTGCTGAATGAGTGATCGGCGACAAGTTATTTTAATTCACTCACATTTGGAGTTATCTATGTCATTAAATGCTGCAGAAAAAGCAAAAGTTGTTGCAGACTACGCAACTAAAGAAGGCGATACTGGTTCACCTGAAGTACAGGTTGCTTTATTAACTGCAACTATCACCCATTTGCAAGGCCACTTTGCTGAACATAAACACGATCACCATTCACGTCGTGGCTTGTTACGCATGGTAAGTCAGCGTCGTAAATTATTGGATTACTTAAAAGGTAAAAACCAAGAGCGCTACGCGACATTAATCAAACGCTTAGGCTTACGCCGTTAATAAGTAGTTTGCATAAAAAAGGGGCTTTTAGCCCCTTTTTTATGCGTAAAAATTAGTTTTTATCATAATGTGTCAATAAGTTTAGTTTTAATGGAACTATCTTTTAATATTGGTTACAGAGTATACTAGTAACGAAATAAACGAAAAATAAGACATCGCAATTAGGCGATTAAGCAAAGGAAACAAAACGTGACTCCAATCGTAAAATCATTCCCATTCGGCCAACATACATTTACTTTAGAAACCGGCGTAATTGCCCGCCAAGCTGATGCTGCAGTGCTTGCCAGTATGGGTGATACCTCTGTACTTGTAACGGTTGTTGGTAGAAAAGAACCTAAGCCTGGTCAAAATTTCTTCCCGCTTACGGTGAATTATCAAGAAAAAATGTATGCTGCTGGTCGTATTCCAGGTGGTTTCTTTAAACGTGAAGGTCGTCCATCTGAAGGTGAAACCTTAACTGCGCGTTTAATTGACCGCCCATTGCGTCCATTATTCCCTGAAGGTTTTCTTAATGAAGTACAAATCGTTGCAACTGTAGTATCAGTGCAACCAGAAATTCAGCCAGATATCGTTGCATTAATCGGCGCTTCAGCAGCGTTAGCGATTTCAGGCTTACCATTTGCAGGTCCAGTCGGCGCAGCCCGTGTTGGTTATATCAATGATCAATATGTGATTAACCCTTCAGAAGAAGAGTTAGTAAGCAGCAAACTAGATTTAATTGTTGCTGGTACTTCTAGTGCAGTATTAATGGTTGAATCAGAAGCTAACGTATTATCTGAAGATGTTATGTTAGGCGCGGTAGTGTATGGCCACGAGCAAATGCAAGTTGCCATTAATTGCATCAAAGAATTAGCCGCAGATGCTGCTAAACCAGCTTGGAATTGGCAGCCACCTGCTAAAAACCAGCCATTAATTGCTAAAGTTGCTGAGTTAGCCAGTGCTGACATTGGTGATGCATACCTTATTACAGAAAAAGCTAAACGCTATGAGCGTATTGGTGAAATTAAAGCCGCGCTATTAGAGAAATTGACTGCAGAGTTAGCAGCAGACGACAGCATAAACGGCCAAGAGTTTTCAGATATTTTTCATGCTTTAGAAAGCCAAGTTGTTCGTACTCGCATTACTAAAGGTGAGCCACGCATCGATGGCCGTGACCCAGAAATGGTTCGTGGTTTAAGTGTAATGACTGGCGTGTTACCACGTACTCATGGTTCATCATTATTTACCCGTGGTGAAACGCAAGCGTTAGTAACGGCTACTTTAGGTACTGCACGTGATGCACAAACAGTTGACGATTTATTAAGTGCTAAAACTGATACCTTTATGTTGCATTATAACTTCCCTCCGTACAGCGTGGGTGAAACGGGCATGATCGGTTCACCTAAGCGTCGTGAAATTGGTCACGGTCGTTTAGCTAAGCGCGGTATGCAAGCAGTAATGCCTGAATTTAATGATTTCCCATATACTATCCGCGTTGTATCTGAAATTACAGAATCAAACGGCTCTAGCTCTATGGCGTCAGTTTGTGGTGCATCTTTAGCATTAATGGATGCAGGTGTACCAATCAAAGCTTCAGTAGCGGGTATCGCTATGGGCTTAGTCAAAGAAGGCGAAGATTTTGTTGTGCTGTCTGATATCTTAGGTGATGAAGATCACTTAGGCGATATGGACTTTAAAGTGGCGGGTACTACTGAAGGTATTACTGCCCTGCAAATGGACATTAAGATTGATGGTATTACCCAAGAAATTATGCAAATTGCGTTAAAACAAGCAAAAGCAGCGCGCTTACATATTCTAAACGTAATGGACCAAGCTATCAGTGGTCACCGTGATGAAATGTCTGAATATGCACCGCGTATTTACACTATGAAGATTAACCCTGAAAAAATTCGTGAAGTTATCGGTAAAGGCGGCGCTGTTATTCGTCAAATTACTGAAGAGTCAGGCTGTACAATTGAACTTGAAGATGATGGCAGCATAAAAATTGCCGCGACTACCGCTAAAGCAGCTCAAATTGCTATTGATAAAATCAATGCTATTACGGCTGAAATTGAAGTGGGTACTATCTACGAAGGTGAAGTTGTTCGTATCGTTGATTTCGGCGCCTTTGTTAACGTATTACCTGGCAAAGACGGCTTAGTGCATATTTCACAAATTTCTGATGAGCGTGTTAACAACGTATCTGAGCATTTAACGGTTGGCCAAAAAATTAAAGTTAAAGTGCTAGAAGTTGATAAGCAAGGCCGTGTTCGTTTAAGTATTAAAGAAGCGAGCGAGAAACCAGCTGCAGACACTGCAAATGCTGAAGATAAAGCTTAATAGCATGACTAGCCAGTTAGCGCCGTTGGCGCTGCTGGCCGCTTTGCTTGGCGGTTGTGCACAGACTCAAACTGAGCCGCAAGGCTGGTTAATCCCAGAGCCACTGGCGGTTTCATACCGTACAGAGCTTGCTATAGCGCGACTCACTGAAATATTACACCGAGCAGAATTAACAGAAGAGCAAATAGCTCAGCTGTATTATGATCGTGGTGTGATGTATGACAGTGTCGGTTTGCGCTCATTAGCGCGCTTAGATTTTTTACGCGCTTTGCGTTTAAAGCCTGATTTAGCGGATGCTTATAATTTTGTTGGTATTCACCATACTGTTAACGGTGAATATAACCAAGCCTATGAAGCCTTTGATTCTGCATTAGAACTGGCACCAGAGCATGAGTATGCCTACTTAAATCGTGGTATTGCGTTATATTATGCCGGTAAAAGTGAGCTTGCTATCAGTGACTTTGAAACCTTTTTACAACTTAAATCCGATGATGCTTATCGGATGTTGTGGTTATATTTAGCCCAATCAGCAGTCTCAATTGAACAAGCCAGCGTAGCGTTACAACAGCAAGCTTTACAACTTGATGCAGCTAATTGGTCAACAAATTTAGTGGCGTTCTTTAATGGCCAAATCACAGAAGCAGAGTTACTCAATACTGTTGCTGAAGATTTAGTATCAGAGCGGATGCTAGCTGAACGCTTGTGCGAAGTGTATTTTTATCTTGCAAAGTGGCATCACAGCCAACAACGCGATGAGCAAGCACTAAGCTATTATAAGCAAGTGTTAGCAACCAACGTGTTTGAATTTGTTGAACATCGCTATGCCAGAGTAGAAATATCTCGACTGCGCGGTGATCCTGAACAAGCTGAATATGATGGCGAGTTTTAACTTAGCCAAGCTGATATTATCTAAAAAAAGCCAGTTTACTGGCTTTTTTGTCTTTTTGCTGTTGCTAGGCTGTCAGCCTACCGACAACAGCAGCAGTAATGACAATCATTTAATGCAACAAGCTCAGACTGATGCAAGTGCAGCCAATACATTAGCGGCAAAGCGATTAGCCAGTAATGAGTTAGTGGCCGCTTTAAAGTGGTTGCAACAGGCTGCTAGGTTAGGTGATGTCGCGGCTTTAGCCCATGCACTGCAGCTTCAGCAGCGCTTAGAAGGTAAATTAGCCACAGCGCATTGGTTAGCACAGTCTGTAGCCACAAAACAGCTTAAACTGAGTTCGGTAAGCGAACTTCAGCAGCAGCAATTAGGTTTCTGGTCTGAACCAAGTGTTGTTACAAACCCCAGTGTACTAACTGTAGCTGGCTATACCAGCCCTAATGGCTGTGCAGTTACTATTCAGCCAGTAGCCACTCAATTGGCCGGTGTCCAGCAGTGGCGGCTATTACAGCAACAATGGCAACAGCACCCGCAGTTATCACAGCTAGCGGTATGCTATTCTGCTTTGAAGCATGTTAATAGCACCGAATTAAACTGCAGCGAACAAGTTGCTACCCGTATTTCTTGTCAATACCAAGCGTTAGAACCTTTGGTCGCAAAGGCTGATATTAGCCAAGTTGTAATAATAGCTGGTCGCGGTAAAGCCAGTTATAACAACGGTATTATTCAACTACCAGACAATGCGTCTTTAGCCTTATTCCAGCATGAATTTTTCCATTTACTGGGTTTTATTGATGAATATAAATTAGCTGTTAGCAGCGCAGAGCAAGTCTGTCATGCCGAGCTAATCCACCCTAATATTGTGTTAAATAATCAAGTTGAATATTATCTACAGCATTGGCAGCTAAAGGGGAGTGAACTTGAATTAACAGCGGTTGAGAGTTGTAATGCAGTCGGGATTCAAGCTTATAGAATAGTAGCAGCAATCAATCCAATGCAATTTTATGAAGCCAAGATGCCCGCGGTGTATTTACAGCTAGCGCGCAAAGTGTTGCAACAACCTGAGCAGATTATGCCAGTACAATATTACTTTGCTTACCTTGCACGGCAACAGCAAGATTGGCCGTTATGGCAACAGTTTATGCAACAAGCCTCAAAGCGCGGCTATGCGGATGCCCAGCAGGCTTTAAGTTTATAGCTTATGTATATCAGCTAACTTGTTGCTCAATTAATTGTTGTAATTCAAGATCAAGTAAATCAGCATCGCCTAAATTTAATTGTAATAGTCGGCGAAAGTGGCTGGCACTATCAATATCAATAGCCTCACAATGTAAACCTAAGACTTGATCGGTCTGGTGGGCAACGCTAACTTGCATAGTTAGCTCGATAGGGTAGTCGTTTAAGACAATTCGTAACTGCATTTTATGCGGAAACGCCACAGGCCAGTCGGTTGGCTTTTTAACTAAAGCTCCTTTTAAAGACAGATTAAGTACTTCAGTGGCGCAACTGTAACTTGCCATATCAAGATGCGCGATACCATGGAAGCTGACTCTACTAAACTTGCGTTTCTTCATAGTGCTACCTAGTTTTATCGTTATAAGCATAGCGCTTTATTGCTAAAGCGCAGCATCTTGTTCTGACTAGCAGATTATGGCGTACTGTAACTAATAATTTCTTCACCCGCGGCTTGGCGATCTGCATGATAGCTAGAGCGCACAAATGGACCACTCGCGACATGTTTAAAGCCTAACTCATAAGCAATTCGCTTTATTTCGTCAAACTCTGCAGGTGGCATATAACGCTTAACCGGTAAGTGGTGTTTACTGGGTTGTAGATATTGGCCAATGGTTAACATATCTACATCATGTTGACGTAAGTCTTTTAAAACTTCGATTAGCTCTTCAGTAGTTTCACCTAAACCGACCATTAATCCAGATTTAGTGGCAATACCTGGATGGGCGGCTTTAAAACGCTGTAATAACTGTAATGACCATTTATAGTCAGCTCCCGGCCGTGCTAATTTATACAAGCGTGGAGCGGTTTCTAAATTGTGATTAAATACATCTGGCGGCGTATCCACTAAAATTTCTAGCGCCGCGTCCATTCTGCCACGAAAATCAGGTACTAAAACTTCAATTTTAATCTCTGGATTATATTTACGAATAGCAGCGATACATTCGGCAAAGTGTTTAGCACCGCCATCGCGTAAGTCATCACGGTCTACTGAAGTAATGACTACATATTTAAGCGCCATATCACGAATGGTTAAGGCTAATTTTTCCGGTTCTTCAGCACTTGGCGGTAATGGACGACCATGAGCGACATCACAAAATGGGCAACGTCGAGTACAAATAGCGCCTAAAATCATAAAGGTGGCAGTACCGTGATTAAAGCATTCGGTTAAATTAGGGCAGGCGGCTTCTTCACACACTGAATGTAACCCATGCTTGCGCATCGCGCCTTTAATTTGATCTATACGCTCTGAGCTTTTGGGTAATTTAATTTTTAGCCATGCTGGTTTGCGCAGCATTTCTTCTGGCTCAGTAGGCAATACCTTGACTGGGATCAAGGCCATTTTAGCGGCGTCACGTAATTTAACGCCTGGTTCCATACGTGCTGTTTTAGTCATTTTGCCAATTCAACCCTGTTGTGTGGTGCAGCTTAGTTACCTGCAGTTGTTGCTCGAAACACTGCACTATTCGTTGTTTAGCTTCTGCAACGGTTTGTGGGCCGTTTAAATCTTTGCATTGTACCATTTGCATCCCAGCGTAACCGCAAGGATTAATGCGCGTAAATGGCGTTAAATCCATATTAACGTTTAGTGCTAAACCATGAAAGGTGCAACCTTTGCGGACGCGTAACCCTAAAGAGGCTACTTTTGCTTCATCAACGTAAACGCCAGGAGCATCAGATTTTGCATAAGCATTAATATTATAGCTTTGCAGTAGGCTTACTAATACTTGCTCTATCAGCGTGACCAGATGTCTTACACCAAGTTTACGTCGCTTTAGATCTAATAATACATAGACGACCAATTGCCCCGGGCCATGATAAGTAACCTGACCGCCTCTATCGACTTTGACTACCGGGATATCGCCTGTAAACAACAGATGTTCTGCTTTTCCGGCTTGGCCTTGGGTGAATATTGGTTGATGCTCTAATAGCCAAAGTTGGTCTAAGGTTGCGGCATCACGTTGATCAGTAAAATCCTGCATGGCATGCCATACATTGGTATAGCATTCTATGCCTAGATCTCTAATGATTAACTGATTACAGATGCTATCGCTATGCACAAGGTTTACCCGTTCGTTGAAAACTGGCAGCATTATACCGTGTTATGGCCTGAATACGAACAGCAGTAAACCGACTGTGATCTATAAAACGTAACGAACTAACTCAATTTTGCCAAGTTCGGTATACAGTAATTCGATATGATCTTTACTGGTAACGGTGACATTAACTGCAACTGAGTGGTAATTGCCTTTAGCGCTAGGCTTAACGGTTGGGCTATAATCACCGGCTTCAGTATGCTGACGGATTACTGTCATCACTAAATCAACTAAACGCTCATCTGCTAAGCCTAATACTTTAAAACTAAAGTTGCAGGGAAAATCTAAATATTGATCAAATTTGGTGTCTTTAACTATTTTACTCATTTTACAATCTCTGTGCTTTAAAATGGATTAACTTTAACCCTTTACAGCCTAATTATAACAAAGAACCCGGCTAAAGCCGGGATTCATATTTATCACGTTATGCCGTGATAATAACGGAAGCGGTTTTCTCAGATTAATTAAAACTGCATTTTAATATAATCAACCATGCGGCTGAAGAAACCACCCTTAGCAACATCTTCTAGTGCCACTAACGGATAGGTTGCAACATCTTCATTGTTCAGCTTTAAAAATACGGTGCCAACTTGCTCGCCTTTAGTAATGGGGGCCAATAGTTGCTGATTCAAGGTGAAATCTGCTTTAAGATTTTTGCGTTGACCACGCGGAATAGTCAGCTGTACTGGGTTTAAAATGCCCAATTGGATGTTTTCTTTATCGCCTTGCCAAATACGCTGCTCTGCAAACACTTCCCCGGCAGGATAAGCGGTAATAGTTTCGAAAAAGCGAAAGCCATATGTTAATAATTTTTTATTTTCAGTTTGCCGAGCACGCTCATTAGAGGTGCCCATAACCACTGATACTAAACGCATACCATCACGAGTAGCTGATGTAATTAAACTAAAACCTGCTTCATTAGTATGGCCGGTTTTAATGCCATCTACTTCTAAGCTACGATCCCACAATAAAGAATTACGGTTATATTGCTTAATATTATTATAAGTAAATTCTTTTTCGGCATAGATAGCATATTCTTCAGGCACATCTCTCACCAGAGCAGCGGCCAAAATAGCCATATCGCGAGGCGTAGTATAATGCTCGGCAGTCGGTAAACCATGGCTATTGCCAAAATGACTATTATGCATACCTAAGCGCTGGGCATGAGCATTCATTAAATCGACAAAAGCTTGTTCGCTACCTGCGATATGTTCGGCCATAGCCACACAAGCATCATTACCTGATTGAATAATAATACCGCGGTTTAAATCAGCAACGGACACTTGAGTGCCCACTTCAATAAACATTAATGACGAACCAGGAAAGTTTTTGGCCCAAGCCTTTTCACTGATGGTGACCATGTCGTCGTTTTTGATATTACCTTTTTTTAGCTCAACACCGATAACATAACTAGTCATCATTTTGGTTAAGCTGGCAGGTGCTAAAGAGGCATCTGCATTAGATTCGGCCAACACTTTTTGGGTATCAAAATCAATTAAAATATGGCCTTTTGCTGCCACTTCAGGCGCTTGCGGGATCATTACTTGGGCTAATGCCGGCAAACTAATGCTGATACTTGCCATAGATATGGCGGCGACAGTAAAAAGATGACTATAACTATTCATAATACCTGTTCTTTTAATAATAAGTGAATGTAGTACGCATGGTTAACTACACCAGTGGCTATCAAAATAATAGGCACTGGGGTAATCATTGCGGCGCAAGTGTTGCAGCCATTGCTGAGCTTGTTGCTTATTTGTTGTTGGACCAACCAATAACCGATAAATTCCTTCCGCAGGACGAATTTCGCTGGGGAGCTGTTGTTGTTTAAGTTGATGCTGTAATTGGTTTAATTTTTTACTGTCAGCACTTGCAAATACTTGAATAAAACACTGTTCAGGTGTTTGCGCAGCAGCAAGCATGGCTGGCGATTGTAATAACTGCAACTGAACTCTTGCTGTACCTTGCTTTAGCATATCAAGTTTATGGGCTGCAGAATATGATAAGTCTATTATTCTATCACGATGGAAAGGGCCACGATCGTTAACGCGGACTATGGCTGATTTCATATTATCTAAGTTAGTCACCTTAACATAAGAAGGCAAAGGTAGTGTTTTATGCGCGGCGGTCATAGCAAACATATTATAGGTTTCGCCATTAGAGGTTAAATGGCCATGAAATTTATTGCCATACCAAGAAGCCATTCCCACTTCGTCATGATCTAACACTTGTACCAAAGGCGTATAATGTTGACCAAATAATTGATACGGTTTATTACCGCCGCGGCTAAGCTGCTCAGTTTGCGGCGTAGGGTCGGTCATTTCTAAATAGGTGGGTAGGCGCTCAGGTATACTATCAGTTTGCTGCTGATAACGACCGGCATTAGGTTCGGCTGGCTTTGGCGCTATAGGCTGAGGCTTACTGCTACAGGCAACAATAGACACGAGCATTGCTAAGCTAAAAATTATTTTCATTCTGTTAATCATTATAGAGTTGCCAACATTCGTTTATGTGTACTCACTGACATAATTACACCAAAAGCTGCCATCAAGGTCACCATAGAGGTGCCACCGTAACTGACAAGGGGCAAGGGCACACCTACTACAGGTAAAAGCCCTGATACCATGCCTATATTAACAAAAACATAGACAAAAAACGTTAAAGTAAAGCTACCGGCGACTAATTTTCCGTAGCTGTCTTGAGCTCGACTAGAAATAATCATGCAACGACTAATAATAAACAGATAAATGCTTAATAAAATAAGCACACCGGTTAAACCAAATTCTTCACTAAGTACGGCAAAAATAAAGTCGGTATGACGCTCAGGTAAAAACTCCAACTGAGATTGGGTACCCTGCAACCAGCCTTTACCCTCTAAGCCACCCGAACCAATGGCAATTTTAGATTGAATAATATGATAGCCAGAACCAAGTGGATCGCTTTCTGGATTTAAAAAAGTTAGTACCCGTTGGCGTTGATAATCACGCATTAAAAACAACCATAATACGGGTGCAAAGGCTGCTATAGCCGTTGAGACAACTGCGATAAGCCGCCAGCTCATACCTGCAAGAAAAAGTACAAAAACACCCGCAGTAGCAATTAAAATAGAGGTGCCTAAGTCCGGTTGTTTAGCGATTAATAACGTCGGGATTAAGCACATTAAAAAACCACCGGCTAAATGACGTAACTTAGAGGGTAAACTATGCGATGAAATAAACCACGCTACTGCCATAGGCACTGCTAGCTTCATTAACTCTGAGGGTTGAAACTTCATAAAACCTAAATTTAACCAGCGTTGAGCGCCTTTACCTACATGGCCAAACAATAATACGGCTATCAGTAAGCATAAACCGAATAAAAATACTGGAAATGACCAGCGCATCAAGGTTTGCGGTTTTATTTGGGCAAATACCAACATGGTAATCAAGGCGATTGCTAACCGGATAATTTGGCCTTCAACCATGTCAATATTTTGGCCAGAGGCACTATAAAGCACCACTAAGCCAAAGCCCATTAAGGCCAATAAACCCAATAATAACGGTAAATCTAAATGGAATCGGCTTAATAAGTTTGCTGGTGGTGCATGGCTAAAGTGTTTATTCATTTTGATTCACGCCAGCCGAAAAATAATAATCTAATAATTGCCGTGCTATGGGCGCAGCGATACTGCCACCACCGCCAGCATTTTCTAAAGCCACCACGACGACAATTGTCGGTTTATCGTAAGGTGCGTAGCCAATATGCATGGCATTGTCACGATGTCTTTCGTCAATAGCTTCGGCATCATACTTTTCATCTTGAGCAATATTAACCACTTGGGCAGTACCCGTTTTACCGGCAGCTTGATATTCGGCACCAATAAAAGCTCTATGCGCAGTGCCCCCTAAGGTACTGACGGTTTTATGCATAGTGTCCATTACCGTCTCCCAGTTTTTACTATTAACCACATCAATGGCGGGTACTAATGCAGGGGAGTTTGGTGTACTGCTATCGTCAGTAGTAAAAGCGGTAACCAAATGTGGTGTTGCTAACATGCCTTTATTTATTAGCACAGATGTTGCCAATGTTAGCTGCAACGGAGTCGTGGTCCAATAGCTTTGGCCAATGCTAAGCGGTACGGTATCACCGGGATACCAAGGTTGGTTATACCGTGCTCGTTTCCAGCCTCTAGAGGGCATGTTGGCACTGCTTTCTTCTAAAATATCAATACCGGTTTTCTCGCCAAAGCCCATTTTGCGCATATATTCAGAAATGCGATCTATGCCTAGCTTGACGCCAAGATCGTAAAAATAAGTATCACAACTTTTAATAACAGCCGTATATAAGTCTACCCAACCATGCCCCCAGCGTAAGTGATCGCGAAACTTATGGTCACTGTTAGGTAAATTATAAAAACCGGGATCCCAAATTTTTGTACTGGTGTTAATGGTATTGGTTTCTAAGCCGAGTAAGGCTAAATGCGGTTTAATAGTAGACGCAGGTGGATACACCCCCTGAGTAACCCGATTAATTAGTGGTCGGTCACGGGAATTTAGTAGCTGATTATAATTGGTGTTACTGATACCGCGCACAAACAAGTTAGGATCGTAACTTGGGTTACTATAAAACGCCATGACCGCGCCATCGCGCGGGTCAAGCGCAACAATAGCACCGCGATGTTGTTTTAATACTTGCTGCGCCGTTAATTGTAAACCAACATCTAAACCGAGTTGAATGTTTTGTCCTGACACTGCAGGAACGGAGCGTAAGACACGAATGGTGCGACCGCGATTATTGACCTCAACTTCTTGATAACCCATAGTGCCATGCAGTTGTTGTTGATAAAAACGCTCTAGGCCTATTTTACCAATATCGCGAGAGGCCGCATAATTGGCTAATTCACCCGATGCATCTAATTGCTGTAATTCTCGGCGATTAATCTTACCTATATAGCCAATTGCATGGGTAAATAAGTCCGCAAAAGGATAGTAACGGCTTAAACGTGCTTCTACCGATACACCGTTAAAACGGTGCTGGTTCGCGGCTAAAATCGCCACTTCATCATCATTTAATAATTCTTTTAAAGCGATACTATTAAATCGGCGCTGTTGTTTTACTTGTTGTAAAAAATTTTGTTGTTGCTCGTCACTAATGACGATAAGTGTGGCTAGTTCAGCTAAGGTATTCGTCATATCGCTGATTTGCTCAGGCACCAGTTCTAATGAAAATACTGGCCGGTTTTCGGCTAATAAAATACCGCTGCGATCATAAATAAGGCCCCGGTTTGGTGCCAAGGGCACCACTTTAATTCGGTTACCTTCAGAGCGGGTTTGATAATCTTGATAGGACACAATTTGCAGTTGATATTGATTATAAATAACGACGAAAAACAATAGGAATACTATAACAATAGCAACAACAGCCCGCTGATTAAATAAGCGGGCTTCGGCAGCGAGATCTTTTATAGCGACGCGCTTTTTTAACATCTTTACTCGCGATGATAAGGGTGGTTAGTACTAATGCTCCAAGCGCGATATAAGCTTTCCGCTAACACAACGCGAACCATGGGATGCGGCAGGGTTAACGCCGATAGAGACCATTTTTCTTCACTGGCTGCAATACAGTTGGGTGATAAACCCTCAGGGCCACCCACTAGTAAACAGATATCTCTACCGTCATGTTGCCATTCAACCAATTTTGCCGCTAACTGCGGGCTGCTCCAATTGTGCCCAGTTACTTCTAGGGTCACTATTTTGCAGCCTTTACCAACAGCAGCGAGCATTTTTTCGCCTTCTTGCTCAAGGATACGTTTAATATCGGCATTTTTACCGCGTTTACCAGCTGCAATTTCAATGAGCTCCAGTGGCATATCACGGGTAAAACGTCGGGCGTATTCTTCATAGCCTTGCTGAACCCAAGCGGGCATTTTACTGCCAACGGCGATAATGGTTAACTTCATGCGGTATTAGGCATCCCAAAGTTTTTCTAATTGATAATGCTGACGCATTTCGTCAATCATGACATGGAGTACAACGCTGCCCATATCTAGCAGAACCCAATCCCCTGAAGCCTGACCTTCCATGCCTAAAGCTTGCACATCAACTTTTTTCATTTCATTGGCAATATAAGTAGCTATAGACTTAGTATGGCGGGTAGAAGTTCCCGAACACACTACCATATAGTCAGTGACCGTCGATTTATCTCTAACATCTACTGTTATGATATCGCGACCTTTCATATCGTCGGCTTTATCGATAATAAAACTCAATAGTTCGCTGGATTGCACCCTAATTCCTCATTTAATGTTTAAGCAGGTATTTTAACATAAAAAGCCTAAGCAATACTTTATACCTGTGCTAATCGTTTTTAGTTTAAGCCTTGATAGAGCTGGTGTTGCCGAATGTAACCGAGTACATCCGTGGTTAACCATTTTTGTACCGGTTGTTGTTGCTGTAACGCCATGCGTAACTCGGTAGCCGAAATTGGGATCATATCGTTTGCACTAAGCCAGATACTACCATTTTGTTGTTGTTGAAATTGGGCTAAAGACTGACAGCGATATTGGGCTAAAAGCTTAGCAGCATCGCCTTGTTCAACAGTATAACCAGGACGGCGGCAGACAATTAAATTGGCATGATTAAGAATAGTTTGCCATTGATGCCAACTACAAAACCGCGTTAGCGAGTCCATACCAATAATTAAATTCAGGGTAGCTGATGGATGCTGCTGGCGTAATAGTCTAATTGTCTCAGCGGTGTAAGACAGCGTGGTACGTTTTAGCTCAATATTCTCTACGCCTAACTCAGGGTAGGGGGCAGTGGCTAACTTAACCATATTCAATCTATGCTCTGCGCTGACACCAGGGCTTTGTCGATGTGGTGGTAAATGGCACGGCATCAGATCAACCCGGTTTAAATGGCACTCTTTAGCCACCGCGCGGGCAATGCCAATGTGACCAATGTGGATAGGATCAAAAGTACCACCGAGCAAATTAATCTGCTTAGTCATATTGTGCCTGTTGTAAGCTAAAGTTTTTTGCCACCGGTGTAATAAACAACAGCACTAAGTGGCTTAAGGCAATTTCGGTATTATTAAGCTGGCCGCTTTTATATAACCGATCGAACGCTGCTAATTCAAGCAACAAAAAATCTAACCACTTAGCGGGCAAGCGGGCTAAGGCTTGTTGATATTGCGGTTGCCGCTTAGGCCAAATAGCCAGTTGCTTAAAGGTTTGCGCTAAAGGTTGTTGGCTTTGCTGCAGCTGTTGTAATTGCAGCACTTCTTTTTGCAATTGCCAAGCAATAATAACCGGCTCAATATCTTGCTGATGTAAGCGCTGTAAACGATGTAGGGCTTCGTCGGCTTGGCCTGCAAGCATGGCATCCACTAATTGAAACACCGTAAAATGCGAATGGTCAGCCAAAAATTGCTCTAATACTGCGGCGTCTATGGTTTGCTTAATACCGCTAAGTGCCAGCTTTTCTAATTCTTGTCTGGCCGCGAGTAAGTTACTGGCACAATGGTGTTGTAATAAGGCTATGGCATCAGGTGTTAGCTGTAGTTGCAGTTGTCGTGCACGCTGATTTAGCCATTGCTGGCTTTGTTTATCATCTAGCTGATAAATGCCGACTTGTACGGCGTGAGTTTGCAGTTGCTTAAACCACACTAGCTTACTGACATCATTTAGGCCACGTTCACCATGGATTAGCAACACGATATCAGGGTTTAATAAATCGGGCAGCCGCTTTAGGCTGTCATTGGCAGCAGGGCTTAATTTTTGCTGCGCGAGTTCTAACTCAATTAAGCGCCGCTCAGAAAATAGCGACATGGCTTGCAGTTCTGCTTCCAGCTGTTGCCAATCAAATTGCGCATCGGCCACTAAACTGATGCGCTCTGAAAAGCCTTGCGCTTTAGCCGCTAACCGTAGCGCATCAATTGCTTCTAACTTTTGTAAGGGTTCTTCACCAAAAATCAAATAACAGCCGGCTAAAGGCTGTTGTAAATGAGTTGCCAGTTGATTGGCATACAGCTTTTGCATTAATGCAGCCGCGATAATTGACGAAGTATGCGATTAGCGGCTTGTTCACGTAGCTCGCCTAGCATCAAATCCAGCTCTTTAGCTTTAGCCAGCGCCTGATTAGGGTCGTCTTGATAGTCGCGGAATAATTCAAACTGATAAAATTGCGGTTCAGCATCTGGCATCGTTAACGCATACCGCACTTTATAGATCAGTTCATATTCTGCTACTTGGCCGTTTGGAAATAACGATAAGGTTCGCCGTTCTAATGAGTCGCTTACCAGCTGCAGCATAGGTGCAGTTTGTTGCATGCTATCCAACAACTGCACTTTATTATGCTGTAACTTAGCACTGACTAATTGAGCTAATTCTGAGTGGCGATCACTTTGAATATACATAGCTGGAAAATGGCTTAGCGGTAGGTTACCCCGTAAATGAAAGCCACAACTGGTGAGCAGTAAACTGCTCGCCAGTATCAGTAAGCCTAACGCGCGGGCCATATTAGCCAACCACCAAGTTAAGTAACTTTCCTGGTACATATATCACTTTACGAATAGTCACACCTTCTAAGTGGCGACCCACATTGTCATCTGCTTTAGCGCTATTTAGCACACTTTCTTGATCGGCACTGGCAGCAACTGTTACTTTACCGCGCACTTTACCGTTCACTTGCACCACTACCAGCTTTTCATCTTCAACTAAGGCGTTAGTATCGACTACTGGCCATTGGCTTTGCTCAATATGTTGTTTTTGGCCAAGTTGCTGCCATAAATATTGCGCTACGTGCGGGATCATAGGGTTTAACATTTGTAATGTGGCTAATAAGGCTTCTTGCATAACAGCACGGTCTAGCTCGGTGACTAAACTGGCTTTTTGTAGCTTATTAGATAATTCCATCACTGCCGCAATAGCAGTATTAAAGGTATAACGCCGACCAATATCATCGGATACTTTAGTAATGGTTTTATGTAGCTCGCGGCGTAATATTTTTTGCTCAGAGTTAAGTGCGGTTAAATTAAGTTCAGCCACCTTACCGGCTTTAACAAAATTAGCGACTAGGGCATAAACGCGCTTAATAAAGCGATGTGAACCTTCAACCGCAGAGTCAGACCATTCTAACGTTTGCTCTGGTGGTGCGGTAAACATCATAAATAAGCGTACGGTATCAGCACCGTACTGATCGATTACTTTTTGCGGGTCAATACCGTTATTTTTCGACTTTGACATCTTGCTCATGCCAGAAGACATAACCGGTTGGCCATCGCTGGTTAAAATTGATGATGTTATACGGCCTTTTTCATCGCGTTGTACCGTAACATCTTGCGGTGAAATCCATTGTTTACCACCATTGTCTGTTTCACGATAAAAAGTTTCAGCTAACACCATACCTTGGCATAACAGGTGTTTAAACGGTTCATCAGAGTTGACTAAGCCAACATCACGCAACAACTTATGGAAGAAACGGGCATATAATAAGTGCAATATAGCGTGTTCTATACCACCAATATATTGATCAACCGGTAACCAGTAGTTAGCTTTGGCTGGGTCTAGCATGGCCTTATCACTATCTGGGCTACAGTAACGGGCGTAGTACCAGCTTGATTCCATAAAGGTATCAAAGGTGTCTGTTTCGTGAAACGCTTCCATGCCGTTATAGCTAGTTCTGGCCCATTCAGGATCAGATTTTATCGGCGAGGTAACGCCATCCATTACCACATCTTCCGGCAACAGCACCGGCAGTTGATCTTCTGGCACTGGCACTTGACTACCATCAGCTAGGTTTAGCATGGGGATAGGCGTACCCCAATAACGCTGGCGTGAAACGCCCCAGTCACGTAGACGGTAATTTACTTTTACTTCGCCACGGTTATCAGCTTTTAACTTAGCCGCAATAGCGGTGAAGGCATGCTCGAAATCTAAACCATTAAATTCTGCCGAATTAATTAAGATGCCTTTGTCGGTAAAAGCTTCAGTGCTGATATCGCTAAGTTGATGACCATTCTCAGGGCTATCTTGAACAGCATCAGCAGCTGTGATTACTTGTTTAATGGGTAAATTATATTTGTTAGCAAACTCATAATCGCGCTGATCATGTGCCGGTACAGACATCACTGCACCAGAGCCATAATCCATTAATACAAAGTTAGCTACCCATACCGGCACTTGCTCACCGGTTAATGGATGCACGGCAAATATACCCGTAGCACAACCTTTTTTGTCTAAGGTTGCCAACTCTGCTTCGGCCAATTTACCGCCTTTACAGTCGGCAATAAATGCCGCTAATTCAGCATTGTTTTTTGCTGCGGCTAAGGCTAAAGGGTGTTGTGCCGCTACGGCAACATAGGTAACGCCATACAGGGTGTCAGGGCGGGTGGTGTAAACCGAAAGTTGCTCACTACTATTGGCAATATCAAAAATGATATCAACGCCTTCAGAGCGACCAATCCAGTTTTTTTGCATGGTTTTAACTTGCTCTGGCCAACCGTCTAGTTGGTCTAGGTCGGCTAATAGTTGTTCAGCATAATCGGTGATCTTGATAAACCATTGGGCTAATTCACGTTGCTCAACTAAAGCCCCTGAGCGCCAACCGCGACCATCAATCACTTGCTCGTTAGCTAATACGCACTGATCAACCGGATCCCAGTTTACGGTGGCCATTTTTTTATAGACTAAGCCTTTTTCATATAGCTTAGTAAAAAACCATTGTTCCCACTTGTAATACTCTGGTTTACAGGTGGCAAATTCGCGATCCCAATCATAACCAAAACCTAAGCGTTTTAGCTGGGTACGCATATAGTCAATGTTTTCGTAGGTCCACTTTGCTGGCGCAGTATTATTATTAATAGCGGCATTTTCTGCGGGTAAACCAAAGGCATCCCAACCCATAGGCTGCATAACATTTTTGCCTTGCATGCGCTGAAAACGACTCACCACATCACCAATGGTGTAGTTGCGCACATGGCCCATATGCAAGCGACCGCTGGGATAAGGGAACATAGACAGACAGTAAAATTTTTCTTTGGTCTCGTCCTCTGTCACTTTAAAAGCTTGGGTTTGTTCCCACTCTTGCTGCAGAGCGATTTCAATCTGCTGCGGGTTGTATTGTTCTTGCATTAAGGTCTTCCAAAAAATGGGGTTAATACAGCTGCTGTTATTGCAGCAAAAAGTACCTATAGCATACCGCAGCAACGTATTGACAACAAGAACGGCATGGTTTTAAGGCTAACTAATGTGCGGGCGTAGATTAATTAAATATTGGCTTAGGGTTAGATATTATAATTGGCTTAAAAATATCGATAAGCTGCTATTTATCATCAAAATATCCTTGCTGCGTAATCGCTAGTACTTGCTTCTTATTTAGCGAAGGCTTACTGTCTTGAATAGAGTGAAATTAGCCATTTTAATTAAAGTGTAATTAACAAAAATCTAGCGTAATACACTTATCTAGTCACAAGGATGCAGGAATATGGTAGGCAAAACGGCTTTTAAATTCGGCTTGGTTGGCATTGCTTGCTTTATGTTGGGGCTGGTTGTTGCAATCATGTACCAGCAATATGATTATTATAAATGGCAAATGAAAGTTAAAATTCATGAGTCAATACATGTTTTAGAGCAATTAAAACAAGTAGATAGTTATGACGCTGCTTTACTTAGAATTAAACGTAATGTTGCCTGCGAAGTAGAAAATTACCAATTAAGAAACCAAGAGGCAGGTTTTGCTGTTGACCAAGATTTTATTAATTCAACGATGGAGCAAATTAAACTTAGTTGCGACCAGTAACCTACTAGCTAAGGTTTAAAAGCAGTTGATATAGCTGCTTTTTTTTATTCAAGAACTATACTGATTGTAGATGCCTTTTCTATGTAATTTTTCGAAGCAATTATCGCTAAGTAATTATCTTTAAACAACAATGTCTAAGGAATAGTGAATGCAAAGTCTAAAACAAAAGTATCAGCAATGGTTAACTGATTTTACTGCTACCTTACAACAGGCTGAAGAGCAGCAGCTTGAAAATATGATTGATGTTATTGAGCAATTAAAAGCTTATTTAAAAGCGGGTCGTGATTTAAGTGCATACGAAACCCAGTTGTTTGTCGAAACCTTAAAGCGGCAGTGGCAAGAGAATGATCAAATTGATCACCAGTCAGAAACTCCTTTAATTGAAAATACACCCGCTGCAAGCGCAGCAACTAGCAGTATACCATCTACCAGCAATGCAGAAACAAGCACTGCACCGTCATTATGGCCTGAAGCCTTATGGCAAGAGCTCAGCTCAATTACCGATAAAAGCCAGGTGGAATGGCAAGAGTTAGCCCAAGACTTTAAACATAACGGTGTTTATTATCAGGGTGAAATTGTCGGAATGGCCCGTTATCGCTGCAGTAAGTGCTTACAGCATATTGATTATACTCACCCAGCAGAGCTATTAGCCTGCAGTCAATGCGGTGGGGTGCAGTTTCATCGTGAAGGTTTGCCGGTTTAGATTGTCTTGACATACCTGTATTGGCAGTGGCGATTTGCACGGTAATTTGCTAGAATTCGCGGTCATTTTGCCAGCTTAAGTACCTAATATGCTCAATTATTTAAAACAACATTGGTTTTCAAATATACGTGGTGATGTGCTTGCCGCTTTAGTGGTCGCCTTAGCTCTGATCCCTGAAGCCATTGCTTTTTCAATTATTGCCGGTGTTGACCCGAAAGTCGGTTTATATGCGTCGTTTTGTATTGCAGTTATAACCGCTTTTGCTGGTGGCCGTCCTGCGATGATCTCTGCTGCTACTGGCGCTATGGCGTTAGTAATGGTGACCTTAGTTCGCGAGCATGGTTTGCAATATTTACTGGCAGCAACTTTATTAACCGGTGTGCTACAAGTTGTTTTTGGTATTTTTAAGCTGGGCGATTTAATGCGCTTTGTGTCGCGCTCAGTGGTAACGGGCTTTGTAAATGCCTTAGCAATCTTAATTTTTATGGCGCAAATGCCTGAGTTAATTGGTCAACATGGCAGCAACATGGTCTATGGTATGACGGCGCTAGGCTTGATGATTATCTATTTATTTCCGTATATAACCAAAAAAATACCCTCACCGTTAATCTGCATCGTGGTATTAACCTCGTTAGCTTTGTATTTTGGCATCGATATTCGCACTGTAGCAGATATGGGTGAATTGCCGGATACCTTACCTATTTTCCTCTGGCCAGATGTGCCGCTGAATTTTGAGACATTAACCATTATCTTCCCTTACGCCTTAGCGTTATCGGTGGTAGGTATTCTAGAGTCGTTAATGACCGCCACTATTATTGATGATTTAACTGACACCAGCAGTAATAAGAATCGTGAATGTGTCGGCCAAGGTGTGGCGAATATTGGTTCAGGTTTAATTGGTGGTATGGCTGGTTGTGCCATGATTGGTCAATCGGTTATTAACGTAAAATCGGGTGGCCGTACTCGGTTATCAACGTTATTAGCCGGTATTATATTATTAATAATGGTGGTATTTCTGGATGCTTGGGTCGGCATGATCCCAATGGCTGCATTAGTCGCTATTATGATAATGGTGTCTATTGGTACCTTTAGTTGGTCGTCGATAAAAGATATTAGAACGAATCCAGCCAGCTCGAGTATTGTAATGATTGCGACAGTATTAGTTACCGTGTTTACCCATAATTTGGCGTATGGTGTTTTTGTTGGCGTGTTGTTAAGTGCTTTATTTTTTGCGAGCAAAGTGGGTCGCATTTTATATATCAGCTCTAAGTTATCAAACCAAAACAAACAGCGTGATTATAAAGTGGTTGGCCAAGTGTTCTTTACCTCAGCAGAGCAATTTGTTGCTGGCTTCGATTTTAAAGAAGCGATAGAAAAAGTGACCATAGATTTAAGCCAAGCGCATTTTTGGGATATCACCGCGATAAGTTCATTAGATAAAGTGGTGATTAAATTTCGGCGCGAAGGCACAGTAGTGGAGTTAGTCGGATTAAATGAAGCCAGTGCCACTTTAGTGGATAAATTTGCAGTCCATAATCAACCGGACGATATGGCGAAATTAATTAATCATTAAATGGTATGCAGGAGCAAGTTATGACAAAAAGAATTATGGCATGTATCGACGCTTCACCTTATGCCGAAGCAATATGTGATTATGCAGTATGGGCGGCTAAAAAATTACAGGCGGCAATGTCAGTTATTCATGTCTTAGATAAAGCCCAGCATACCCATACGCCAGATTTAAGTGGCAGTATTGGTTTAGGCTCGCAAGAGTTATTGTTACAGCAATTGGCTGAGTTAGATGAAAAACATGGCAAATTAGCCATGGAGCGTGGTCGACATATTTTAGAGGCGGCAACTGCACGTGCTCAGCAAGCGGGCGTGACTGATGTTGATCAGCGCTTGCGACATGGTCAATTAGTAGAAACCCTAGTGGCAATGCAAGACGAAAGCCGATTAGTTGTAATGGGTAAGCGGGGTTTTAGTAGTGCTGAAGAGCATGGCCATATTGGCTTACATGTTGAACGGGTGATCCGCAGTGTTAGCACGCCGATTTTATTGACCCAGCAAGCTTACATTGAACCAAAACGGATTATGTTAGCTTTTGATGGTAGTGCCACAGCAGAAAAATGTTTAGCCACGTTAGCCAATAGCCCTTTTGCCCAAGGTTTACCGGTACATATTGTGATGGCGGGAGATGAAAACGAGGCTAACCGTAACCTGTTAGCCGCGGCCACGTTACAGTTGCAACAAGCCGGTTTTAAAACTAAAAGCGCAATTATTGATGGTGATCCTGAACAAGTTTTAAATGAATATCAGCAACAGCATCTTATAGATATGATGGTAATGGGTGCTTATGGTCATTCACGGATTAGGCAGTTTATTGTCGGCAGCACCACAACCAGCATGATTTGTAATGCTAAATGCTCGTTGCTTATTTTGCGATAAATGATCTGCGATAACAAAATTGTCCATAATTAGAATGTTTATTCTAATTGACCTAATTTACTTAAGTATTCTAACTTAGATGTTTTATAATAGGCGTTCGACTTTGTCGGACGTCTTTTTTTTAACTTAAGGATAACTTTGTGAAACAGTATTGGCTGTACTTGCTGCTGTGTATGGTGTTTTCTCCTGCAGCGTTCGCTGCAACTGGAAGTTTAAATCTAACTACCTCTGTTATTGGTCTGTCATCTTTAGCCGTGTTTTTCTTCGCTTACATGCTGGTTATGGCCGAAGAAAAAATCCACTTACGAAAATCGAAACCGGTGTTAGTTGCCGCAGGTATTATCTGGGTGCTAATTGCCTGGAAGTATATGCAGGCTGGCTTACCTGGAGTTGCTGCAGTAGCCTTTCGCGAAACCTTGTTAGAATTCTCTGAGTTAATGCTTTTTTTGCTGGTAGCCATGACCTACATCAATGCGTTGGAAGAGAGACGGTTATTTGATGCCTTGCGCGCTTGGATGATTCGTAAAGGCTTTAGCTATCGTAGTTTATTTTGGATCAGTGGTGTCTTAGCCTTTGTTATCTCTTCTTTTGCCAACAATATGACCACCGCAATGTTAATGTGCGCTGTGGTGATGAAGGTAGCCGAAGGCGATAAGCGCTTTATTAACCTGACCTGTGTCAATATTGTTATTGCGGCGAATGCCGGCGGCGCTTTTATTCCCTTTGGCGATATTACCACCCTAATGGTCTGGCAAGCAGGTATTGTGACCTTTCACGAATTTTTAAGTTTATTTATCCCGTCGGTGATTAACTACTTGGTGCCGGCTATCATAATGAGCTTCTTTGTCGAGAACCGTTTCCCGGCGGCGCTGCAAGAAGATGTCGAGTTAAAGCGCGGTGCGCTACGAATTTTGACCTTATTCTTATTTACCATCGCCTCTGCCGTAGTGTGTCACTCATGGTTAGGATTACCGCCCGTCTTAGGTATGATGACAGGCTTAGGTTATTTGCAATTTTTTGGTTATTTTCTGCGGGTTACCTTGCCAGGTTCATTGGCTCGCAAGCGGGCGATGGCCGAACGGGTGGGGGATGAAGAGCGCATCCGCTCATTAGGCCATATTGTGCCGTTTGATGTCTTTAGTCGAGTGGCACGTGCCGAGTGGGATACCTTATTGTTTTTCTACGGCGTGGTAATGTGCGTAGGCGGCTTAGGTTATCTTGGTTATCTAGAGTTATTGTCAACAACGTTATATGGTAGCGGTAATGCAACCTTTGCCAACGTCGTTTTGGGATTAATGTCGTCGGTGGTAGATAATATACCGGTGATGTTTGCGGTATTAACAATGGAGCCTGTTATGTCGCATGGTCAGTGGTTACTGATTACCTTAACGGCTGGTGTTGGTGGTAGCTTATTATCCATAGGCTCGGCAGCGGGTGTTGCGTTAATGGGCCAAGCGCGTGGCTATTATACCTTTGTTGGCCATTTAAAGTGGGCACCAGTTATTTTACTAGGTTATGCCGCCAGTGTGGCCACGCACTTATGGCTAAATGCAGATTTATTTCTAATAGTAAGTGGCGGCAAATAAACGGTGCTAAAGCACTGAATATTTAATTCACTAAGTAGTTGATTAAGTATTTGAGTAAGTATTTGATTAAGTAATTTAAAACATAAAATAACCGCCTGTTGATAGCAGGCGGTTATTTAGTATGGAGCATAAAATGTCTAAAAAAGTGTACTGCATTGCCCAATTTCTACCTAAACCTGGCCAAGAAGCGGCGTTATTTCAAGTGTTACAAAGTTTAGAGCCCAATACTGTGCGTGAAGACGGTTGCTTGCAATATCGCGTTACTCGGCAAATAAGCAGCTCATTTGCCACAGGTACTAGCTTTCCAATTGCATTTAATGAAATATGGGCGGATATGGCTAGTTTTGAAGCCCATTGCCAACGTGAAGAAATTAAACAGTTTTTTGCTAAATACTGTGCTGCAGCTGATGGCTTAGTGGCAGATTGGAATGTCTGTATTTATAGTGATGAGCCAGATCATTATGATGCACCAAAATTAGCGTGACCTTTTATAGTTTAGGCGTCGTTGAGGTGTAGTTAAGGTGTAGCTTAGTTGTAATTTAACAGCAGTTTAGTCATGATTTAGAATAGCTTCGTTAATTCAGGAGTAAATATGAGCGATGTTGTCAGCTTAATAGTGATAACGCTAGCGGCGGGCTTAACCATGTCGTTAGGTGCCAGTATTGCTGCGGTAGAGCATATTCATCGGCAATGGTTAGCCCAAGAGTTACGCCACTCGGTGCTGGCTTTTGGCGCCGGCGCATTGTTATCTGCCGTGGCATTAGTGCTGGTGCCAGAAGGTATTGAGCACCAAACAATGATACCGGCATTGTTGTGGTTTTGTGCCGGTGGTGTCGGCTTTATGCTGTTAGATATGTTGCTAAAAAAAATTGATACTCCGGCGAGTCAATTAGCGGCAATGTTGGCCGACTTTATTCCTGAATCTATTGCACTGGGTGCGGCTTTTGTTGTTGACAGAAGTACCGCTATGTTATTGGCTGGACTAATCGCGCTACAAAACTTACCTGAGGGCTTTAATGCTTTTAGAGAGTTAACGGCAGCAAGTAGTTATCGACGTCGTACCGTTATTATTGTGTTTGCGGCAATGGCTCTATTAGGGCCCATAGCAGCTTTAATCGGTCATTACTGGTTGGCAAATTCAGCGCATATTATTAGCGCTATGGTGCTTTTTGCTGCTGGCGGCATTTTGTATTCGGTATTTCAAGATATGGCGCCGCAAATAAAATTAGATAAACATTGGGGCCCGCCACTGGGCACGGTATTAGGTTTTGCCCTAGGCGTCGCGGGCTTAATGCTGACGCATTAAGCACTCACGCGTAAATTAGCCAGTAATTTTTGCGGTAACACATTTAGATCGGCTGGCTCGCGGCTAACAATAACCAAATTCGCTTGTGCCATAGCAAAGCTTAAGCCTTGATAATCGGTATCCGAAAAATTAGCAATTAAATCTAGCTGGCTATCTTTAGGCACAATAAATACAGTCGCGTAACCGGTGTCGGTTCTTATGGCTAAATGAAGAGAACGGACGCCTTTAAAGGTGCAAAAGCGGGCATATATAATCTCTTCGGCCCAATCTTGTAAGCTAATATTAAAGCTAGCAAGTTTAGTATTGACCTCGGTTAAAGGCTGCTGCACTAAATGACTATCAACAAAGTTGGCTTCTTCATGGACATGGGCTAACACATGACTGGCCATATCCTCGTGCTGATAGTTAGTATAAACAACCACACTTAATATCGACACTAACGCTAAAGACGCGGCCACGGCTAAATTTATTAACCAAGGCGTCTTGGCTTTGCTTTTATTGGCTAGTTGCAATAATTCGCTAGCGAGTTCTGTTGGGGCGGTTATGCGTAATGCTTGCTCAAGTTGCTGCTGTTGTTGGCGGACTTGAGACACAAATTGCTTAAATTCAGCATCTTGTTGTATTAAGGCATTAACCTCAGGACTTTCAATACTAGGGTCTTGCAAGACTAATTGTTTAAGCTGCTGACGTAGCTCAGTATTATTCATGGCCATTCTCCCCAGAGTAAGCGTTAGAAAGTAGGCTACGCAATTTATTGCGGGCACGAAATAAGCGGGTGTTCACGGTGTTCACATTCAAATTTAGCAGTTCGGCAATTTCATCACTGCTAAAACCCGCTAATACTTGCAGTATTAAGGGTTCGCGATAATCCAATGGTAATAAGGCAATTTGCGCTCTTAACTTTTCGTTATCATAAGTTTGTGCTGCACTGACTTGTGTTGTATCGATTAAATTGTCTTGTTCTGCATCGTAATCATAATCAAACTGCTTACGTTCAAAGCGTCGTGCATTCTCACGTCTTAGAATGGTAAATAACCAGGCTTTAGCAGCCTTAGGATCTAATAAACTATCTAAGCTTTTCCATGCGCGTAGGTAAGTTTCCTGCACGATATCTTTAGTGATGTCGGGATCTTTACATAACCAGTAAGCATAGCGATATAAATCGGTATGATATTGTTTAACTAACAATTCATAACGTTGACGACTAGTGCTTTTAATACCTAACACCGCGGCTAATTTAGCTTTTTTAGCGGCGACATAATCTGAAGCTGACATACTAATTTTCTGCGCAGGGTTATTAATAGTGCCTAGCGTAACGGTATTTAAGTACAAAGAACATGTTTTGCTGTCGTTCGTCATCTATTTTACCGATTAACCTTGCGAGTTAGAGCTTAAAATACGGCCATAGCTGAAACTGCAGCTATGCCAACGCGGACTTACATTTGTCAGTGATATATCGGAAACTAATAAATTAAATGCAGGCATAATCATCCTAAAATGTAGTCAACGGCTTCAGGATCATAAGAACGGTTTAGGCAGGAAGATATTTCAACAAAGTAAAAGTTTTATTTAATGTACCCGATATTCACGACAAAAAAAGTCAATCACAGCATCGGCATCTAAGTTACTAAAATGGACTTTACGACTGGCAATAATGGCTTGGCCTAACGTACGTAAAGTATGCTCAAGGGGAACACCTACAGGGCGATCTAATTTATGCACAGCAAATAAAAAATTTAATGCGGTTGATGCATAAGATTTATTGGGCGCCAAGGCAACTAAATCTAACTCTTGTAAGCGTACGCCAAGGTTGCGTATTTTTTGTAAACGATTAGTTTCGCTCATGACAACTCATTATTAGTCAGGCCAGATACCCTCTATATCGACCTTTAATATCAATTCTTTAATCATTTGCTGAAATAGCCCAGCACAGTGGCAGCAGTTTTTGGTAGTATAGTGGTTAGAAAAGCAGTTAACGCTAAGGCACTACATGACCAACACTGTACACCCTTTGTCACTGTCACCTGCACAGCTGGCGCCACAATTTGAGCAACAACTAATTACTCAGGCGTTAGCCCATCAGCAGCTAAAAGCCAGTTTTATTGGCCAAGATCGTGCTAAGACAGCACTGGGTTTTGCAATTGGCATGGATATGCCAGGTTATAATCTGTATGTCATGGGTGAGCCTGCGTTAGGTCGCTTCACCTTAGTTGAAGATGTTTTAAAGCAAGCTGCAGAGCAAAAGCCCACGCCTGATGAGTGGTGCTATTTAAATAATTTTGATGATGAACGGGTGCCCGGTATTTTACGCTTATCGCCTGGCGAGGGTAAAAAGCTGGTTAAAAAGCTAGAAGCGTTAATTGATGACTTATTAGATACCTTTCCTGCCGCCTTTGATAACCCGGGTTTTCAGCGCAAGAAAAAAGCCATCGCGCGTGACTTTGATCAAAAATATGATAAAGCCATTGCACTGGTAGAAAAAGAAGCATTAACCAAACAGGTATTATTAGTTGAAGATAATGGTGCTGTTGGTTTTTCGCCCATTATTGACGGTAAGCCGGTTATTGACCAAGAAGCGGCTAATTTATCTGAACAACAGCGGCAGCACTTTTATGACATGGTAACCGAATTAGAAATTACCCTGCATGAACAATTATTAGAATTGCCGAAGTGGAAGCGAGATTTATCTGAGCAACAACGTGATTTACGCAAAGACACCATAGAGCAAGCGATTAAGCCGATGCTAAAGCAATTAGAGCATGATTACAGTGCTCAGCTTGGTGTGCAGCGTTATATTAGAGAGATGCGCAGCCATTTAGTCAAAGCGGTGTTAGAGTTCTTACCGGATGATTCAGACGCTGAAAAACAAGAAGAAGGCGATAATCGAGAGTTTTTTATCGAAGAATTTGTGCCCAATGTTTTAGTTCACTTTGAGCAAATGTCGGGTGCGCCAATTATATTTGAACCTAACCCAAGCTATGGCAATTTATTTGGTCGAGTGGAATACAGCTCAGCTGGGAACTCGCTTTATACCAACTCACGAATGATTCGCCCCGGTACCTTGCATAAGGCCAATGGCGGTTATCTTATTCTTGATGCTGACAGGTTGCTAACCCAACCCGCGGTTTGGGATGCGTTAAAGCAGGCATTAAAGTCGGGTGAACTGCTAATTGATACCCTTAGTGATCATGCGGTAACTAATTCGACCATCATTACACCAAAACCCATTCCATTAAACGTAAAAGTGGTATTGCTTGGCTCACGAGATTTATATTATTTAATCCAAGATGTTGATGAAGAGTTTAATGAGTTATTTCGGGTACTCGCCGATTTTGAACATTATCTGCCTTTTACTGAGCAAACAGTCAGTAATATGACGCTGCAAATTAAACAGCAAATGCAGCAATTAAATATTGCTGAGCTTAGCAGCGGTGGCTTAACGCAGTTACTTAACTTTAGCTTTCGCCAAGCTGAGCATCAACACAAGTTATCGGCTCGCTTTGCCGATGTCTTAGAGCTGGTGCGAGAAGCCTGTTTTTATGCCAATCAACAGCAAGACCAAATCTTAACCGCCGAGCATGTGCTGCAAGCCCTGAAGGGTAAACAATACCGAACTGGCCGTATCAGCGAGGGCTTTTTAGAGGATATCCAAGAAGGCCAAATCTTAATAGACACCTCGGATGTTGCTGTGGGTAAGGTTAACGGCTTAACGGTATTAGAGATTGGCGATACCGCTTTTGGTACCCCTGCTCGAATTAGCGCTACTGTGTTTGCGGGCTCTAGCGGTGTGGTCGATATTGAGCGTGAAGTTGAGTTAGGTAAAGCTATTCACTCTAAAGGAGTATTACTGCTAACCGGTTATTTAGGTGCAAAATATGCTCGAAATTTCCCGCTTACCTTATCGGCTAATATCGCCATGGAACAGTCGTACGGTCATATTGATGGCGATAGTGCGGCTTTAGCTGAAATCTGTGTGTTGCTGTCGGCCATTACTGATATCCCGTTAAAACAAAGCTTAGCGATTACCGGCTCAATCAATCAACATGGTCAAGTGCAAGCTATTGGCGGCGTGAATGAAAAAATTGAAGGCTATTTTCGGTTATGCCAAAGCCGGGGCTTAAGTGGTGAGCAAGGGGTGATTATCCCAGCCAGTAATCAAATTAATTTAGTCCTTAACGATGATGTGATTACAGCCGTTCAACAGCAGCAGTTTCATATATATGTGGTGAAAACAGTAGATGAAGCTTTGGCGCTCTTAACTGGGCTGGATGTTGGCGTGGCGAATAAACGGGGTCAATATCCAAAAAGATCGGTTAACGGTAAAGTATTAGCGCGTTTAGAAGAAATAGCTGAAATTGTTAATGGTAGCTTAGACGATTAATTAGCTAAGCCGATTAAACCCTAGCTATGCTGATACAAGTGTAGCGAGGGTTTAAATGCCCAGCCTTAAATCTGTGCAAATGCCGGCAAGTATTGCACTTTACCGCTGGCATTTTTCATGGCATCCGGGGTTAACTCTAATAACATAAACACTTCATCGGGTACTTGCCAAGGGCAGCTAATAGCAAAGTTACTGGCCGGAATAAAGCCAAATTTAGGATAGTAACTGGCATGGCCTAAAACTACGACAGCATCAACCTTGTGTTGAAAGCAGGTTTCTAATCCAGCACGAACCAGCGCAGAGCCTATACCATGCTGTTGTAACACTTTTGACACTACCATAGGTGCTAGTGCCATCATTTTTATCTGCTTAGCGTTTTCAAGTTGCACCGGTGAAAACATAATATGCCCGACAATATTACCATGTTGCTCGGCAACTAAGGCAATATAGTCTTGGGTCTGCTGGCGCAAAGCGTCGTTGAGCAGCGCTTCATCAGGGGTATTAAATACCGTTCGTGTTAACGCTGCGACATTAGCCCAATCAGCCGCCGTTTCTGGCCGAACATGGGTATCGTAACCCATGGAATGCCAAGTAATATTACGTCGCCGTTGTAAGGTTTTACTAATATTATGCAGTAGCGTCATTACACACTCCGAGACGATAAAGTAATACTTACTTAATCTAGCTTAGTTTAGCTTAGTCTATTTAGTCTGAGTTGTTAACAAGTCACGGTGCCGCCTGCGACTGAATAGAATAACAATAAATATTGCCATACAACTAATGCGTAACGGCCAGTCACGCCATACTTGATACGGGGTCATGCCGGAGGTTAGCTGAATATTATCTTTAATCACAGTGGCACTAAACTGGGGGGCTCGTTGCTGTAATTGCCCGCTAGCATTGATGGTAGCGGTAACACCGGTATTAGTAGCCCGTAATAACGGACGACCAAACTCTAAGGCGCGCATTTGCGCTATTTGTAAGTGCTGCTGCGGGCCTATGCTATCGCCAAACCATGCATCATTGCTCACGGTTAAAAGTATTTCAGTGTCTGAAGTAAAATTGGCAGCAATTTGTTGCGGAAAAGCGATTTCAAAACAAATAGCCGGTAAAAAATGATGACCATTGGCTTCTAAGTTGGGTTGAACATAAGCACCCCGACTAAACGAACTCATGGGTAGATCAAAAATAGGTGCCAAGGTGCGCAGCCAGCTTTCAAACGGCACAAATTCACCTATGGGTAATAAGTGATGTTTGCTATAACGATTAGCATGGCCATAGTGATAATCACCTTCTTTAGCGTGTTTAGTTTTTTTACCTAACACGATTAAATTATTCCAAGCTTCGCCTGTTTTAGCGTTGTAATCGAGAATGCCGCTAATGACAGCCGTATTTTGATATAGCGCGGCTTGGTTTAAATTATCCAGAAAGGCGTCAGCTAAAGGTTCTAGTTTTGGAATGGCAGCCTCAGGCCAGATAACAATATCAGCTTGAAAATGGGGCCGAGTTAAATCTAAATACTTTAGCATAGTGGGCCATTCTTGATCGGGCTCCCAGCGTAAAGCTTGTTTGATATTGCCTTGCACCAGTAACACCGACACTGACTCTGCCGTATTTTGCCAGCCTTTAAACGGTTGTAAAAATGGGCTTAGTATAAAAATAATGCCAGCTATAACAATATAGCTATAGCGAGCGAATACAGCTTGTAAAGTAAAAGCTTGGGCTAAAGCGGCAGCAGCAAAGGCTAATAAAAAGCTAATGCCGGTTTCGCCAATAAGGGGGGCATAATGCTGTAAACCAGCACTAGTTTGACTATAACCAAGCGATAACCATGGAAAGCCTGTAAGCAGCCAACTGCGTAACCACTCGGCTAACGTCCAACTGGCAGCAAATAATAATGGCATATACTTAGGCTGCTTTAAGCGTAAGGTTAACCATGCAGCAAAAGCAGGGAAAAGCGCTAAATAGCTGACTAATAGCAACATTAAACTTAAGCTAGCAATTAGCGGTAATCCCCCAAAATCAGCAATGCTGACATGGACCCAGCTTATACCAACTCCAAACCATCCTAAGCCATAACTAAAACCATATAAACAGGCTTGGCGTGGGCTAGTCGCGCGTTGGATAAAGTATACCAAGAGCGCCAAGCTAAAGATGGGCAACCACCACAAGGTATAAGGCGCAAAAGCTAAGGTGTTTAAACCGCCACTAAGTGCCAATAACAAGCAACCGATTACAGCGGTGTTAAGTTTTAACAAAGCGATTATTCTTCCTCAGCAGGACTATTATCTTTAGCGCAAGTCACTTGTAATTGCACTAAACGACGGCTATTTGATTTGCTAACTTTAAAGGTTAACCCTCGCAGTTGAATACTTTCGCCTTTTTCTGGCATATGACCAAATGCATGTAGCACTATGCCGCCGATGGTATCGGCATCTTCTTCATCAAAGCTGGTTTGAAAAGATTCATTAAATTCATCTACTGGCGTTAAAGCGCTAACTTTAAACACGTGAGACGCCATACGTTTAATGTCATGCTCTTCTTCTAAATCGTGCTCGTCTTCTATTTCACCGACAATTTGTTCTAAAATATCTTCAATGGTGACTAAGCCCGATACGCCACCATATTCGTCTACAACAATTGCCATATGATAACGTTTTTGCCGAAACTCTTTGAGCAGGGCATCAACCCGTTTACTTTCAGGAATGATTACCGCAGGGCGCAGTAAATCGCGTAAGTTCCATTCGGCTTTAGTTGGATCTAAAGTGTACTGAAGAATATCTTTTACCAGCAAAATACCTTCAATATGGTCTTTATCTTCATTAACGATGGGATAACGGCTGTGGTTGTTTTCCATTAAGATAGGCAGTAATTGCTCTATGGTATGGTCAATATCTACAGTAGCCATTTGTGAACGCGGGATCATAATGTCACGAGCGCGCATACTAGAGACATCTAGCACACCGTCGAGCATGCCCTTGGTATCATTATCAATTAAATTGCGAACTTCGGCTTCAGCAATAATATCTTGTAAATCTGAAATATCTTGAGGTTCTGCGGAAAAAATACTAGCAATTCGATCTAGCCAAGATTTACCGGCAGAACCGCGACTAGAGTGGGGGTTGTCGTCACTCATCAGTGAACTGGTGCTCCAAAAAAGTAAAAGAAACTATTCATTATCCAACAAATAGGGATTAGTAAAGCCAAGTTGTTGCAGTAGCAGGATTTCTTCTGCTTCCATTTCTTCTGCTTCAGTATCATTTATATGGTCAAAGCCAAGTAAATGCAAGCTGCCATGAATGATCATATGCGCCCAGTGTGCTGTTAAGCTTTTACCTTGCTCACTAGCTTCGGCTGCCACGACAGGGGCACTGATCACTAAATCGCCTAATAAAGACAATTCGATCCCAGGAGGACACTGGAAAGGAAAACTCAGAACATTCGTCGGTTTATCTTTACCGCGATATTGCAGATTTAATTGTTGGCTTTCTGCATTATCAACAATACGTACCGTCACTTCAGCGTGTTGCTGAAACGGCTGTATAGCGGTTTGCAGCCATAATTGAATATCTGCTTGCGTAGGCAAGTCTTCTTGTGCTGTTGCCAGTTGTAGGTCTAGTATAATAGACATTAAACTTTACTGCCTTCAGCATTAGCCAGCTTAGCGGCTTCATGCGCTTCATAGGCCATAACAATGCTTTGCACAACAGGATGGCGAACCACATCTTTGGCATTAAAATAATTAAGACTAATATCATTAATATCCGCTAAAACATCTATGGCATGTTTTAAGCCTGAATATTGGCCTCGCGGTAAGTCAACTTGGGTAATATCACCCGTGATCACGGCTTTTGAACTAAAACCAATCCGAGTTAAGAACATTTTCATTTGTTCCATCGTGGTATTTTGGCCTTCATCAAGAATAATAAAGGCGTCATTTAAGGTGCGGCCACGCATATAAGCTAACGGCGCAATTTCAATAATACCGCGCTCTAATAGCTTCTCTACTTTTTCAAAACCAAGCATTTCAAATAAAGCGTCGTATAACGGCCGTAAATAAGGATCAACTTTTTGGGCTAAATCACCGGGTAAAAAACCGAGTTTTTCACCGGCCTCCACAGCAGGTCGGGTTAAAATAATTCGTTTAACCATATCACGCTCTAAGGCATCTACTGCGCACGCTACGGCTAAATAGGTTTTACCGGTGCCGGCAGGGCCAATACCAAAACAGACATCGTGCGATAAAACATTGCTGACATACTGAGCTTGGTTAGGATTGCGCGGTTTAATTAAACCTTTTTTAGTTTTCAAACTAAAATGGCACGGTTCAGCTGTTTGTTGTTGATAGCTAATATCGTAATTTTCGTTGATAGTTAAATGTACCTGTTCTGGTGTTAAAGCTGTTTGCTTTAGTAACGCAGTTTGCGCATACAGTTGCTGTAAAATATCGATTGCCGCTTCAGTATTATCTGCAGGGCCAGTGACTTTAATATGGTTATCACGATAACTAATTTGCACCAATAAGCGTCGTTCAATATGTTTTAAATTATCGTCAAAAGGACCACATAATGACGTTAATCGCTGATTATCAGCAGGTGTTAAAGTTAATTCAGCGCTATGGTTAGTTTGGGTCAAAGTTTACTCTCAAACAATAAACGGAACAGCACAGGCTGTTCCTCATTAAGTTAAAGTATAAATTAAGGTATGAAGGTGGCAACACCAAGCTCATTGGTCGCATCAGTCATAGCTTTTTGTCTAGCTAATATTTGCTTAGGTGGAGTATCGCGACGTAAGCCCATTTCCGCTTCAGAGCGGATAAAATCGCCACGTAATGAGTTGCTAAAGACATCGGTAATTTTCACATCTACCAGTTGGCCAATCATTTTCGGTGAACCTTCAAAGTTAACCACGCGGTTATTTTCAGTACGACCGGTTAATTCCATAATATTCTTTTTAGAAGGCCCTTCAACTAGCACGCGTTGCACTGAGCCCAGCATGTTACGAGCAATTTTCAGTGCTTGCTGATTTATCCGATCTTGTAATATATATAAACGCTGCTTTTTCGCAGCTTCTGTTACGTCATCTGGTAAATCAGCCGCTGGCGTGCCAGGTCTGGCGCTATAAATAAAACTAAAGCTCATATCAAAATCAATGGCTTGGATTAAATCCATGGTCGCAGCAAAATCAGTCTCATCTTCACCAGGAAAACCAATAATAAAGTCTGATGACATGCTTAAATTTGGCCGTATTTTTTTAAGTTTACGGATTTGTGATTTATATTCAATTGCTGTGTGGCCGCGTTTCATTAAGTTTAAGATGCGATCTGAGCCCGATTGTACTGGCAAATGCAAATGATCAACTAACTCAGGCACATCACGATACACTTCAATAATATCATCGGTAAATTCAACTGGGTGCGATGTAGTATAGCGAATGCGATCAATACCATCTATCGCCGCGACTAAGCGCAGCAGTTCAGAAAAATGACAAATTTTACCGTCGTGTGTGGCGCCACGGTAACCGTTAACGTTCTGGCCAAGTAAGTTAACTTCACGCACACCTTGGTCTGCTAATTGCGCGATTTCAAATAAGACATCATCCAATGGCCGACTGACTTCTTCTCCACGGGTGTAAGGTACCACGCAAAAAGTACAGTATTTTGAGCAGCCTTCCATTATAGAAACAAAAGCAGTAACACCATCGGCTTTTGGTTGTGGTAGGCGATCAAATTTCTCGATTTCTGGAAAAGAGACATCGACTACCGCTGATTTTGAGCCTTTAACCGAATTGATCATTTCCGGTAAACGGTGCAAGGTTTGCGGGCCAAACACTATATCAACGTAAGGCGCGCGTTGACGAATAGCGGCACCTTCCTGTGAGGCAACGCAACCACCAACACCAATAATGAGGTTTGGATTTTTTTCTTTTAGCGGCCGCCAACGTCCTAACTGGTGGAATACCTTCTCCTGTGCTTTCTCACGGATGGAGCAGGTATTGAGTAATATAATATCCGCATCTTCTGCTTCGTCAGTCAGAATATAGCCGTGTGTTGCATCTAAGAGATCTGCCATTTTAGATGAGTCATATTCGTTCATCTGACAGCCCCAAGTTTTAATGTGCAGTTTTTTGCCCATTGTGCGTTGTTACCTGTAATGTTGCTTGGAAAAATGGTGAATATTTTAGCTTGTTCAGCGCAGTGTTACCAGCGCTAGCGCAGACTGTATTTAAAGTAATCGTTGCCGAGTACTAATATAACCGGCATAAAAAATAATAATGACACCTAATAACCAACTCATTGTCACCGGCTCTTGCCAAAAAATATAGCCAAAAAAGCCAGCAAAAATAACACTGCTATAAGTCCAAATGCCAATATCACTAGCAGGAGCAATAGCATACGCCTTAGTCATAGCCAATTGGCCAATGGCCGCTAAAACACCCATCGCCGTAAAAGCATACCAAACAGTATCGGTTAAGGGTTGCCAATAAAAGGGTAGGGGTATTACTGACATCAGTGCAGTTAATAATGAAAAATAAAACACAATGCGCACTGCCGGTTCGGTATCTGACATATAACGGATGGTAGTTTTAGTTACGGCGACCAAAAATGCTGAGACTAAGGCAAGCAAAACGATAGCAGTGACATCATCATTTATCACCGGTAGTGCAAATACCACGCCGACAAAGCCTAAGCCAATACTAAATAAGGTTAATCGACTCGGTCGCTCTTTAAGCCAAAAATAAGCAATTATTGGCACAATAAAAGGCGAGATTAACAGCACTAACATGCCTTGGGCTAACGGCATTCTGGCGAGGACATAGAAAAAGCAATACATGGAAATGATGCCGGTTAAAGACCGAGCTAAGTGCAAATACCAGCGCTGAGTTTTTAAAAGTTTAAAACCGTGCCGGTACAAAAAAGGCAGCATGAGTAAGAGGGCAAAGAAATTACGAAAAAAACCACCTGAGCTTCAGAGGCGGTACCGCTAGTAAACTTGACGAGTGCGCCAATACCGGCAAAGCAGGCCTCGGCTAATAACAACAACAAGGCACCACTGACTAATGGCGGCACGACAAGACTCCAGAAAATTAAGCACTGCCAAGTATAACAGAGGCAATCGTTATTAGGGCAGTGCTGATAACATAACCATTAGTCTAATAAGCCACTAATCTAGTGTTGCGAATTCTGATTCGCTTTGCAAAAACTGCAATAAAGTAGCGCTAGGCATCGGTTTGGCGAATAAAAAGCCTTGAATGAGGGCACAGTCACGCTGACAGAAAAAAGCCAGTTGTTGTTCAGTCTCAACGCCTTCAGCGATGCAATACATGCCTAAACTCGACGCCATACTTAAAATAGCGTCAATAATAGTTTCATCGTTGACATCGATACCAATATCTTTGACAAAGCTGCGATCAATTTTAATACCATCAATAGGCAGCTCTTTTAAGTATTTTAACGAAGAGTAGCCGGTACCAAAATCATCTAGGGCGAGTTTAATGCCCAGATCACTTAAGGCTTGCATGGTTTCGATGGCACTTTCATGATCGCGCATCAGGGCACTTTCAGTGACTTCATAGCATAGGTATTCAGCTGATAATTGATATTTTTCTAATAATAAACGCGTGTGTTCGGCTAAAGCCGGCTGTTCTAAATGCTGGGTAGATAAATTGACCGACAAATAAATTTTATGACCTTGATCATGCCAGTGTTTTAGATCGGCTAAAGCCCGTTCTAACAGTTTCTGGGTCATATTAATGATGAGTCTTAATTCTTCGGCTAACGGAATAAAATCTACTGGCGATATCATGCCATCGCTTGTTTGCCAACGTAATAACACTTCAGCGCCGACGGCTTTGCGGCTTTGACTGTCAATGATGGGCTGATAGACGTTAAAAAACTCATCATGCTGTAAAGCTTGACGTAGTTGTGTTTCACGCGCTAATTGCATGTGAGCTTTTTCATTCATTTCAGCGGTAAAAAACTGAAAGTTATTACGCCCAGCAGCTTTGGCATGATACATCGCAACGTCGGCATGCTTAAGCAATTCGGTGCCAGTTATCGCATCTTGCGGGTATACAGCGATACCAATACTGGGAGAGATACCAACTGTATGCGTTCCTAAAAGCATAGGCTCACTGATAATCATCAGCATTTTACGCGCTATATGGCTAATGTTTTCTTCAGTTTTATAGCCTTCTAGCAACACCACAAACTCATCGCCGCCAAGCCGGGCGACACTGTCACAATCACGCAGGGTTAACGTTAAGCGGCGCGATACTTCTTTTAATAATAAGTCACCAACATCATGGCCCAAAGAGTCATTAATTTGTTTAAATCGATCTAGATCAATAAAACATAACGCTAAGGATTTTTTTGCCCGCTTGGCAAGATCAATACCATGGTAAATACGATCCATTAACAAGGCGCGGTTTGGTAAGCCGGTTAATGCATCGTAATTGGCCAGATAGCGCAACTCTTCTTCTGCTAGTTTTTGTTCGGTTATATCCGTAAATACTAAAACATAAAAAGCTTTTTCTGCTTGCTCGCCGACGACGCTGATATTAATTAATGTCGGACGTTCTCTACCATCTGGCGTGATAACGACCTCTTCACCTTGCCAATGTTCACCTATCTTCATCTGTTGTAGAAGTTTGGTATAAAAACGCCTGCGGCTTAAACTAATGCCTAAATGATGTAACTTAGGCGTGCTTAAGTATTGATCCATATTACCAAAAGCGGTGGTAAATGAGAGGTTAGCCGCCACTAAACGTTGTTGATTATTCATGATAACGACCCAGTCTCGAGTCTGCTGAAAAGCTTCGCCAAATAAACGAGCTTTTTCTGAGGTGGCACGGCTTTCGGTAATATTAGAAAAAGTACCTAAGACGCGCTGCACACTATCATTATTTTCACATCTGATAGCTTTACCCATAACCCTAAACCATAACCAATTGCCTTCTATATGGCGCAAACGATAAGTGATATCGAAATTGGTATCAGACTGCTGCATAAAGCGCTGCCAAGAAGAAGTAAAGTCATCTAGATCATCGGGGTGAATCAAATCAAAATGCTGGGTAAGGGTTAATGGAGTACGATTGGTAGCGTACCCTAGAATTGTCTGCACTTTTGACGCATACACTCTATCATCACTTGCTTGCCACTCCCACACGCCGCTATCAACCGAGGCGAGTGCTTGCTGCAGGCGTTGCTCACTTTGTTGCACTTTAAGGTGTGCAGAATTAACTAACCGCTGTTGCTTGAGCCGAGTGTAAAAAAAGATAAAGGTGATCAGCATAATCAGTAGGATATAGCTAGCGATAGCCCAATTAGATAGCCAAGGGGCAGGTTCAATCTTTAAAAACAGTTGTGCGACTTTACTTTCTCTACCATTGGTTGGCGAGACAGCAACAACATTAAAGGTATAATCACCGGGGCTTAATTGCGGGAAATTGACTTTATGTTGATTTTGTAACGGAAAGTTAAGTGATTGCTTACCCTCTAGCCAAAATCGATATTGCATTTTATGGGCATCGCGAAAATTCATACTGCTAAAGTGCAGTTCAATACCTAAGTCTTGGTGCGATAGCGTAAAGCGGTGTTGATTTAAATTACCTTGAATATTACGTTTATCGCCAGTTTGGGTGGAGAGCGCGGTAATAATGACTTTGGGTTGATGTTCCTCTGTTGCTAAGGCTTCAGGTTCAATGATAGTGATACCACGCATGCTACCAAAGACTAAGCGGCCATCGGCCAGCGCAGTTGAGGCGCTACCATTATATTCATGCGACAATAAACCATCTGCTTTGGTAAAGTTTTCAGTGTGTAAGGTTTTCGGATTGAAGCGTGATAACCCTTGATGAGATGAATACCAAATATTGCCTGCTTTATCTTTCTGTAATGCATAGGCAATTTTACTATCAGTACTTTTATTAGGATTGTGTAATAAATCTAAATTCTCGCCATCAAAGCCTAAAAGACCAAGGCCAATAAAACCGACCCAAATAACATTATTATCATCTATCAACATTTTATCGGCGTTACGGCCTAAATGCGGTTGATAAGGTTGATGCTGATACACGAGCTCAGCTGTTTGTTGTTGCAGATCATAAGTCCACAATTGATCGGCATTGGACAATAATAATTTTTCGCCATGCCTTAACATGCCAAGAATACTGCCGTATTCAGTAGGACTAATAACGGCCGACAAATTGGCTAACGGAGTTAATTTACTACTGGTTAAATTATAACGATAAAAGTTATCAGGAGTAGCAAAGTAAAAATAATCTTGATATCCATAAGTAAAATTATGAGCTTGTTTTAATATTTTAGCATCGTCAGCTGTAATACTCGGCGCAACATGCAGTTGATTGAGTTTAGTATCAAAATAGTTTATTCCAGTGCCTGTTACTAACCACAGTTTGTTATCTTGAGTAACCGGAAAAACGCGACCAAAAGTGCTGCTATGCAATACTGTTTTAACATCAGGATTGACATAGTGCTGGGTAACTTTTCTGGTGGTTAAGTCAATCTGATTTAAGCCGTTATTGGTGCCAACCCAGAGCTCAGTGTCAGATGTCGTGGCAATGGCATAAACTTTTTCATTACTTAAACTATATTGGCTATCTGCAGTTTTTGAAATTTGCATAATGGCTTGACCACGGCTGTGCCAGTAATAAGCGCCATCGTTACGAGTGGCAAGCCAATAGCCACCATAGTCATCGGCTGCAATATCCAGAATATTTTCATCATATAAAATTGCATTGCTTTGCGTTAAGCGTAAAACATTTTTTAACCGGTTGTCTGCTGGTGTAAATTCAATTAACCCTTGATCAGTGGCAATTAAGGCCTGATCTTGCTGCCAATGAATTTGCCAAATATTATAATCAGCTAGATGTTGAATTGGCGTATATTGGGTTTTCTGTTGGACATAGCTATTAATTTCGTTAACACCGATGCTATAAAGGCCATCAACGGCGCCAATCCACAGCCGTTGCTGCTTAATTTGTAAATACTTAATATGATTTTGATCTAGTTGTCGACTGGGTGTGTCGTTAAGCATAGCTGGCGTTAAATGCGGTAACAGTGTGGCAACACCGGTTTTCATATCCAAATAATAGACACCATTAATGGAACCGATGTAAATGTTACCGTCAACCACATAAGCATTACGTAACCAGCCATTATCAATATCAAAGTCGGCCAAACTAAACAGTTGCTTTACCGTAAAAGCTGACGCTTCACTGCTATGGGTAGAAGTAAGATATAAACTATCATTAATAATAATTAATAAATGGTCTTTATCATATTCTGCGATGGAGATGATACGAGCGTTTTGTTGGTTATCGTTAAGCGTTGTCAACGGGATAGCCAACTCAAATTTAGTTAACTCTGGATCAAATAAATAAATACCATTCTTTTCTGCTGCAGCCCAAATTCGCTGTTGTGAGTCTTGTAATATCTGCACAAAAGCCATTTCATTGAGCGGATATTCAGTTGAGCTAAGTTGTAATACTTTATTGCTGTCATAGCGATTAATGCCAGCATTGGTAGCTAACCAAAGGAAGCCTTCGTCATCAATGAGTAAATCGCGAATTGAGCCCTGCGATAAGCCTTGATCTGGCGTAAGTGCTCTTAGTAACGGTGTGGTAGTAGCATTAACAACAAAAATTGTCGCGCAGCACACAGCAAAGAAAATATAACGCCAATTTTTCACTGGTTCCCCTAACATAAGCAGCTTAATGTTATTATTTTGGTGCTGCTAAAGTAATACTTATAAAACATATACTTGTTAACGCTTACTTTGTCCAGCGATTCGAGTATATACAGTTTTGCTTACTTAACGTGGTAGAAACCACAAATAATTAAGTAGGCTTAGCGCACAAATTAACAGTAATACATAAAGATGTAAAAAACGGATTAGGCGCAAAGTACATATTATATCGACTGCAGCGGGTGGATGTTTAGCTGTAAAGCGCATTCTAGACACTTTATTTTGTATGTATTTATGATCAATATCTTTTTTGCTTGCAGATTTATTACCAGAAACGTTTTTGTCCGCAGGACGGTCTTGGTTTTTATGTTTATAGTAGGCAGGTCCGCCTAAATCACAATTAAGCGCAACACTGGCACAGCTTAGTAAGTAAAAACTACCACGACTAAAAAATAGGCGCGTTTGTTGGCACTTTTTATAACAACGTATTAGTCCATATTGTAGCGCAATAAGACTACTGCTGAACATTAATGCCGGCAAGGCTAGGAAGGTTGCTATAACTGAGGCCGGATAGCCAAAATAGCGAAACTGGCTAAGCTTAGGATTCCACTGTCGTTGTAGTTCTTGTAATAAACGATAGCTAAGCGCGGCTAACCCGCCACCCAGTAAAAAATAGCCTAAGGTAGCAATAAATAACTTACTACTTTGCAGTAACAAGCTTTCTAGTAGCGCTTTACTTAAGCCCATGTTCGTTAAGGCTTTAGTTTGGCGTAACAGCAAGCCATCAGCTTGTTGTCGGGCTAAAGACAGTTGTTGCTGTTGTAACAGCGAACTAATACGCGCGGCCTTTTGGCTTTGCGAGCGCCAATCTAAACAACAATACAGTAATAGCGCATCTAATATTATCGGCAGTTCAGAAAATTGATATAACGCGTAAAACAGTATTATACAAGGTAAAACAGCCACTAAAATGGCCAAGCAACCCGATAATAGTTGCTGCTGTTTGCTACGAGTTACATCGGGATTAACTTTCTTGGCTAATTGTTGGGCAAAAAAGCGGAATAAAGTCAGAGGATGATAAGCATCAGGCAGTGGTAATAGCGTTGAGACTAAAACCACTGCTAGTAATACAAGGGGATAAACCGGTAATGTGTCTAACCAGCTCATATTACCAGTATCTCTCGTTCCATGGGCTCATGTTGCCAACACTCAAGTTATTGACCTCTGGTTATAAATTAAGCGTCGCTAAACGGCTAAGTAACTGTTTTACCATCGCTGAACTGTTTTTTGATGCCACTTCTAAATAAGCTTCAAAAGATTCAGGCGATTCTTTGCCGGCAATATCGCTAAGGCTGCGAATAACCACAAAAGGTGTGTTAAGCATATAACAAGTTTGGGCAATAGCCGCGCCTTCCATTTCGACTGCTAGCATTGTCGGGAACTGCTGGCGCATTATGTTTATTCGGTCCGGATCACAAATAAAGCTATCACCAGTGGTAATTAAGCCTTTCTTAGTTTTACAAAAACCTAAGCTAGCAATGCTTTGCTCTGCAGCACTGACTAAATCAGGATGCGGGATAAAAGCCGCGGGCATTTGTGGCACTTGACCTAATTCGTAACCAAAAGCGGTTACATCAACATCATGATGGCGCACTTCACTGCTAATGACGATATCGCCAACATTTAATTCTGGATCAAAACCACCCGCTGAACCGGTGTTTATAATCGCATTGGGCGTAAAATGTTGGATCATTAACGTAGTGGCTACAGCACTAGCCACTTTACCTATGCCAGATTGTACTAACACTACACGGCAATTGTTTAATTCACCGGTGTAAAAAACACAGTGGCCAAGCTCTTTGGTTTCTAAATGGGATAGTTGCTGGCGCAGTATGGCAACTTCTGCTTCCATCGCGCCAATAATGCCAATTAATTGCATGCTGTCGTCTCTAGATTAAAAACCATTAGTATAATGGCCTTGGCTTATAAAATCCTAACTTTTAACCGGTTTAAAGTTCAGGTGGCATTAATCTGCAGCCAGTATGCTTAAGTCACTGAATTGAAATCAGGATAAATTTTGCTTCGAGCAAAGTTAAACCAAAAAAAGTAATCCAAGGAGTTTTAACGATGAAAAAATCAATTTTACTTGCAGCAGCTTGTGCTAGTGTTTTCGCCGCCGCCGCGACAGCGGATATTCGTTGGGATTATGTCGGTGCTGGTTATACAGATGCTTATGTCGATGGCCCTTATATTGAAGGTTCTATGCGTTTAGATAGCAACTGGGTTGCGGATGCAAGCTTCTCTGTGCTGTCAAAGCATAATTACGATGTTAATGTATTGAAAGCAGGCGTTAAATATCTATTAAATCAGCGCTTAGATTTTTCACCTAAGACCCAAACTTACGTTTTAGCCGGTTTACAAACTGAATTTAAAGATGGCGATGACACCGGTGGATACGCTGGTATCGGCTTTAAGCATCCATTAACACCACAAGTTGAGTTGTATTCAGAAGCCAGTTACCACTCAATTTACGATGATTATGGTAGCTTAGTGGGTGGTGTAGCGTTTTACTTTAGCCCAGACTGGGCAGTACGCAGTAATATTGCCTTAAATAGCAGTGATGTTAAAAATGAATTCCGCTTTGGTGTCTCTTACCAATTCTAATTCGACCTTAGTTAATGCGCTGTAATAAGCGTTAATCGAACAGCACCCTAGTGGTGCTGTTCGTGTTTAAGTAACCACGCTTTTCTATCTAACCCTCCAGCATAACCAGTAAGTTTACCACTAGCGCCAATAACACGATGACACGGCACTATAATAGAGATCGGGTTGCGACCATTAGCGGCACCTACTGCACGCATGGCTTTGGGCCTTTCAATTTGCTGGGCTATTGCTGCGTAACTGCAAGTGCTCGCAAAGGGGATAGTGGTTAGTTGTTGCCAAACTTGTCGCTGAAACTCAGTGCCAGTTGCGGCTAACGGTAAGTCAAACTGCTGTAAGTTACCGGCAAAGTAAGCATTAAGTTGCGCTGCGGCTTGCTCAGTTATTGGCGATGGTTTAGCGGTAGCTTGCTCAGAGGGCTGAATAAAGAGTGCTTCAGTCACGCCCTGTTCTGAAGCAGAAATGCGCATCAGGCCAAGTGGGGTGTCAATATATTGATGATACATATTAAGCTCCTAAGCTAAACCAAAGTTGAAACGTAGCATAACTACGCCAAGGTGATAATAAGTTTAGATCATCTGCCACTGTTTCTGTTTGTTGTAAGGCTTTTTTTATGCCTAAATCTCCGGCTAGCCATATATCAGGCTCAGATAAACCACGTAACTTGGCGTAGTTTATGCTCCAAGGACCTATACCTTTAATACTTAACCATTGCTCTGGTGCAGCATTCGGTTGCTCAATCATTAGCCCTGCCAACGCCAGTAGGCTCTCTCGGCGTAATTGCGGTACTTTAATCATATCTAATGAGCTAGCTAAAACTGTTTCTGGGCTGGGGAATAAATATTTAGGGCCGTCGGACGGTATCTCTAATTGCACATCTAACGGCTCAACTAACGGCTCACCTAACGGCTCACCTAGGGCACTCACTAAGCGGTTAAGTTGGGTGCGGGCACCGGCTACGCTGACTTGTTGGCCTAAAATCGCTCTAACACCGGCCTCCCAAGCATCCCAGACGCCAGGAATGCGTAAACCAGGAATAAAGCCTTGGCGGAATAAACGGTGTTGGCTAAGGCAGTATTCTACTTGTTGTATGTCAACATCAAGATCCAGCAAGCGTCTGATGTTCGCTATTAGCAATTTTGTATCGGTGTCTGCAGCATAATGTAAGTTAAGCTGGAGTTGACGGCCATTTAATACCCTGACTTCAAACCAGCCCGGTTGCTGTTGATAACAGAAAGTACGGCCATAATGGCCATCACGTACCCAATCAATGCCATTAAGTGTGCGAAATTGCCAAAAGTTTAGCATGTGCTGCCAGGCTAAAGGAGGGGTGTAATCAAGTGTCAGCTGGATCATCTTGGCTCTGTTAATTAACGCGACTAAAAAAGCTATAGTACATAAAATCTAAAACCATGCTTACTCATTTAATCTGATACCAAATTTATCTGGCGTTTAAAGCTTTCTCAGAAGCTGCAAACTGTCGAAAAACGGCTGTAATATAGCGGTGTCTGCTTTGAGCTAAGCAGCGGCTATGCTATGTTGACGAAAATTATTATAATGACGTGTCAACTCGAACAAGGTCTATTATGCAAGAAAGCACTGTTTTAATTACTAATGATGCGGTTGTGCTAGGAATACTAGCAACAATTTTGGGGCTAGTTTTTTATACAAGTCATAGTCAAAACCGCTACTGTAAAGCGTTTTACAAATACGTTCCGGCACTCCTACTATGCTATTTTATACCCTCGTTATTTAACAGCTTTGGCATTATTGACGGTGAAGGCTCGGCTTTATACAAAGTTGCCTCGCGTTACTTATTACCTGCCAGCTTAGTATTACTAACATTAAGCGTTGATTTTAAAGCTATTTTAGGGCTTGGACCAAAAGCATTAATTATGTTTTTAACCGGTACGCTAGGTATTATAATCGGTGGTCCAATTGCATTAACCTTAATGGGCACAATATTTCCGCAAGAATTAGGCGGTGATGTTTGGCGTGGTATGACAACCATTGCAGGTAGCTGGATTGGCGGCGGTGCTAACCAAGCGGCAATGAAAGAAGTATTTGACGTTCAAGGCAATATTTTTTCGGTGATGATCACCGTGGATGTTATCGTTGCTAATCTTTGGATGGCCGTATTACTTTGGATAGCCAGTCGTGCTGACTACTTTGATAAAGCAAACGGTGCGGATACCACAGGTATTAAATACTTACGGGAAAAAATAGAAAAGTACCAAGCTGAAAACTCCCGAATTCCAAGTTTAAATGACATTATGCTGATAGTTGCGGTGGCCTTTGGTGTGGTCGGCTTATCTCACTTCTTGGCAGATATCATTGCTCCGTGGTTAGAGCGGGTAGCCCCTCAATTAGCGATGTATAGCTTAACCAGTAGCTTCTTCTGGTTAGTGGTTATTGCCACCACGTTAGGCTTGTTACTGTCTGTGACCAGAGTACGTAATTTAGAAGCGGCTGGCGCATCTAAAATAGGCTCAGCTTTCCTATACATCTTAGTGGCAACCATTGGTATGCATATGGATGTAACAGCGATATTGGATTATCCGCATATGTTTTTAGTCGGCCTAGTCTGGATGGCGGTGCACGCGGGTTTATTATTGGTGGTGGCTAAGTTAATTAAAGCACCGATGTTTTATATGGCTGTAGGCAGCCAAGCCAACGTGGGTGGTGCCGCTTCTGCACCCGTTGTTGCCGCGGCATTTCATCCGTCTTTAGCACCTGTTGGGGTGTTATTAGCGGTGTTAGGCTATGGCTTAGGTACTTACGGTGCTTATATTTGTGGCTTATTGCTACAACAAGTTGCACCTTAATACATGTATACCAGTTGTTTAAACAAGGATCGAGTGACAATGGCAGAATTTAAAACAGAACCCAGACACTGGCTATTAATTATAGCCCTGCTATTGGCACTTTATGCCAGTTATTTACTCATAGCACCTTATGTAGGTGCCTTAGTATTAGCTTTTGTGTTGTCATTATTATGTATTTCATTACATAAGCGACTTGAAGCCAAGTTACCCGGTAAACCTAATTTGGCGGCGGCGTTATCATGTACGGCCTTAGTAGTTGTTATTGTATTACCTGCTGGGCTGGTATTTTTTGCTATTGTGCAGCAAGCGGCGCAATTTACTAAACAAAGCTATCAGTGGTTAAGTAAAGGCGGCGCTGAAAAGCTATTACAACACCCATCTATTATCAATGGCAAAGAAAAGATAGAGCATTACTTACCCATCGATAGCGTAAATACCCAAGATATCATTCAGCGTTTAACGGAGTTTGCTTCTAGTTTTGGTAAAGTTTTATTGGATATGGGCACTAAATTAGTCGGCGATATTACCGGAGTATTATTTGGCCTGTTTCTGATGTTATTTGTGTTGTTTTTTTTACTTCGCGATTACGACAAAGTGGTGGATGCTTTACATTGGTTAATCCCGTTAACGCGTAGCCAAGAAAACGCGCTATTAACTGAGGCAAAAAACGTTGGCCGTTCTGCAGTAATGGGCTCGTTTTTAACCGGCATAGCACAAGGTGTTGCAGGTGGTATTGCCATGTCTATTGTTGGCATGCCAGGCTTATTTTGGGGCACAATGATGGCCTTTGCGTCATTTATTCCGCTAGTAGGCACGGCATTAATTTGGATACCTGCTGCATTGTATTTAGGCTTAACCGGAGAATGGGGTTGGGCAGCCTTTTTAGCGGGTTGGGGTGTTATTGTTGTCGGCTCTATTGATAATTTTTTACGACCTATATTGATGCAAGGCAGTTCTAATATGAATACCTTGCTGATTTTTCTGTCATTAATCGGCGGTATTCAATTGTTTGGTTTAATAGGCGTAATTTATGGGCCTATTATTTTTGCCTTAACCGCAGTGTTATTAAAACTGTATGCAATAGAGTTTAAAGGTTTTTTAGAGCAGCAAGATAAAAGCTAGGCCGATAGTAAGCTTTGTTTATAAGTGTTTTAAATGGGCTATAACAAAGAGATAACGAGCAAGTAGAGGCTTAGCCAGTAAAAAAATAAAGCCAGCATTATGCTGGCTTTATAGTTTGCGACATATGGCGAGAGGTTAAACACTAATATTAATGTTTTGGCCTAAGTTGCCTACAGGTGCAGAAGATTGCACTTGTTCAACACTTTGCATAGCACTTTGTACTAGCATAGTGGCCATTTTAGCTTCTTGATTTTGCTGTTTTTTTGCCATTACGGCGCCAAGAACTTCAAAAGCTTGCGCTGTCGCTGTAGAGCCTACAGATTGACTCATAGTACCTCCTATGACAATACACTGCATTAGTGTAACGGCAACTACGAGAATTACTTAAGTTTTTTTTGGAATAGCAGGCTAAATGTTTTTTTTAAATAAAAAAATACCGCCCGTTGCAGCGGGCGGTATTCCAACTTAGCGCGGAGTGACTCATTTCTCCAAAGCGTTAAGAAGCCTGTATCAGCGCGGTTTGTTGCGCTTTAATTTGTGAATGCGATAAAACCGGTATCGGCAATTTATTGCCATTGCTCGCTGGTTTTAATGAGCGAACCGGTCTGGTTGGTCCTTTTTTAACTAAACCTTTAAACGTCGGTTCTGGTTTAGTCACTGGTTTTCCTAATCGATTGGCAATCACAGTTTGAATTTCACTAGCAGTATAGCCTGCTTTTATTTTCATGCGTAAATAGGGTACTGCTGCGGCATCTAAAGCACCATTAACAAACCAGTCTGGTATCGCTTTATGGCCTTCTTTATTAGTATTGTTTACTAAGTCTAAAACAGCAATAACCCGCATATCATTAGGGTCACAAAGCACAAAGTCTAAATATTTTGCATTTAGTTTGCGTAAGGTACTATTGTGAGTTTTATCGCCGACACCTTTTTTTATTTCAATAATATCAGCTAGTTTTACTCTATTAAGTACTTTGTACTCACTACTCACCGCTTGCTCTAATAATTGCATAAAAGCTCGTTCTACCGGGCTGAAAATGCTATTTCGCTTTTGCACCGGAAACGGATTACCATTAGAAACAAAGCGATTTGCGACCAATGCCACTACTATGACTAATAGTAGGATCAATAATAAAACAAATTCCATAACCACCTCTGACATTAAATTGACGCAGTGCCAATACTTAGCCTTACCGTAAGTATTAAGCACAAGCTGTGCCATGATTTTAGTTATGCGTAAAATATTGTTATGCGTTACATGAATGGCAGAGATTCTTTGTATTGATATGTTTTATAGTGGAATGGGCTTATAGTAAAAATCTATTTGGTTAATATAAGCGCTTATTAGTTAGCTTATATATTAACGCTAGCAGCAAAAAAGGACTGACCTTATGACGACCACTAGCCGTGCTGAATTAAGCATTATTGCCCCTTTAACTAACGATTATCAGCAAATTTTAACTGAATCGGCTTGTGCCTTATTAGTTGAATTAACCCGAGAATTTCGGCCGCGTTTAAAGCAGCTACTTGCTGAGCGACAAATCGTACAGCAACGTTATGATGCCGGAGAACTGCCGGATTTCTTAGCCGAAACAGCCAATATTCGTCAAACTGACTGGCAAGTGGCTGCGATTCCTGAGGATTTACGCGATCGTCGAGTAGAAATTACCGGTCCGGTCGATCGGAAAATGATTATTAATGCCCTAAATGCTGACGTTAAAGTGTTTATGGCAGATTTTGAAGACTCGCAAGCCCCCAGCTGGCAAGGGCTTATGCAAGGTCAGATTAATTTACGTGATGCTAATCTTGGCACTATTAGTTATACCGATGAAAATTCAGGTAAGCATTATGCGTTAAACCCCGATCCGGCATTATTAGTTGCCCGTGTTCGTGGTATGCATTTATGGGAAAAACATTTAGTTGTTGATGGCGAGCCCGTCCCTGGCTCTATTGTCGATTTTGCCCTGTATTTTTTGCATAACTATCAAACCCGTACCGCTAATGGCAGCGGTGTTTATTACTACGTACCAAAATTACAGACCCATCAAGAAGCAAAATGGTGGGATGATTTATTTCGTTACACTGAGCAGAAGTTTAACCAAGACATTGGTTGCATCCGCACTACAGTATTGATAGAAACGTTACCGGCTGTGTTCGAAATGGACGAAATCTTATATATGCTAAAAGATCATATAGTGGCACTGAACTGTGGCCGCTGGGATTATATTTTTAGCTATATAAAAACGCTGAAAAACCATGCTGATAGAGTATTGCCGGATCGGCAAGTGGTGACCATGCAACAACCGTTTTTAAATGCTTACTCTCGGTTATTAGTGAGGACCTGCCATAAACGTGGTGCCTTAGCGATGGGCGGTATGGCGGCATTAATTCCGTCTAAAGACCAAGCAGAAAACACTAAAATTTTAGCTAAGGTGCGTGCTGATAAAGAATTAGAAGCGAAAAATGGTCATGATGGTACTTGGATAGCCCACCCAGGACTTGCGGCAACAGTAAACACCGTGCTTGATCAGTATTTAACTGCTACTAAAGTTAACCAGCTTGATGTTACACGAGAGCAAGATGCGCCGATTACTGCGGCAGAGCTTCTTGAGCCGTGCCCAGGTGAACGGACAGAAGAAGGTATGCGAACCAATATTCGGGTGGCATTACAATATATTGCAGCTTGGATCAGTGGCAAAGGCTGCGTACCTATTTACGGTTTAATGGAAGATGCCGCCACCGCAGAAATTTCTCGAACCTCTATTTGGCAATGGATCCAGCATAAAAAGCAGTTAAGTAATGGTCAGTTAATTACTAACCAATTGTTTAGCACTATGCTAGAGCAAGAATCAAAAGTGGTACGGCAAGAAGTGGGTGAAGCACTTTGGGCTGAGCAAAGCTTTACTCAAGCGCAGCAGTTATTACTGGATATTACCACTTGTGATCAACTGGTAGACTTTTTAACCTTACCGGCCTACGAGTTACTGAGTCAAAGCAACGGATAGCTTATACCGGCCTACAGCGCCGCAATAAATATGCTAGCGCTCAGGTTAATGAGTTGCATGTTTATTGCGGTATTTAATTAGGCTAACACGTATTTAAGTCTTGTTTAGTTCGTCAGCTACTTCAGTAATCAAACGTCTAAACCAAATATGGCTAGCGTCTTGGTGCAATAATGGACTCCAAATCATTTTTAGCTCGATAGCTGGAATAGCAAAAGGCGGGTCCATAATTGCCATACTAGTATCATTTTCATATAAGCGTGCAGCACGAGTTGGCAACGTGGCAATTAAATCCATACCGACCGAGAGATGCATAGCAACATGATAATTACGGGTAAATACCGATATTTTACGCTGCTTGCCGATATGGGTTAACGCTTCATCTACCCAGCCTAACTTTTGCACATCTTTAGGATCCATGCCTACGCCAACACCAAAACCGGTTTTACTAACCCAAATATGCTGGGCTTTTAAATAGCTATCAAGATTAAACCGCTCTAACACCGGGTTACTAGCACTTATTAAACAAGAAAAGCTGTCGCGCCACACCGTCTTTTGATGAAAAGATTGCGGCAGTTGATCAAAACGGTTAATCGCCATATCCACTTTACCGTTTTCTACGTCATGAAAATTAACATCAGACGGAGTCATAATATCGAGGCTAGTGTGAGGGGCCAGTTCGCGCATTTTTTTTAATAACGCCGGTATTAGGGTAGAGGCTGCATAATCACTGGCCATAATCCTAAATACCCGCTGGCTTTGCTCGGGCTCAAAGTCTTTATTAGGTTGTAGGGTTTCTTCTAGGGTTAATAACACACCACGTACGATAGGTGCTAACTCACGGGCACGCTCAGTCGGTACCATGCCATCAGAAGTGCGAACTAAAATAGGATCATTTAATAAATCGCGCAGCCGTTTTAAACCATTACTCATGGCCGGTTGAGTAATATTAAGTTGGCCAGCAGCACGGGTGACATTTTTCTCTCGTAACAACACATCTAAATAGACTAATAAGTTTAGATCCATTTTTTTAATATTCATTTTATCTATGACTCATCATTTAAATATAACGTTACTGAATTATAGGCTCGAAGCGGTATTCAGCGTCAAGTAAACTTTGCTATAAATCTAGGTATAAATTTGGTGAATGATAGGAATCATTAAAATTAGCTTTATGAATCTTACGACTCGCATCTATAGTGTATGTCAACAGGTAAGCGTTCACCTGCAACATTTCAGCGTCAATTACGCTGCGCGAACAGCAAGTAGAGGAAATAATTATGTCAGCATACCAAGATGCGATACAAAAATTAACCCAATTACGTCAGCAAAACGGCGCCGCTTGGGCTGCAATTAATCCTGAGTCTGCCGCTAGAATGCAGACCCAAAACCGTTTTCATACCGGTTTAGATATTGCCCGTTACACAGCAGATATTATGCGTGCAGATATGGCAGCTTACGATGCAGATACCAGTGCTTACACCCAATCATTAGGTTGTTGGCATGGTTTTATTGGTCAGCAAAAATTAATTTCTATTAAAAAGCACTTCGGTAGCACTAAAAAGAAATACTTATACTTATCTGGCTGGATGATTGCCGCTTTACGTTCAGACTTTGGTCCCTTACCTGATCAGTCCATGCATGAAAAAACCGCAGTGCCAGCACTAATTGAAGAGCTATACACTTTTTTAAAGCAAGCGGATGCTCGTGAACTAGGGGGCTTATTCCGCGAACTAGACGATGCGCGTGATGCAAACAATGAGCAGCAAGCTGCCGCAGTACAGCAAAAAATCGATAACTTTGAAACCCATGTTGTGCCAATTATTGCAGATATTGATGCCGGTTTTGGTAATGAAGAAGCCACCTATTTATTAGCTAAAAAGATGATTGAAGCAGGTGCTTGTGCTATCCAGATTGAAAACCAAGTGTCTGATGAAAAACAGTGTGGCCACCAAGACGGTAAAGTAACGGTTCCGCATGCTGATTTCTTAGCAAAAATTAATGCCGTGCGATATGCCTTTTTAGAACTAGGTGTGGATAACGGTATCATCGTTGCCCGTACCGATTCATTAGGCGCAGGGTTAACCAAACAAATTGCCGTTACTAACGAGCCAGGTGATTTAGGTGACTTATATAACAGCTTTTTAGACGGTGACGTGATTAAAGGTGCCGACGATATTGCCAATGGTGATGTTGTGGTTAAAGCCAATGGCAAATTATTAAAACCAAAGCGCTTAGCCAGTGGTTTGTTCCAGTTTAAAGCGGGTACCGGTGTTGATCGCGTAGTACTAGATTGTATTACTTCGTTACAGCACGGTGCGGACTTATTATGGATAGAAACTGAAAAGCCCCATGTTGGCCAAATTGCTGAAATGGTTAACCGTATTCGTGAAGTAGTACCGAATGCCAAACTGGTTTACAACAACAGCCCATCGTTTAACTGGACTTTAAACTTCCGTCAGCAAGTATTCGACACCTGGCAGGAAGCCGGTAAAGATGTGTCAGCTTACGCCCGAGCTAAGTTAATGAGTGAAGAGTATGACGCTACAGCGTTAGCCAAAGAAGCCGATGATTGGATCCGTACTTTCCAAGCAGATGCGGCACGTGATGCCGGTATTTTCCATCACTTAATCACATTGCCAACGTACCATACTGCAGCCTTGTCGACCGATAACTTGGCTAAAGAGTACTTTGGTGATGCCGGTATGCTGGGCTATGTAGAAGGCGTACAACGTAAAGAGATCCGGCAAAATATTGCCTGTGTAAAACACCAGAATATGTCGGGTTCAGATGTTGGTGATGATCATAAAGAATACTTCTCGGGTGATGCCGCGCTTAAAGCCGGTGGTAAAGATAACACTATGAATCAGTTTTAATTAAAGTATTAACTAATTAAGACTAAAAAGGCAGCTGTTAGCTGCCTTTTTTATTGCTAATTACCGGCATTAAACCCGTTTTCAGCAATTAATAGCGCTGCTGGACATAACTGACCACGTCTTGATACTTTTGCTCTAAGGTGCGGATAGTTTCATTGATCACCGACCAATCACTTTGCTCTGCTGCTTTTTCTAATTTTGCAGCTTGCTCGGTTAACGTTAAAGCACCGACACTTTTGGCTGACGCTTTTAATTGATGGCCAATAGAGCAGACTAAGCTTCTATCTTGTTGCTGCGAATGCTGCTGCAGTTGTTGCAGTAATTCGGCGCTGCTGGTAACAAAATAGTTTAAATGCTGCTCATGCTTTTCGGGATCATTGCCCAAATAGTTAGCAATAGTTGTAAAGCAAATTGGCGCCGGTAGCGAGTCTTTTACAGTAGATGGAGTAGCTGGAGTAGATACCGTTGCAGTAGATGTGTGTTGTGCGTCGTCGTCATGCGGCAGCCAGCGATCCATCATGGTCTCTAATGTAGCCAGTTCAATTGGCTTAGTAATATAACCGTCCATACCAATACTCAAACACTTTTGTTCTTCACCTTTAAGGGCGTTCGCGGTGACAGCAACGACGCGAGTAAACTCGGCTCCTTCACTAAGGTGTAGGCTTTCCTTTCTAATAGCAGTGACTAAATCATAACCACTCATATTAGGCATATGTAAATCGGTTAAAATAAGCGGGTAGTGATAACGACGCCATTTTTCCAGCGCGATAGTACCATCATCAGCCACTTCAACGGCATAACCTAAGGCATTTAGTTGCTCAACAATAACACGTTGATTCATTAAGTTATCTTCAGCTAATAACACTAATCGACGTTGCTTACGCGCGTCGCTAATAGACGGCGCTTGTTTAGTCGTTGCTAAGTGATAGTCGTGGTATACCGGCTTAGCTTTGCGTTTGGCGGCAATTAAAATAGCGTCATATAAGTGGCTGCGGCAAATAGGTGCGCTGTGCAAATAATAGACTCGATCAGTACTTTGCTCTGACAACTCAACTTGATTAGTGATCACCACAAATTGCACTTGATTCATACTTGCGTGCTGTTGAAGTTGCTCGATATCGTTAACTGACATTTGCTCATAGGTGGCATCTAGCACCCAAACTGCGGCTTGCTTAGGCGGTAATAGCTTCTGAGTCGATGCTCGCTGAGTTAATCCGCCAATACTGTCCACGCTATCCAACTCTGCGCCAGCGTAGCTTAAATATTGTTGTATATGTTTGCGGTTATGGGCATCGGTGGTAAAAAAACAAATATGAATATCTTGTAGTAAATCTTTAGCCACATACTGCAAGTCATCTGAGCGGCGCATTGGAATACGCACGCTAAACTCGGTGCCTTTATCAACTTCACTTTGAGCGTTGATCTCACCGTACATCAGGGTCACTAAACGTTGGCATATAGACAAGCCTAATCCAGTGCCACCAAATTTGCGCGTAATAGAGCCTTCTGCTTGATTAAACGGTTGAAACACATAATTTAGCTGGCGCTGGGTCATGCCACGGCCATTATCAATAATGCTAAATTGAATTTGACTAAAATCAAGATTCTCTTCAAGCATTTCGGCTTTAATCATGACTAGGCCGGTTTTGTCACTACTGGTGCTGGTAAATTTAATGGCATTACCGGCTAAATTATACAGTATTTGGCGTAAACGAACCGGATCGCCAATTAACCCATCCGGGATCTTAGGGTCAATAAACAGTTTTAAATCAATTTGCCGTTGATGCGCGACTGACACTAAAATTCGTCCCACGGCTTCAATGGTTTCTACTAAAGATAGCGGTATGGTTTCAAGCTCTAATTTACCGGCTTCGATTTTAGAAAAGTCTAAAATATCATCCAAAATACGCAGTAAAGAAAAAGACGATTCTCTTACCGTATCTGACATTCTAAATTGTGAGGTTGATAGCTGAGTTTTACGTAATAAGTCTACGGTACCAATAATGCCATTCATTGGCGTACGAATTTCATGGCTCATGGTGGCTAAAAAAGTCGACTTAGCTTCATTGGCTTTCTCAGCGGTTAGCTTAGCGGCTTCTAAGGCCTCAGTTCGTTGTTTTATTTGTTGTTCAACTTCTTGTTTTAAATTAGCAATATTGGCTTCAGATTCAGAAAAAGCTTTGTGAGATAACTCTATTCTGCGGAATAACTGGTTGATATAACTGGCTAATACGCCGTATTCATCGTCGGCATGGCTTTCTAAACTACCTTGAAATTGCTCTTTTTCTAATGCAAAACGAGTACCTATAACCAATGGTGATAAGCGACGGCTAAAAAAGCCTGAAATATGACGAGCAAAAAATAGGCTGAGTATTAGGCCTAGTACAATAGATACGATAAAGATAATGAGTACAGGTAACTGGCTTGGCGGTGTCAGTCGTTGCACATATATGAGCAAGGCTTGTTGTTCACTATCAATAGTGATGAGCTGGTTAGCCAATAAGTAATTGTCTTGTTGCTGGCTCAGATTTTTTAATTGCGGTTGTGGTGCATAGCCTTGCACGTTGCTGGTATTGGCAATTAATTCAAAGTTATCGGTTTTATTATTACTGAGATATAAATAAAGGGCTCGGTTACGGTCACCATTGCGGCTTTGCAATAGCATTTGCTCTGCTTGCTTATTATTTTTTTGCTGCAGTAACGGCAGTAAAATTCGACTGAGCATTTTGCTTTCAGTTTCAAGACGCTCTAGTCCTACATTGTTTTGCTCTGGATCAGGTAAACTAATAAAGAAAAACAAACTAGCTTGTACACACAAAATAATCATAGACAGCAAGGCCAACCGTTTAAAAATAGGTCGGCTAAATGATAAGTTTTTCATTGAAGATCCATTTTTTGCTGCTTACACTTTAGCAGGCTTGTTCGAATGAAGGTATTTTAACAACTTTGAAAAAATAACATAGTTGATTAGGCAAACTACAGCTTATTAGTGGTTTTTGTACAAGTTATAAGCTAACAGCACTAACTCTATAAAATATCTATTGACTTAATAGCGCAAAATCCGTTTAATACGACCCGCGTTGCCTCGATAGCTCAGTCGGTAGAGCAGAGGATTGAAAATCCTCGTGTCCCTGGTTCGATTCCGGGTCGAGGCACCATTAAATTTTTGGTGTCTGTATTTATTAACTTGGCTTTGACAGTAAAGTTTTAACAGTTTAATCTGTTGTATTCTCACAGCATCATACGATATAACAAAATTTGTCGTAGCCGCTTTAGCTCAGTTGGTAGAGCAACTGACTTG